>NZ_JAERLW010000003.1:0-399475 GCF_018256215.1 Gluconobacter sp. Dm-73 | reverse complement strand
TCGTTCTGGTGGGGGCCGAAGCGCCAGTTGGGCAGATGGGCGGGGGTGCGCTCGAACAGGCCGGAGAACTTTGAAATAACGATATTGCGCGCTTCAGGCGGACCCCAGATCAGGGAGGTCAGGCGGATCTGGGCGGCGAAATGGCCGAGCGTCATCATCTGCGGGCGGGTGCCGTTGGCGATATTGGCGACGGAGACGTCGTCGGCGTCGATGGTCAGCCATGTGCCCGGATGGACGTGCAGGGCGCCGATATGGACGGCGCGGCCGAGCTTTTTTTCCAGCCGTGGCGTGGCGAAAGCGGCGAGGTCCCGATGGTCGATCCAGATCCATCCTGCGCCGAACAGGGCCAGAAGGAGCACGATAAGGGACAGGATGGAAACCAGAAACCAGCGCAGCAAGAGGATAGTCTTTCAGGACGTATTCAATGAAGCCGGACAATACCGGGAAGTTCTGCAAAGGGGAACTCCACGGTAAAGGCCGGGGGGATACACGGAATATTTCTGAAAATTCTGCTGCAATAAAAAGACCACGGTTTTTTGATTGTGTGGTTGATGGCCGCGTTACTGAAAGACGCTGCGGAATTTTTCGACGGCGCGCAGGGCGCAGGCTTCGTCCTTGTCGCCGCCGGGTGCGCCGGAGACGCCGAGGCCGCCGAGAATGGCATGATCGGTTGCGCTGCGCAGGGTGACGCCGCCGGGCACGAACAGGACTTCGGGGATGGTGTTCAGGGCGCCGTTTGCGGGGCCGGTGACGCCTGCGGCAATCAGTTCGCTGGTTGTGTTTTTATTGAAGGCCAGACCGTAGGAATAGGCCGTATAGGCTTTGCGGTAGGAGACGGAGAGCGATTGCAGCGGGACCGTATCGCCTTTGACGACGGCCTGTTCATGACCGGTTGTGTCCACGACGGTGGCGGTGACGGAATAGCCCTGTGCGGCGCAGAGGCGCACGGCTTCGGCGGCGAGGGCAGCGGCGGTTTCCCAGTCGAGTTTCTGACTGGTGACGATATGGGAGGGTGTTTGCGCGCGGGCGGTGGGGCTCAGAAGGGCTGCGATGAGCGCTGCTGCGGGCAGAACTGTTTTTGCGTTGGGGAGCATCAGCCGGTTCTCTCGTTGTGGAACCAGAAGCATGCTGTGTGCGGGGCGTGGATCGCAATCGGGAATGCGGGGGTGCACGCAATGGTGTTTGGTGGGGGGCTGGGGGTCTCTCCCGGACCGGAGTCCGGGAGAGGGGAACGGGTCTGTTTTAGAACGCAGCCTGAATACGGGCTGCGAAAGAGTTGCCAGAGCGACCGGAAACGTTGGTGGCAGAGGCTACGCTACGAGACGTGACGAAGTGGCTGTAGTCCACCATGAAGCGGAAATGGCGGTTCGGGTACCAGTTCAGGCCGCCGGTATAGACATTCTGCATGCCGCCCCGGACGTAGCTGACGCCGTTCTGGCTCGTGATCCCGGCCGTTGCGGCATTGATGTTGCTGTTCAGGTCCAGGCCGCTGTACTGGGCCACGGCTTCGAGGGCACCCCAGTGGTTGAGCGCAGGGTTGAATTCCTGATCCGCACCGACACCAGGTGCACCGAATGCGCCTTCCTTGATGTTATACATACGGGGCTTGCCGAAAATCGTGTAGGCAGCGGCACCATACCAGCCCTGGAAGTTGAACGCGGGCAGGTTGGCCTGCGAACGCTGAACGCCAACGTGATAGTATTCGCCCTTCACGAGGAAGCGGTCCCAGCGGAACCCGAGTTCCGGGCCTGCGGCCCAGACCTGGGCAGCCTTGGTGATTGAACCCGTCGCTACGAGGCTGGCTTCACCAATATCAAATTCCGGACGCTGCCCAAAGGACGTCGTACGGGAGCAGTAATTGGCGTTAGCTCCGGTGTTGCAGGCGAGGCGGAAAGCGGCAATCGCCGATACACCGACGTGAAGATCCACATCCTTGGTGGCGATTGGACGGCCGGCGGCGCGGAGCATACCGCCCGTCTGACTGTCTATCGTGGATCCGCTGCCACCACCGTAATAGGTGGAGCTCATGTCAGAGGCGTTGCGGTGACCCCATTCCTGGCCGGTGAAGTAACCGGCAACCCACCAGCGCTTCTCGTAATGCAGGCCGCCGACCACGAAGCGGGCATCACCCGCTGCGATGTTACGGACCATATCCGTGATGCTGGGACGTTCCAGCGTCATGAAGTCGTTGGAGCTTTCGGCGTCCTCTTCCGTCACGCGGGGCTGGAAATAGCCGACCGTCAGGATGGTGTTGCGGAAGCCGGTGTAGTTCAGGTTGCCTTCGTAGAGGCCGACATAACCATCGTTATGGTTGGCGCCGAAATCAGGCGTGACGGCCGCGACCCAGTTCTTGTAGCGGAACATGAACGGAATACGCAGGCGGCGCTGGTTGGTGGTGAAGCTGTTGAAAGCACCACGGGTGTCGTTGCCGCGAGGTCCGGAATTGAAGAAGCCGCCGAAGTCTTCATGATAGGCGAGGCCAATCGAGAGGGCATAGGCGCCGTCCGAAGACTGGATCGTTGGGCGACCGCCCGGGAAGCCGACCTTGATGCCGCCGACGCTGACTTCTTCGTCCTGGGCGGTTGCGCGCTGGAAGTCGGCCCAGGAGGAGACGTCAGCGCGGTCTGACGGCGGACGACCATCATCGGCGCCGGGCTTGGCCGGGCGAACGCTGATCAGAGGCTGTGCGGCCGTGCGTGGCTGTCCGATATAACGGCCACGCTGGGCGTAGGGGTTGTTTTCGGCTTCTTCCCGCTGGCGGGCCAGAACGGCACGGGCGCGCTTCACTTCTTCAGCATGTTCTTTCTTCATGCTGGTGAGCTGGGCCTGCATGGCCTGGATCTGCCGTTCCATGATCTGCATCTGGTCGGCGGCCCGGGCGTGGCCACAAAGCGGGAGGAGGGAAACCAGGGTCGTTGTGGCCAAAAGGGCCTTGGGAAGACCTGTGGTCCGACGGAAAGAGAAAGCCATTGCTGCGGTGCGTCCTTCTGGGGAGGGCGTGTGTTCCGCAGTTCAGGTATCTGATTCGCTTTTTGAAATAATGGGAAGGTTTCATGACGGGAACATGACAGTTCCATGACAGAAGGCGCGAAAAGCCCCGGAAAACAGGGAGTTCCGGATTTCATATGTCAGTTTTGTTGCGAAGGAAGCGCTGACCGGCGGGTCGGGGTGGGAGGAGTGTGACATTTCGGCACTTGGGGGGTGTGTGATGGCTGTCATGAAACTATCACGTAGGCCCTACTGTTTCTGTGTCCGTGCCAGCGTTACTAAGAGGCAGTTTTCACGCCCCATAAGGGATTCCCATGATCAAGAGCAGAGCTCCGCTATTCGGTCTTCTCGTCGCCACGGCCCTTGGCACTGTTGCCATGACCCCGTTCGTGTCGTCGGCGCAGGCTGCGGACATCACTGGCGCAGGGTCCAGCTTCGCCGCACCGATCTATGGTGCATGGGGCACGGCTGCAAAGAGCCAGGCCGGTATTTCCGTGAACTACCAGAGCGTGGGCTCCAGCGCCGGTCAGGATCAGGTTATCGCCCGTACGGTTGATTTCGGTGCGTCCGACAAGCCAATGAACGGTGAGCGTCTGGCCAAGGAAAAGCTGTACCAGTTCCCGACCGTCATGAGCGGCATCGTGGTTGTGGCGAATGTGCCGGGTCTGGCTCCGGGCCAGCTCCGTCTGGATGGTCCGACACTGGCTGCGCTGTATGACGGTGAGATCACGACCTGGGATGACGATCGCATCAAGGCCCTGAACCCGGGTCTGAAGCTGCCGGATACGGATGTGGCTCCGATTCACCGTGCCGATGGCTCGGGCACGAGCTTTGTGTTCACGTCCTATCTGTCGCAGGTCTCCCCGACTTGGAAGCAGAAGCTCGGTGCCGGTACGTCCATCGCCTGGCCGGGCGGTTCGGGTGCGCGTGGCAATGACGGTGTGGCCGCTCTGGTGCGTCAGACGGAAGGTGGTCTGGGGTATGTCGAGTACGCCTATGCCGCGCAGAACCACCTGAACATTGCCCAGATGAAGAACCACAGCGGTGCGTTCGTCGCGCCGACGCTGGCCAGCTTCACGGAAGCCGCCAAGGCTGCTGACTGGGTTCATGCCGATCATTATGCCGTGAACCTGCTGGACACGGATGGTGCGTCTTCCTGGCCGATCGTGACGGCGACGTTCGTTCTGGTGCCGGTCGATGCGGCGCAGAAGGAGTCCGGCAAGGCTGTTCGTGACTTCTTTACCTGGGGTTTCCAGCACGGCGATGCAGACAATGCCCGCCTCGACTATGTCGGTCTGCCGCAGAGCGTGCGCACGGACATTCTGGCCAACTGGCCGAAGTAAGTCCTGCGTCTGTCTCCGCAATGACGGGCTGGACCTGAATTTCAGGGCTGGTCAGTCAGGATAAAAAGGCGTTGAGTATGGAACGGGCTTCTCCTGTGTGGGAGAAGCCCGTTTTCTGTTTTTTGCTCTGTTGAGTCGTGGTGCCCGCGTGTCCGTTACGTCGCTTTCCGAACAGACATCCCCACAGGGGATGAATGGCCTGACCCGTGTGCTGATCGGTGTGATCTTCATTCTGGGGCCTGTTTCGACGGACATGTATCTTCCGGCCTTTCCGGAGCTGGAGCACGATCTGGGGCATGGGGCCGGTTCGGCGCAGCTCACGCTGACGGCGTGGCTGGCGGGGCTGGCGATCGGGCAATTCACGCTGGGGCCGCTCTGCGACCGGTATGGGCGCAAGCTGCCGCTCCTGTTCGGGCTTGTGGTGTATGCCCTTGCCTCGGTCGGGCTGGCGCTGACGACCAGTTTTCACATGTTCTGCACGCTGCGCTTTGTGGCGGCTCTGGGTGGGGCGATCAGTTCCGTGGCGCCGCGGGCAATGGTGCGGGATGTGGCGACTGGGTCGGCGGGCGTGAAGCTCATGTCCCAGCTGATGCTGATTTTCGGTCTGGGGCCTCTGCTGGCGCCGTCGATCGGGAGTTTTCTGCTGGACTGGGGAAGCTGGCGGCTGATTTTCTGGGCGAATGTGGTCTTCGGCGTCGTGATGTTTTTCTGCACGCTGTTTCTGCTGCCCGAGACGCTGCCCCTGGACCGGCGTTTTGCGCTGCCGGTCAGCGGGATGGTGGCGCGTTACCGGGACCTGTTGCGTGAGCCGCTGTTCTGTTCTGCGGTCATGGTCGTGAGCTTTGCGACCTTCACGATGTTTGCCTATCTGTCGAATGCGCCTGCGCTGTTTGAGAACATTCTGCACTTCTCGCCGCATCTGTTCGCCATTTTCTTCGGACTGAACGGAATCGGCTTTATCATTGGTTCGCAGGTGAATGCCAAGCTGGCAAACCGTTTCCTGTTCACGCGGGTGATGGAGACCGCAATGCTGGCGGTTCTGCTATTCTGTGCGCTGGCGGTGGTGGTGTGTCTGAGCGGATTTGCGGGGCCGCAGAATCCGTGGATCCTGTGCGCGCTGATCTGGTGCACCACATTTTCGCTGGGCTTTATCGGGCCGAATGCGGGCATTCTGGCGCTGACGCATCACGGGCATCAGGCGGGCGCGGCTGCGGCGCTGATGGGAACGCTGAACTGGACGATTGCTGGTCTGGCGGGGGTAATGATGTCGTTTCTGCCGCCGGACTGGGTCGGGTCAACATCGGTCGGAATGCTGGTGGGGATCAGTTTCTGCTGGCTGTGCGATCTGTGGCGCCGCCGGCTGGATCCGCAATCCTATCTGTCTGTTCGGCAATAAGGGCCGGAGCGGGACGCCCGGCGCGAGGCCGGGCTTGTCCCGAGAAGACTGTGATCAGCTCTCGGAAACGCGGTCAGCAGCAACCGTAGCAATCATCAGGGCGCCGATCATCGGAACGAAGGCAACCATCGAGAACTGTGCGAGAAGGCTGGTGGGAAGGCCGATCAGGTGGATCAGGGTCATGGACGTCATCTGGAAAATCTCCGTGTGGATCTGTCTGCCGTTTTGCGGCGTGCAGCGGGAGAAACTCCAGAATCGATGTTCGAAGCAACAAATACAGATGCAGGGTCAGACCTGCATTTCCTGCATAAATGCTTTTTAAACTTTCGCCGTCTTTGTGGAACGGAGGTTTCCGTTACGAAGATGCGATTATTTCATCAAGGATGAAGTAAAACGCGATCAGGGGAATTGCCCGGATTTCTTTCGGAAAACAGTACCGTTCCCGGTGGTTTTTGAAATAAAATTGCGCGACGGCTTATTCCGCGTTGAGGCTCAGATCGCTGTCATGGCGCAGGCCGTGCCAGCTCAGGAGGGTGTCGGCGAGGAAGAACATGAGCGATCCGACGGTGCAGGCGAGAGCTATGCCAAAAAACGCCAGCAGCCATGCCGAAGTCGAAGCATCGCGCAGAGAGCCTACGAACAGCGCCATGGCCGCGCCGCAGGTTGAAGCGCCTCCGATCCCGTTCAGGAGAATCGCGGCGTCCAGAACGAAGACGCGGCGATGCAGTCGGGCCTGCTGGTTTCGCAGGCGGGCGGGCGTGTCGATGGGATCGACGGGTGTATCGTCCGTTTTCGGAGTGCCGAGTTTCTTGCGGACGTCTTCAAGATGGTCCGTGACGCGGGCCAGACGGGTGTTGAAGACGTTGATGAGGGTGCCGATGCCGGAGAGCATGAAAACCGGCGTAAGCGCGACCTGAATCAGGTGGGCGGCGCTGTCGACAGGATCGGGGTCGTAGGAAATCGGAAAAGGCATGATGTCTTATACTGCATGATGCGTTTGCGAAAAGACCGGCGTCTTCTGAAAGGGCCGGTTTGGAAACGCGGCCTCTGGAACAGGAAGGGGAAGATGGGGTAGGGAAGGGCAGCCATTGCCAGAGGTGTTCCGGCCCTGATGTTCAACCTGCTTCGTCTGTCGTGTCGTTCTGCCCTGTTCTGTGCGGGGATCGGGCTGTCTGCGGGTTTCGCGCAGGCGCAGGGGTTGGACGAGGGCGGCGCACACTGCACCGGACTGGCGCTTCAGGCGGAATTTGCGTGCCGGAGCTGGACCGAGGTGGCGCAGGATGTGAAGGCAGGGACCGATACCGTCATCATCCCTGTCGGCGGGACCGAGCAGAGCGGGCCTTATATCGCGGTCGGCAAGCATAATGTACGGGCTCAGGTTCTGGCGGATACGATTGCCGTTCAGGCCGGGCATACGCTGGTGGCGCCTGTTGTGGCCTATGTGCCGGAGGGCTCGACCAGCCCGCGCACGTCTCACATGAAGTTTCCGGGCACGATTTCCGTGCCGCCTGCCGTGTTCGAGGGGCTGCTCAAGGGCGCTGCGGAGAGTTTTCGCGTTCAGGGGTTCAGGCGGATCGTGCTGCTGGGCGACCATGGGGGATACCAGTCTTTCATGGCGCAGGTGGCGCAGGAGCTGAACCGGGCCTGGAAGGGTCAGGCCGCCGTGCTTTATGTGCGGGATTATTATGAAGTCGTGCCCCATCAGTATGCCGATGCCCTGCGTGCGCAGGGTTATGGCGCGGAAGTGGGGCTTCATGCGGAGCTGAGCGATACGTCGCTGATGCTGGCGGTTGATCCGTCGCTTGTGCATAAGGAGGCGTTGCGCAAGGCTTCGAAACCGGGTGTGGCCGAGGGCGTCTATGGTGGCGATCCGCGGCGGGCATCGGCCGAACTCGGCAGGATCGGCACGGAGATGCAGATCCGGACCGCGGTTGCGGCAATCCAGTCTTTCCAAAGGAGCCATCCATGACCTTCAAGACTCCTCTTCTGGTGGCGATGACGCTGCTGGGAACTACCTTGGGAGCTGCCGCGGCCCATGCGCAGGACTATTCTCCGAGCGCGCCGATGGTTCCGGTTCCGGCCGATGCGTCCGCGCCGGTCGCCCCGGTTGCGGCGTCCGGCATCCAGACGATTCCGGGGATGCCGCCTGTGATCGATCCGAAGAACATCTATAGCGAGACGACCCCGTCCCATATTTCGCCCGCAATCGCGCAGGACCCGGCCCGCGTTTATGTGCCGAACCTGCGCGGAGACAGCGTTTCCGTCATTGATCCGGCGTCTTTTCAGGTCGTGGACACGTTCCCGGTCGGGCATTCGCCGCAGCATGTTGTGCCGTCCTGGGACCTGCGGACGCTGTGGGTGACGAATAACAGCGAAGGCCGTCCGGACGGGTCGCTCACGCCGATCAATCCGGCGACGGCCAAGCCGGGTCCGTCCATTGCCGTGGATGATCCGTACAACATGTATTTCACGCCGGACGGAAAATACGCGATCACGGTGGCCGAGGCGCACAAGCGTCTGGACTTCCGCGATCCGCATACGATGGAGCTGAAAGGCTCGGTCGAGACGCCGGAATGCAAGGGCGTCAATCACGCCGATTTTTCCATCGACGGGAAATACGCGATCTTCACCTGCGAGTTCGGCGGTTATGTTGCCAAGGTCGATACGGTGAACCTGAAGATGATCGGGATGCTGAAGCTGTCCAAGGGCGGGATGCCGCAGGACATCCTGACGGCGCCGGATGGTCATAAGTTCTATGTCGCGGACATGATGGCGGACGGTGTGTTCGTCGTGGACGGGGATTCCTTCAAGGAAACCGGCTTCATTCCGACGGGTATCGGTACGCATGGCCTGTATCCGAGCCGTGACGGCAAGATGATGTATGTCGCCAATCGTGGGTCACACCGCATTCATGGTCCGAAGCATGGGCCGGGTGGCGTTTCGGTCATCGATTTTGCGACGGACAAGGTCGTCAAGACCTGGATGATCCCCGGTGGCGGTAGCCCGGACATGGGCAATGTCAGCGCGGACGGCAAGCTGCTCTGGCTGTCGGGCCGGTTCGACGATGTGGTTTATGCGATCGACACCGATACGGGGGCGATGCGCAAGATCCCGGTTGGCGCGGAGCCGCATGGTCTGACGGTCTGGCCGCAGCCGGGACGCTACAGCGTCGGGCATACGGGGATTTTGCGGTAAGGTCTGAAAAGGGGGGGAGCGTTCTGCTCTCCCCCTTTTTTTGTCAGGCGTAGATCCTGATGGTCTCGATATAATAGGCCATTCCGCGGAGTTCGCGCTTGGTCAGGGTGACGGACAGTGTTTTGCCGGGTGTCGGGCGGCGATCCTGTTCCGTGATGACAATGCCGACGCCTTCGGGAAAATCCTGTTCGAAGCTCTCGCGCATACCGTTAGGCGTTTCGGAAAGCCATGCGTCGATTGCGTCCCCGTTGCTCTGAAGCGTCTGGAGAATGGCACGTTCTGCGTCTTCCTTTGTGTGGAAGAAAGAAACGGAGCGGAGTTTTTCGCGGTCAAACCGCTCTTCGATATCCGAGTCTGTCAGGGCGATATGACGCTCCATAACGCAGCCTCCGAGCTGGCGGGCTGAAGTGTCCGGCCAGGGAGGAGGTCCGATTTCGAGGCTCTGTAACAGGGCTGTCCAGAAGTCGTGGAGGCTGGGAAACGGAGCCGAGTGTTCCGGGAGCCAGGCAGTCTGATCATTGAACCGCGCAACCGGATCGAAAGCGATCAGGGCCCATGTGATCCGGGCCAGATCGGTCTCGTTGCAGGCCAGCAGGATTTCGAGTTCGCGGATGGCTGCGGCCCGGGTGAGGAAAGTCCGGGTTTCCGTCACGTCCTGAATGACGTCCATCAGGGTTTCGCCGAATGTGTCGACATCCTCCCCGAACGGACCGGCGCCGTAGCTGGCCAGTTGTGGAAAGAGGCGGCGGTATTCCTGATCCGGCAGGTCTGATGGGATAGTCATTTTTATGAGCTCGGGCTTATTGGCTTGGGGATTTTCTGGTGAACAGGCGGTCGATCGCAGGGCCGATGAAGTAGCCGATGATTCCGGTGATCAGGACGGAGGGCCAGGCCCAGCCGGCGTAATCCTTGAAGAAATCCTGATTTTCCAGATAGGTCATGACGGCGATGTCGATCAGGACGAGGGTCCACAGCGTTGTGGACAGGAAAGGCTGGAGCCAGGCGTGGCGGACTGTGCGGGACATGCGGGTCTCTCCGGCTTACGAGATCGAGACGTGGAAGACGAAGATCATCCCGCAGATGAAGGCGCCGAACAGCGGCAGCCAGCAGGTGTGCAGGTGGTTGTGGCTGTCCATGTAGGAATAGGCCAGCGCGAGTGCGACGTAGACATGCGCGAAGACGAGGCCGAGGACCATGCCGATGAAGCGCTTTTTCAGAACCTGCTCTTCCTGACGGTTCTTTTCGGCGAGGACGGTCGGGTCAGGGCGCTCCATTGGAGTTTCGGCGGAGGGCGTGGTTTTCGGGTCGGCGGCTGACGGCTCTGGTGAGACCAGGACAAGAGACATCGCTGAATTCCTTGGCGTGATCCTCGCCGATCGGCGGGCGATGCGGGGCCGCGGGAAGATCGGGCCGGGAAATCGTCTGCGGGGAACCGGGAGGAAGGTTCTCGATAATGTGTGGGCAGAATGAGCCTGTCCGCACGGCAATGCAAGACTTTATTTAAATGATTAAGGGTTAGGCTTCCCGGCAATAAAAAACCGGCTCCTGAGAGGAGCCGGTTCGGGGTCAGGCCTGACCGGGGGCGTTGTTTTCGGGGGCGTCGTTGGCCGGGATGGGAAGCGGGGCGTCCGTGGTGATGCGCATGGCGTTGCCGGGCGGCGTCGTGAAGTAGGATGTGCCGGTGTAGAACTTGATGCTGGCGGCGGCGAGCTGGTTGGTGATGCGGCGGTAGAACTCGCGTTTGACCTTCCATTTCATCATCGGTGCCGTGCGGAAGCTGCCGAGCAGGGTGGCGCCGCCGCTGTCGCTGTTGTCCACGCCCAGATCGTTATAGTCCGACAGGATCATGGGGCCGAAGACCGCATCTTCGCGCATTTCCTTGAGGGTTTTCGTCATGATGGCTGTCACGCGCGGCAAGTCTTCGGACAGGTCGAGCTGCTGTTTGACGATGACCTGATTGTAGCCGCGCGCGGTGTTGGCGATCGAGGAGACGGACGAGAACGGGATGATGTGAAGGTCCCCGTTGATGTCGCGAACCTTCACGGTGCGGATCGAGAGGTTTTCCACCGTTCCTGAAACGCCGCCGGTCGTGACCCAGTCACCGACCTGAATGGCGTCTTCGACGAGCATGAAGAAGCCCGTGATGAAGTCCTTGACCAGACTTTGCGAACCGAAGGCGATGGCCGCACCCATGATGCCTGCGCCGGTGAGCAGCGGGGTGACGTTGATGCCGATCTGCGAGAGCGTTGTGACGGCGACGATGATGATGATGATGGCCAGCAGGACGGTGCGGATGATGGGCAGCACCGTGCGCAGGCGGGTTGCGCGGGCGAACTGGTCCGAATTTTCGAAACGGGTGAGCTGCTGGCTGAGGAAAGCGTTGATGATTTCCCAGATCGTGACCGCGATGCTCAGGGCGACCAGCATGGTCAGGACGGCGTCGAGCAGATGGCGTCCGACGGCATTTTTGATGAAGAAGCCGAACGTGGGCAGACCCCAGGCTTCCGTCATGGCGATCAGGGTCAGGAAGAGGATGGCGCCAGTCAGGATACGCCGGGCGAAGGGGTAGTAGCGGTCGGCGCGTTTCTGGATGTCGGGGAAGCGTTCGGTCAGGACGGGGTTGATGCGGAAGAAGCGGTCCTGAAGGCCGTAGGCGAGCACGGCGATCAGACGGGATGCGACGAGAATGCCGATCGTAATGCCCGTGGTGTCGAGAATCCAGCGATAGCCCCCTGGAAGATGGGCGGCCCAGACGATCCAGAGGGAGGCGTCGAGGAACATGGCCGGGACCCACCACAGGCGCGTGATGGCGACAATGAAGGTCCACATCGCGGTGTTGGGGACGGCGCGCGGCTGAAGCGCGCTGCTAACGAGGTGTCGGACCCGCCAGATGAAGACGGCGATCAGGATGTGTTCGATCAGGATGATGCCGCGGATCATCGCATCCGTGCCGCGCGGCGAGAGATTGAACTGGCTGCCCAGTGTGGACAGGCAGAAGACGATGGCGGGGGCTGCGACCAGCACGTTCCACCAGCGGGTCAGCAGGAAGGCGGTGGCGTCCGTGGCGGGCAGGAGGCGGATCGTGGGGGAGCGGGGCGCGAATCCGGTTTCGACGAAAAGATAGAGAATCCGGGCGGCGGCGTAGCAGTTGGCGAGCGTCATGATGACGTTGTCGGTCTTGGCGCTCCAGGGGAGGACCAGAACGGCCAGATAGGCGACGGCCAGAAAAACGAGGACCGGGATGGCTTTTAGCGCGAAATGTCCGAGCGCATAGGGGACGCGGGACAGGAAGCGCAGGGTTTCGACCTGACGCCGCTGGTCGGCGGCGCGGGTTTCGCTGGAGCCATCGACGATGGGGTCATGCGCTGCGGCGTCTTCGTTCGCGACGGTGTTGCGCTGTTCCCGGTTTTCGGCGTTCTGCGTGAGTTGAACCAGCGGTTTGTGCAGGCTCAGGGCGACGATCCGCTCCAGAGCCACGCCGCAGAGCATGACCACGATGCCGCCTGCGAAGGCATGCAGGATCGTGCTGCGGGTATCGGGGGAGGCAAGGGTCGTGTGGGCCCATCGGCCAACGATTCCGAGGTCGCTGAACAGATCGAGGAAATTATGCAGATAGCCAAGAGCCTGAAGGCGGATGCTGCTCAGGCCGGTATGGATGTCGGGCGGTACATCGGCGACGGTTTTGGCGGGTGCGGCTTTTGCGGGGGCTGCGGCAGGGGTTGAGGCTGCGACCGGAAGGCCGCGGGCCATCAGGTCAAGGGTGTGGGTGAAGGCGTCCCGTTCCTTGGGGTTGTTCAGGACGTTGAGGAGCTGCTGGGCTTCCTGCTGGCTGAGGGGATGGGTGCTGTCGGCGGCTTTTGCCGGAAGGGCGGGCGCCAGAAAACCGAGGAGCAGAAAGAGGAAGAGGCCGAGGACGGCACGTCCGGTTCGCGGGCGGGGTGAGGCGGACGGATCGGGACGGGGGATCGACGGCATCGGTCTGTTGGGTCCTTGAGATTACGCGTTCTGGGCTGCGGTCTGATATCCGCACCGGGTGGTCCGCCGAGGGCGGTTGTTATGTGCAAACATGGCACAGGGGGGTGGCTCTGTCCTACCCCTCTTCCTGTGGGTGTTTTATTCGGAAAGGGGTCTGTCGTCGGGCATCAGCCGGTCGAGGGCCTCGGCGTTTCTGATGGCCCAGTGGTAGAGAAGCTCCACCGGTTCCACGAAGGTCTGCCCCAGATCCGTCAGGCTGTAATCGACATGGGGCGGCATGATCTGCCGGACGTTGCGGCGGATGAGGCCCTGTGTTTCGAGTTCGCGCAGGGTCTGGGTCATCATTTTTTTCGACAGGCCGGGGATGCTGCGCTGGAGCTTTCCGGGGCGTGCCGTGCCGCCCAGAAGATGCAGCGTGTGCAGGATCATGGTGGTCCATTTTCCGCTGAAAAGCCTCAGGATCCGGCGGGGCGCACAGTCTTCGGCGAAGGGTGCCTGACGGTACTGTTCGGGCAGCGGCGGGGTCATGAAGTGGGCACCTTTTGGTCACCAGGGCACGAAAAGGTGCCGTCTGGTGGAAATGCGGATCGTCTCCAAGATGTGGAGCAGACCCTGTTTTCTGCAAAGGAAAAATCCCATGACATCTTCTGTTCCTGCCCCTGCTGGAGCTTCAGCCCGGACCGCGCTGGTCGTCGGGGTGACCGGTATTGTTGGCCAGAATATTGCGGCGCGTCTCGTGGCCGAAGGCTGGACCGTGCATGGTCTGGCGCGCAGACCGCGTCATGACATGGCGGGCGTGCTGCCGGTTGAGGCCGATCTGCTGGATCTGCCAGCGCTGACGCATGCGCTGCGGGATCTGCGGCCGAGCCATGTGTTTTTCTGCTCTTGGCTGCGTCAGGAGACGGAGGAAGAGAACTGCCGCGTCAATTCCGCGATGATCCGCAATGTGTTCGCCGCTCTGCCGGAGTCGGGGCTTCTGGTTCATGCGGCGCTGACGACGGGCATGAAGCATTATCTTGGTCCGTTCGAATCCTATGCGTCCGGTGAGCCGCCGGTGACGCCGTTCCGCGAAGATGCGCCCCGACTGGATCTGCCCAATTTCTATTACGATCAGGAAGACGCGCTTTATGAAGCCGCCGCACGACACGGGTTTTCGTGGAGTGTGCATCGTCCGCATACCGTGATCGGCTATGCGGTTGGCAATGCGATGAACATGGGCAGCACGCTGGCGGTCTATGCGACAATCTGCCGCGAGACCGGACGGCCTTTCGTGTTTCCGGGATCTCCCGTGCAGTGGAACGCCCTGACGGATCTGACCGATGCGCGGCAACTGGCGCGGCAGCTTTTCTGGGCCTCGACCGAGGCGGGGGGACGCAATCAGGCGTTCAATATCGTGAACGGGGATGTGTTCCGCTGGAAATGGCTCTGGCCGCGTCTGGCGGAATTGTTCGGAATTGAGGCTGCACCATATCCCGGCCATGCGACGTCCCTTGAAGAGACGCTTGCGGGGGATGCGGAGCTCTGGGAGCGGATTGCCACGAAGTACGGGCTTGCGGAGAGCCGGATCGAACGGCTGGCTTCGGCCTGGCATACGGATGCCGATCTGGGGCGACCGGTCGAATGTGTGACGGATATTAGCAAAAGCCGCCTCGCGGGGTTTGCGGGATATCAGTACACGCCGGACTCTTTCACCGATCTGTTCACGCGGCTGCGGGCTGAGAAGCTGATCCCGTAACACGGGGTTTTCAGGGCCTTCCGGTTTCACGACCGGAAGGGTCCTGCTTTTCGTTTCAGTCAGTGATATGGTGAGGGCTGTTTTCTGAAAACGTGGAATGAGCCTGTCTTGCATCGAATGTTCAGCATGTCGGCCCTGCTCTTGGCAGGGGTTCTGGGTCTGGGTTCCGTGTCCGCACGGGCGGCGGAAAGTGCGCCGGTTGCGTCTGCGAACGACACCGCGACTCTTGTCACGGATCGCGATGCGGTCGGGCCGGACCAGCATCTTCGGGTTGGGCTGCGGCTTCAGCTCAAGCCGGGCTGGCATACTTACTGGATCAATCCGGGCGACGCCGGAGACACCCCGACGCTGGATGTGACGGCGGACGGCGCTGCGACGGGCAAGGGTGGTCCGATCCACTGGCCGGTGCCCGTGCGGATCAGCGAGGGCGGCCTCATGTCCTACGCTTATATTAATGAAGTGACGCTGCCGGAGGATCTGGTTCTCAAGGGGGTCGGCGGGACGACGCTTCACGCCCACGCGGAATGGCTTGTCTGCGCGCAGGTCTGCATTCCAGAGAGCGGCGATTTCACGCTGATGCTTCCTGCTTCGGCGGCTGATGTGCCGGAAGGCGGGGTGCAGGCGGATCTGTTCCGCAAGGCCGAGGCTGCCACGCCAGTGGCGTCGCCGTTTGCGGCCAGTGTGTCGGGCGATGGTGTGTTGACGCTTTCAGGCAAGGGGCTGTCTGCGGCATCCGTGTCGCAGGCGTGGTTCCTGCCGCAGGATGGGGGCGTGATCGATCAGGTCGCGGAACAACCTCTGCATGTTTCGGACGGCCAGCTCACGCTTGGATTGAAATTCCTGAAATCGGCGCATCGGGATAAGCCGCTGCTGGGTGTGGTCGTGCTCAAGGATGCGGCGGGGCAGGAAAGCCCGTTGCAGATTGAGGCCCGCCCGGTTGGTGGGGCGTCTGCTGCGGCTCCTGTGCAGGCGGATGCGGCACCGGCTTCGGATGTGCCGACGGGCGCGGGTTGGCTGCGGGTTCTGCTGTTTGCTTTTGTGGGCGGCCTGATTCTGAACCTGATGCCGTGTGTGTTTCCGGTTCTGGCGATGAAGGCGCTGTCTCTGGCGAAAATGGGCGGTGCTGGACGGGGGGCGCAGCTTCAGAGTGCGCTGTTCTATACGCTGGGCGTGACCGGGGCTTTTGCGGCGCTGGGCATTGTCATGATCGGACTACGTCTGGCCGGGTCTGCGGCGGGATGGGGCTTTCAGTTCCAGTCGCCGGGATTTGTGGTCGGCGTGTGCTGGTTGCTGTTTCTGATGGGGCTGAACCTGCTGGGTGTGTTTGAAGTCAGCGCCGGGCGTCTGGGTCAGGTCCAGACTGGGGGCGGTCGGAGTGGGGACATGATGACGGGCCTGCTGGCGGTCATTGTGGCGACGCCCTGCACGGCGCCGTTCATGGGGGTCGCCATTGCCGGGGCTCTGGGTGGGCCGCCGGTGATGGGGGTTCTGGTGTTCCTGTCGATGGGGCTGGGGCTGGCGTTTCCGTATATTCTTGTGGCCGGGGTTCCGGGTGTGGCGTCGCAAATGCCGAAGCCGGGGGCATGGATGGGTATTCTCAAGCAGGTTCTGGCGTTTCCGCTGTTTGCGACCTGTGTGTGGCTGCTCTGGGTGGCGGCAATCCAGCGGGGCGTGACGTTTGTGGCGCTGACGGCCGGGGGCGTTGTGCTTCTGGGCTTTGCGGGCTGGATTTATGGTGTTGGGCAGCGTCGGTCCATGCTGGAAGGCGGCCGTGGGACAGTGGCGTTCTGCCGGATCGTGGCTGTGCTGTGTGTTGTGGTGTGTGGAGCCGCGCTGGCGCAGGGGCTGCGGGCCGCGCCGGTTCCTGTGGTCGTGGGTGCCTCGGACTCTGGGATCGAACCATTCTCCGAGGCGCGTCTGGCCGAGCTTCGGGCGCAGGGCAAGCCGGTGTTCATCGACATGACGGCGTCATGGTGCATCACCTGCATGGTCAATGAGCGTGTGGCGCTGGATGTGCCATCCGTTCAGCAGGCTTTCCGGGACCACAAGATCGTGTTCCTCAAAGGGGACTGGACGAACCGCAATGCGGCGATCGGCGCGTTCCTCAAGGCGCATGGGCGTGATGGTGTGCCGTTCTACATCTATTATGCGCCGCATCAGGATGGCGTTGTGCTGCCGCAGATCCTGACGCCGGGTATTGTGCTCTCGACAATCGGGAAATGACGTTGCGATATTCGGGCCGTCTGGAACGATTCAACGGCCCGTATTGCGCGGGTCGTCCTGCGGATTGACGTAGGCCATGCTGAACGGGCCCGTTCCTGAAACCTGAAGGACGGCGCCCTGACGTCCGGCCTTGATGGCGTGCGGGACGTTGACCGGCAGATGGACGAAGCCGCCCGGGCCGAGCGCGCGCTGCTGTGTTGTGTCGATGTTCTGCCCTACGAAGTGCTGGATGTTGCCGCTGATGACGGTCAGCATTTCGTCCAGATTATGGGTGTGGGGCGGGATGAACGATCCGGCGGGCATCATGACGCGCAGGGTGAAGGGGCCGGGTTTTGTGGTGTCGCCTGTCAGGATGGCGATTTTCGTTCCGTGAGGGAACATGGCAGGCGCGGGCTGCCATGCCACGGCGTCTGAATCTTCGATGATCGTAACGCCAGAGTTGTCCTGCGCGGGTTCGGTCGGGATCGGGGCAGCCTGTGCTGCCGAGAATAATGCGAGCGCTGTGCCGAAAAGTAGGGCTGAGCTGGCGGACTGTTTTCTGGAAATCATGCCGAAGGGCATTGGGGGGTCTCCTCCGTTCCACAGGGATGTGGGGCCGTGTTGCGGGAACGCAGCGGAGGAGACGTGGTTTTGGGACGAGGCGCGTGCCCCGTCCCTTCCGGTCAGAACGCGGTGGAGATTGTTCCGGTCATGGAAAAGCGCGGAGAAACCATGAAAGAGTTTCCGTAGCCGGTATAGGGCGCCAGATTGCCGCTATGGACCGTGCTCGGGTCCTTGGCGCTATAGACCGCGCCCATGGCGCCGGTGCGGACGATCGAGCCGGTGAGGTTGGTGAAGTTCAGGCGGAAGGTCGGGGACTGCGCGAACATGAAGGGCTTGAAGTGATAGCCCATCGAGAGCGTGTCGGTGACGTAGCCCGGAATGCGCTGGTCGCCGGCGATACTGACGGATTGCGGGCCGGTATAGTGGACGGTGCCGTTCGCGAAGAAGCCCTTGTAGGTGTAGGTCAGGCCGAAATTCGCGATGACATGCGGAGCCATGACGGCCTGCGTGCCCTTGGAATGCAGCATCGTGTTCAGATACGGATCGAAGACGTTGCTGTCCTGTGAGGCATGCAGATATTCGACGGAGGCGTAAGGACTGAAGCCGTGGATCGGGCGTCCGGCGATCATGACGTCAAAGCCGCGCATCTGCTGGCTGCCGATATTGAACGGCTTGTAGCTGTTCATGCCGACATACTGGTCTACGATGCGGTTGGTGAGGTTGTAGTTGAAGAACGCGACATCGGCGACGATGTAATCGTCGTGGTAGCGGTAGCCGAGTTCTTCCTTGATGGAATACTGGTTCTTGGGAATGGCGACGCTGGTGTAGAGCCAGCCGAGATCGACCGCGCTGGGCTGGCGGTAGTCGCCTTCCACGTTCAGATAGACCTGATGGTGGTTGTTGATGCGGTAGCCGATTGAAAGCTGCGGCAGCGGGGCTGTGCGGTTGGCTTCCTGACGGCCGTAATAATCCTTGTTCCAGATGTTCGTCATGACGAACTTGAACCCGGCGTCCACCGTCAGGTGATCGTTGAAATACTTGGCCGTGTCATGCACGAACAGGGACTGGATTTCGTAACCCGCCGTCTGTTTGTCGCCAGCGGAAATCTGGTACGCGGCCCAGTTGGGGCTTGGTGCGTTGCCGTCCGCCATCTGATAGCTGCTGGGGTAGGACTGGATCGTCTGGGTGTTTTCATACCAGTAGCCGACCGAGAACGTGTTGTGCCGGTCGATTTCCCAGTTGAGTTTCGTGATCGTTCCGACCGAACGGTATTCGTTCTGCAGGAAGTAGTTCGTCAGGCCGCGTGTTACACCTGCGGCATCGGTCGTCGTGCCGCCCGGAGAGGCGTCCCAGCCCTGCCCGAAGCTGAAATAGGGATGGATGTCGAACGACAGGTGCGAGGGGAGAACGATATGAACCGGGGCCGAGATGAAAATCTGGTTCCAGTGGTCGTTGTTGTTGCCCCAGTAGTTGTTGCTCTTGCGATCATCCGTCCGGCCATAACCCTGTCCGGTGTGTTTGTAGCGGAAGAACTGGTCGGAGGTGGGGTAGTTGTCGATGACGAAGTCGGCGGAGTTCCAGGACAGGAAGAACTTGGCGTTGGAGCCGTTATGCCAGTCTTTCTGGAGGCCGAAATCGATGTGTTTGCGCTGGTTGGTGCCAGCACCCATCCAAGAGCGGGCATGGGTGTTGGAAAACGAGAAATAACCGCGCACGCCGCTATGGCCGATTTCGCCGGACTCCAGACGGAGGAACTCGCGCGAGAGGTTGTTGGTGCCGTAGGAAAAGTCGATCAGGCCGCCGCGTTTTTGCGACGGGGTGCGTGTTTCCTCGTTCATGACGCCACCGGCGGCGGACATGACGGGTAGATCCGTGGCAGAGGAACCGGGCGTGACGCTGACACTCTCGACGTTTTCGGAGTCGACGTTCTCGCTCAGATATTTTGCCGCAGCTGCCGGGGCACCGTCCACCAGAAGGCCCATATCGAGATCCGTCAGGCCGCGGGACTGGATCTGGCCGCCTTGCATGCCCGACGAATCCGGCGTCGTAACGTTGAGGCTTGGCAGGTTCTGGATCAGGTCGAGCGCCGTGCTGGTCGGCGCGCGCATGTCGATGAATTCCTTGGTGACGGTCTGCACGGCGTGGGGGGCGGTTTCGACGCGCATCATACCGCCGCCGCCGTTCAGCGCGCGGCGCGAGGACGTGACAGAAACCGTTTCGGCAGCAGACGCATCAAGCGCATGGGGTGCGCGCGGTGCAGCGGCTGTGCGTGACGGGGGCCGGGCCGCTTTCGGAGCGTTGCGGCTGGAGGTCTGATGGCGCGGGGTGTGGTGTTTCGCTGGCTGTGCGGCGCGGGCTGGCGTTGCGAAAGCGGCGAGCACGCTGCCGGCGAGACAGGTGACGGCGAGAAGCTGACGTCTGTAGCCCAGTGAGCCGGAGCGTGATCCGGAGCCGCGGGACTGATGGTTGTCTTTCATGCTGCCGGGCTCCTGCGTCTGTCGCACCAAAAGGTGCACTTTGGAAACGGTATTTATTCGAAACGTGGATGTAAAACGGATGGCCTATCTCCATCAAAGATAAAATGAAGGCCGGGGCATTGCCGTTTTTAGGGTGGTGCAAAAATGTGACAGTCTATGTCTCCCGTATGACGCGGTTTTTCGGGGCGGGAAATCAGGCCGTGGGCTGGGGCTGTGTGGTGGGGGAGAGGAACTCTTTTTCGAGTTCGGAAATCACCAGTCGGGCGGCACCGGAAAGCTGGCGGGAGTGGTCCACGCACAGGGCGAGCGTCAGAGGGGCGAGGTCGTGGTTGGAAATCGGAATGAAGGCCAGTTCGCCGCGTGTGACCTCTTCCATGACGTCGAGCGCGCTGAGGATTCCGAGGCCGATGCCCTCGCGGACCAGAGACTTGATCATCTGGATATTGTCGGAGGACGCAGCGGCATGGATGTTGAGATTGCTGTCGATCTGAAGAATGTCGATCTGGCGGTGCAGGGCAAGCGGGGGCTCGGGCATAATCATGGGATAATTCATCGCCAGACTGAAACGGGCGCTTTTGCGTTCGGCGACGGGATGGTTCGGCAGGCAGACGAAGCCGAGCGGAAAATCCTTGTGCGCGCGAACCAGAAGGCCGCGGGCATGGGTCGGGTTGAGCAGTAGAGCGAGATCGACCGAACCGTCGATCAGGGTGTTCTGGATGCGGCTGTTGTCGAGGACATGGGTGCAGATGGTGATGCCGGGATGGGTCGTGCGCATGGCGCGGAGCAGGCGGGGCAGGAAGCCGCGGGTCAGGGCGTCGGGGACGGCGATATCCACCTGCCCACGGCGCAGGCCGCGCATGTCTTCGATCTGGACGCACATATTGGTCAGGTCCCGCGACCACTGCTTGCCGTGTGCATAAAGCAGTTCGCCTGTGGCGGTCAGGCGCAGGCCGGTGGGCAGGCGCTCGAACAGGGGCGTACCGAGGGATTCCTCGCCCTGAAGGATCTGCCGGTCAATGGCGGAGGCGGCGATGCGCAGATGTTCGGAGGCGCGACGGATGGAACCGTGCTGGGCGACGGCGAGGAAGTAGCGCAGGAAGCGTGAGAAGACAGGCATGGAAGAACTGCTCTCTTTTTGCGAACGGGAGGAGCGTTTTTATGGAGTATACGACCTTGAGGCGGTGTGAAACTATCCCGCCCGACAGGTGACCTGTCGTTTTTGATGCGGAAAGACACTCCGGCGCCCTCCGGAGACTGCCCTGTCCGTGCCGGTTCTTTGGGGTTTGACCACATGACATCCACCGTTTCTCCCGTCGATGCTCCGGTTCTGGAGGCTTTGGCTGCGCTTTCGGGGCGTGTGCGGGAGGATCTGGCGAAAATCCGCTATGCGACGGGCAACTGGAGCCTGACGCAGGACCGGGACGGGGAAGCGGTTCTGGATGTGGCGATCATCGGCGCGGGGCAGGGGGGCATTACGTCGTGCTTTGGGTTGCGCCGGCAGGGTGTGACCAATGTGCAGGTCTTTGAAAAAGCAGCGAAAGGCGGCGAAGGTCCGTGGGTGACGTTTGCGCGCATGATTACGCTGCGCACGCCCCGGCATGTGACGGGGCCGGATCTGGGAATTCCGAGCCTCACGCCGCAATCCTGGTTCGAGGCGCGTTACGGCGCGCAGGCGTGGGAGGATCTGGACAAGATTTCCCGCCATGACTGGCAGGCCTATCTGGACTGGGTGCGGCAGACGCTCGACATCCCGGTCGTGAACGATCAGGAACTGGTGCATGTCGGCTGGGACGACGGCCTGCTGCGGCTGACGTTCCGCAATGCGGCCGGTCAGGAAACGGCGCGTCTGGCGCGGCGGATGGTGCTGGCGACGGGCATCGACGGCGGCGGGACGTGGCATGTGCCGTTCTTCATTTCCGACACACTGCCGAAATCCGTTTATGCCCATACGCATGAAGACATTGATTTCGAGGCACTGAAGGGCAAGCGGATCGGTGTTCTGGGGGCCGGGGCCTCCGCGTTCGACAATGCGGCGACGGCGCTGGAAAAGGGCGCGGGTCGGGTGGATTTGTGCCTGCGTCGGGCGAAAATCCCGGCCATCAATCCGTATCGCTGGATGGAAAATGCGGGCTTTCTGGCGCATTTCTCGGAACTGCCGGACCTGACGCGCTGGCGTTTCATGCGGCAGATTTACAGCCTGAACCAGCCACCGCCGCAGGACACGTTCTGGCGCTGCCGCCGTCATGAGAACTTCGCCTTCCATCCCGGAACGCCCTGGACGGCAACGCGGATGGACGGCGACGAGATCGTGGTGACGACGCCGCAGGGCGAGATGCGGTTCGATTTCCTGATTATCGGGACGGGGTTCACGATCGACCTGTCGCAGCGTCCGGAAACGCGGGATTTTGCGTCGTCTGTTCTGCTGTGGCGCGATCATTTCACGCCTCCTGCCGGGGAAGACAGTGCGCTTCTGGGGAGCCATCCCTATCTGGGTGCGCGGTTCCAGTTCCTGCCGAAAGACAAGGCTGATCCGAAGGCGCCGATGCTGGCGGCAATTTACAATTTCACGTTCGGGGCCATGCCGAGCATGGGGCTTTCTGGTGCGTCCATCAGCGGGATGCGTTTTGGCGTGGAGAAGCTGGCGCGGGGCATTGCGCGTGATCTGTTCGTCGAGGATGGCGACAGGCATCTGGCGAGCCTGCTGGCTTATGACACGGAAGAACTCGTCAGCCTCGATCCGCCGGTTCTTTGAGAAGGGAGACGCCCATGACGCAGGACAGCTACCCGCGGGACATGATCGGTTATGGCCGTACGCCGCCTAATCCGAAATGGCCGAATGGCGCGCGTATCGCCGTGCAGTTCGTCATCAATTACGAGGAAGGGGCGGAGAATTCGGTTCTGCATGGGGATGCGGGGTCCGAAGCATTCCTGTCCGAAATGGTGGGCACGAAATCCATTATCGGGGCGCGCTGTGCGCAGATGGAGAGCCTGTACGAATATGGCAGCCGGGCCGGGTTCTGGCGGCTGCGGCGTCTGTTCGATGACGCCGGGATGCCGGTGACGGTGTTTGGTGTGGCGAAGGCGCTGGCCCGTAATCCGGATGCGGTGGCGGCCATGAAGGAGAGCGGCTGGGAGATTGCGTCTCACGGTCTGCGCTGGATTGATTATCAGGATTTTCCTGAGGATGTGGAGCGGGCGCATATCCGCGAGGCCATTGCGCTGCATACCGAAGTGACGGGAGAGCGGCCGCTGGGCTGGTATCAGGGGCGCACGAGCCCGAACACGGCGCGTCTGGTCGCGGAGGAAGGCGGGTTTGTTTACGACGCCGATTCCTATGCGGATGACCTGCCGTATTACGATCGGACCAATGGTCGGGCGCAGCTGATCGTGCCCTATACGCTGGACGCGAATGACATGAAGTTCGCGGCGCTGAACGGTTTTACGGAAGGCGAGCAGTTCTTCACTTATCTGCGCGATGCGTTCGATATGCTGTATCGCGAGGGCGGCCGGATGATGTCGATCGGGCTGCATTGCCGTCTGGCGGGCAAGCCGGCGCGGGCGCTGGGGTTGCTGAAGTTTCTGGAGCATATTCAGAAGCGCGAAGGCGTGTGGGTGGCGACGCGGCTGGATATCGCGCGACACTGGCAGTCTGTGCATCCGGCATGAAGATTTCAGACGTCAATGCACTGCCGGATGACGCGTTTGTGACGCAGTTCGGTGGGCTTTACGAACATTCGCCCTGGGTGGCGGAAGGAGCGCTGAAGGCACGGCCTTTTGAGAATGGGGATGCGATGCTATCCGCGTTTGCGCAGATTGTGCGGTCTGCGGGCGTGGAGGCGCAGCTTGCGCTGGTGCGGGCGCATCCGGAACTTGGGCACCGGGCGGGGATTGATCCGGATCTGACGGAACATTCCGCCTCGGAACAGGCTTCGGTCGGGCTGGATCGTCTGACGCCTGCGGAATATGAGCGGTTCCGGGGGCTCAATGACGCGTATCGCGCGCGGTTTTCCATGCCGTTCGTGATCTGCGTGCGCAAGGTCGCTGCACCCGGAAAAGCGGCGAAGACCGTGATTATGGATGAAATGGAGCGCCGTCTTTCTGGCACTCCCGAACAGGAACTGACCGAGGCGCTGACGCAGATTGATGCGATTGCAGGGCTTCGTCTGAAAGATCTGGTGACGGCATGAGTTCTCTGTCCACGCATGTTCTCGATACGGTGTCCGGAAAGCCTGCCGCGGGTGTGAGCCTGCGTCTGTTGCAGGGGGACCGGGTTCTGTTTGAAGGCCAGACGAATGCAGATGGGCGTTGCCCGGAGCTGCGGGATGTTGCGGTTTCGAAAGGGACGTATTGTCTGGAGTTCCGGATTGGCGATTATTTTCGCAAAAGCGAGCAGGTTCTGTCTGATCCGCCGTTTCTGGATGTGGTGCCGATCGTGTTCGGGCTGGCGGCGGAAGCCCATGCGCATGTGCCGCTGCTGGCGGCGCCGTTCGGATATTCCACCTATCGCGGAAGCTGAGGGCTTTTCATGACTGCCGAGAATGCCGCGATGACCGGTCTGCATCCCGTTGACGAGAAACTGCCGGTCTGGCGGCTTGGGGCCTACGGGTTGCAGCATGTGCTGGCGTTCTATTCGGCGGCGGTCATCGTCCCGATCCTCGTGGCAGGGGCGCTGCATCTGCCGCGCGAGACGCTGATCCATCTGATTGATGCGGATCTGTTCACCTGCGGGATTGCTTCACTGCTTCAGGCGGTGGGGTTTGGCCCGGTCGGGGTTCGGCTACCGCTGTTGCAGGGTGTGACGTTCACCGCCGTGGGGCCGATGATCGCCATTGGCTCTGCTGTGGGCGGGGGGACGCCGGGGCTGCTGTCCATCTACGGGTCGGTCATCGTGGCGGGGTTCGTGACGTTGCTGATGGCGCGGCATTTCGCCGGGCTGGTGCGGTTTTTTCCGCCGGTCGTGACCGGGTCCATCATTCTCATCATCGGTCTGGCGCTGCTGCCGGTGGCGGCGAATGATATTGTCTCGGGAGCCAGTCCGTCCGTCATGCAGGATCATGTTCCGTTGCGGAGCATCTGGTACGGGTTGGGGACGCTGGCATCCATTCTGGTGATCCAGCGGCTGTTTCGCGGGTTTATTGCCACGATTGCCGTGCTGATCGGACTGGTTCTGGGAACGCTGGTGGCCTGGATACTGGGCGATGCGAATTTCGGAGAAGTGTCGTCCGCGCCGCTCCTGTCCATCACGCATCCGTTCTATTTCGGGATGCCGACATTTCATCCGGTCTCGATCCTGTCGATGGTGATCGTCATGACGATTTCCATGATCGAGACGATCGGCAACGTCTATGCGACGGGTGAAATCGTGGACAAGCCGATCACGTCCGAAGACATCGCCCGCACGCTTCGGGCCGATGGCATCGCGACCATGCTGGGCGGGGTGCTGAACTCGTTTCCCTATACGTGTTTTGCTGAAAATGTCGGGCTGGTGAGGATGACGGCAGTGAAGAGCCGCTGGGTTGTGGCGGCTGCGGCGGTCATCATGATGCTGCTGGGGTGTCTGCCGCGTCTGGGCGCGCTGGTGGCTGCGGTGCCGCTGCCGGTTCTGGGTGGTGCTGCGCTGGCAATGTTTGCGACCGTGGCGGTCGTGGGTGTGCAGACGCTGTCACGGGTGGATTTCAACCGACAGAGCAATGTGATTATCGTGGGCACCAGTATTGGACTGAGTATGTTGGCGACGGCGCAGCCGCATATCTCCGATACGTTTCCGATGTGGGCGAAGATTGTCTTCGGGAGCGGGATTACGCTTGGATCGCTGTCAGCAATTTCGCTGCATCTGATTTTCAATGTGAAGCGGACGATTCACGAGGCAACGCATGCGACGGATGTTCCGCGTGAGTCGTTGATTGATGAGCGTATCCGCGAAGGGTGAGGCTCAGGGCGCTGCCCTGAAACCCGCCAAAGGCCGGGGGCCTCTGGACACCGATTCATGTAATCAGGGTGCAGGGATCGAGATCCCTGCCGGGTCCGGGCAGAGCCCGGATTGTCACGTCAGAATCCCGTTTGGGCGGAAAAATAAAAGCCCGTCTGGTTTTTGAACGTCGCGATCGTGCCAAGTGACACATAGGCGAGCGTGATGTTCAGGTGCTTGTTGATGAAATAGCTGGTGTAGACGTCGAACCAGTTGCTTTCGTCGGTGAAGCGCTGGTTACGGGGCTTGGTGCGGTATTCCACGCCGACGATGAGGCCGGGGAGGAAGGGCGGCAGATAGCCGAGGGAACCTTCGAACTGCGCGTGGTAATTGTTGTCGAGGTCGCCGCCGAAGCCGATGATGCCCCACTGATTGGCCTTGGTGAAGCGGACGGTGGTGTCGATCAGGATGCCAACTTTCGGAAACAGCTTGGTGACGGCGAGATAGGCGTCTGCGCCATCGGTGTGTTTTGAGCCGACCATGTGAATGATGCGGCTGTCGCTATCATGTTTGTACATGGCGCCGATGGCGACCTGTGGGATCAGGGTATTGTCGGCGACATGGCCGAAAAGGCGGACTTTCGCGCCTGCGACGTCGAGGTCAAATTGGTAGCCGTTGCCGATGCCGAGCTTGGCGCCTGTGGCGCGGGTCTGGAAGAAATTATGGGTGTAGGAAAGCTCAATGCGGTCGAAAAGGCCGATTGAGGCGCCGACGTTCTGGTCCCAGTAATTGGTGACGTTCACGTAGCTGTAGTGAAAGGCCATGCCTGCGCTCTTGTCGCTGCCATAGCCGCTGATGGTGGCCCAGGTTGCGAGGCCGCCGCCGCTTGAACCTTCAAGAGACGTCATGCCACCGGTGCCGATTGCGCGCTGTCCGTCAAAGAGGGTGCGGAACAGGGATTTGCTGTTGCCGTCATTGCCGAGCGTGACCTGCGGCGTCTCTGCCGTGCTGTCTGCGGCGTGTGCGGTGTGGTCTGGAAGAAAGGTGCTGAGGGACAGGACCGCAGTCAGGGACATCAGGGATCGGACGGCCTGTGCGGATGAGGAGAAGCGGTGCATGGGTCCTGCTTTTAGGTCGCGAGCCCGAGGGTGAGCCAGGAGTATTCTCGCAGGTTAAATACTGCCGTCAGTATGACTGTGGAAATACTGATAAATAATTAAGATGGCCGCGCGATTTTGAAAAAATTCAGTGTCAAAAGATGACATCGCTCCTTCTGTAATGTGTGGGCTTGTGGCGTCAGGTTGCGTTGCGCTGGTGGCGGAGTTCCCCGGCGACATAGGTGGCGGCGACGCTGCGGTCGTCGCCCAGCATGGTGAGGGCGAACAGGCGGTCGGCGAGGGTTTCGGCTGTCTGCGCGCGGATGCGGCCCAGAGGTGTGGCGGCGGGATCGAAGACGCAGAGATCGGCATAGAGGCCGGGCCGGATGCTGCCGATCCTGTCCTGAAGGCCGAGGGACTGTGCGCCTCCCGCCGTGGCGAGCCAGAGCCCCTGTGCGGGATGGAGTTTGGTCTGGAGGCCTTGTGCGACCTTGTAGGCGTCGGAGAGAACCTGAAGCAGCGACAGGGACGGCCCGGCGCCGATGTCGCTGCCGATGCCGACGCGCACGCGGCGTTCGGGTTTGAGGGCTTCAAAAAGCGGGAAAGATCCGCTGCCGAGGAACTGGTTTGAGCCGGGACAGTGCGCGATGGAGCAGCCGGTGTCGTGACAGCGCTGGAAATCGGCTTCTTCGGCATGGACGGCGTGGGCGAGGATGGCGCGGGGGCGCAGGAGACCGGCCTTGTCGTACACGTTCAGATAGGAGTTGCGATCGGGGAAAAGTTCGCGGACCCAGGCGATTTCGGAGCGGTTTTCGAGCAGATGCGTCTGCATGAACAGGTCGGGTTTCGTGGCGAGGAGGGCGCCTGCGAGATCGAGCTGTTCGGGGGTGCTGGTGGGGGCGAAGCGGGGGGTGACGGCGTAAAGCTGGCGTCCGCGATTGTGCCAGCGTGCGATGAGGTCCGCGGACTGGTCGTAGCCGCTCTGGGCGGTGTCGCGCAGGTTTTCCGGCGCGTTACGGTCCATCAGGACCTTCCCTGCAATCATGCAGGTGTTGAGGCGTTCGGATTCCTCGAAGAAGGCGTCTACGGACTGGGGGTGGACCGTGCAGTACACGGCGGCCGTCGTGGTGCCGACGCGCAGGAGTTCGTTCAGGAACTGCCGCGCGACAGTGCGGGCATAAGTCAGATCCGCGTAGCGGGCTTCGGCGGGGAAAACATAGTGTTCCAGCCATTCCAGAAGCTGCTCGCCATAGGATGCGATGACCGGGAGCTGCGGGTAATGGACGTGCGTGTCGATCATGCCGGCGGAAATGAGCATGTCGGGGTAGTGGTCGATGGGTGTGCCTGTGGGGATTGTGTCGCGCAGACTGTCCCAGGGACCGGCAGCGGTGATGCGGCCGTTTTCGATCAAGATCAGGCCGTCGGACTCGTAATGCAGGGCGTCCATGGGATCGGTGGTGAAGGGATCCGCATGGAAGGTCAGGAAGGGGCCGCGAATGGCCTTTTGGGAAATGGTGTGGGGAGTGCTGCTCTCGGTCATGGAAAATCCTTTACCGCAGGGAACGCGCCCGTGTCTGCGTCAGAAGGGTGTGGATCAGGCCGCAGGTATAGAGGAGCAGCGTCAGGTCCAGCACGAGGAGGATGCGGTGGCTGGAAGCGTAGATTGTGGGGGACAGGCCCGTCAGGAGCGTGATGATGAACCCTCCGGTCAGGAAGGACAGGAGAGTGGCGGCGTTTTTCAGGGACAGGGCGCACCACAGGATCGAGACGAACAGGCACAGCGTGAGGAAAAACGCGACATAGGTGTTGAGAGAGACCCAGTTCAGATCATAAAGGAACCGGTCGCAGCGCACGGCCCCGAGCACATGTGTGGGAAGCATGAGCAGGAGGCCCAGCAGCATCACGCCTATGGCGGCCATATCCTGAAAACCCCGGTTCTGTTTGACGAACGCCAGAAAGCAGAGGGACAGCACGATGGCTGCGAGCAGGATGTGGTTGTCCGGGCTGATGCTGGTGCGGTGGATGCGGTCGAGGGCGAGGGAGAGTTTCTGAAGGATGTCGTATTGGGGGAATTCTGGCAGCCAGTTGCCGATTTCCGCGACATAGCGGCGACCGTTTCCGGGGGCGGCGAGGACGATCGCCGAGAGGATGGCGGCGAGCGTCAGGTAGAGGGCGCTGTAAAGAGAAACCGTTCGGCGGCCCAAGGCGGACAGGGCTGTGGACATGGCTGTGCAGAACAGCAGGAGCAGGGAGGACTGTTCGATCGAGCAGCCGATGGGCAGGGCTGCGAGCGACAGGAAACGCATCGTGTTTCCTGTCTCATGCTGGCGCAGGAACACGCTGATCGAGAAAAAGGCGAAGGAGACCGGGAGCAGGTAATTGTAGAAGCCCGAAAGCCAGTAAACGGACTCTTCCGTGACCTCGTGCGGGAGGAGCAGGAACAGCCCCATGACGAGCGGGATTCCGAAAGCG
Organism: Gluconobacter sp. Dm-73; assembly: GCF_018256215.1. NCBI lineage: Bacteria > Pseudomonadati > Pseudomonadota > Alphaproteobacteria > Acetobacterales > Acetobacteraceae > Gluconobacter > Gluconobacter sp. Dm-73. The sequence continues at coordinate 370,123 of NZ_JAERLW010000003.1, read as the reverse complement.
GGTCTCAGGGACGACCGCAGGGTGCAGGACCAGATGGCATAGGCCAGAAGAACCGTGCAGAACGGGATAAGGAGTTTCCAGAAGAGCGTGTAGTGGATGGTTTCCGCCAGTGCGGCCTCAATGACGACCCTGCCGGACCATGTCATGTAGCGCATGTGCAGGAAGGACAGCAGGCTCCGGTGATCGAGGGCATGGCGGAACATGTCGTTGTCGATGAAGATCGACCGGTTGATGTGGGCGTCGATCCAGAAGGTCGCGATCAGAAGGAAGGCGATAAAGGCGCCGTTGCGCTTAAGTGCGGCAGACATGCGACATCCTGTAGAGCGTGTGTCCTGCAATGATGTTCAGGTGCACGTCTGGGGTTAGTCCCTCAGGAATGCGGGCGATGGCGGTGAAGCCGTACCGGTTGTGAAACGCATTGCCGTCCGTATGGGTGGCGTGTGCGATATCGGGTCGCTCCTGAAGCCTGTAGGGAATGGACACTTCCTGTGCTCCGTCTCCGGCCGTGAGAAGGAAAGACGCTTTGGGTCCGGGCCAGAGATCTGACAGAACCCAGCCGGAAACGGAGATGAATTTCGGGGTGATGTGACAGGTCTCCACGCGGGCTTTCATGGAGGGGTCGTCTGCGGAGGTGAAACTGTCCGGACTGAAGGCTCTGTGTGCCGTCCAGGCATGGCCGATGGCCAGCGTCAGAAGAAGTGAGAGGCTTATCCCGAGTAAAAAGGCATGGTTCTTCAGAAGCATGAGGCTCTGATGCAGGGCATCGGGTATCTTCATCGGTCTGCTTTGGCCGTTCGGGAGAGTTCCTGTCTGCCATTCGGGCAGCAGCCTGTCCATGCGGCCTTTCGGGCTGGTATCGAGGCTTTGGCCCTGATATTTCCGGGGCTGTCTTTTTCATCCGATCGCGGCTGTGTCTGCGGTCCCGGTCGCCGGATGCCTGCCTCATGTCCGATAGTCTCGAGCCGATCCGTATTGTCGCGCTGTATCATTTCACGCCGTTCGCCGATCCTGCCGCATTGCGGCAGCCGCTGCTGGAGCTGTGCGAGCGTGAGGGGATCAGGGGGATCCTGCTGTTGGCTCGTGAAGGGATCAACGGCACGATTGCCGGGACGGATGAGGGCATGGAGCGCGTGATGGCGCATATCCGCGCACTTCCGGGCTGTGCGGATCTGGAAAGCAAGGACTCCCGTGCGCCTGAACTGCCGTTTCGCCGCATGAAGGTGCGGCTGAAAAAGGAAATCGTCACGATGGGCGAGCCGGATATCGACCCGCTTCAGGGCGTGGGGCGGTATGTGGCACCGGAAGATTGGAACGCGCTGATTTCCGACCCCGATACGATCCTGATTGATACGCGCAATGATTATGAAGTGGCGATCGGGACGTTCAAAGGCGCGGAAGACCCCAAAACGAAATCCTTCCGCGAATTTCCTGAATGGTTTCGCAAACGGCGGCAGGAACTGGAAGCGGAAGGCCGTCTGCCGAAGATTGCCATGTTCTGCACGGGCGGCATCCGCTGCGAAAAATCAACGTCCTTTGCGCGGGCGGAGGGTGTGGACGAGGTCTATCATCTCAAGGGCGGTATTCTGAAATATCTGGAGACCGTGCCTGAGGAAGAGAGCCTGTGGGAAGGCGAGTGTTTCGTGTTTGACCAGCGTGTGTCGGTGAAGCATGGGTTGGAGATCGGGACGCATGATGTCTGCCATGCCTGCCGTCGTCCGCTGAACGCGCACGACAAGGCCTCGCCGCTGTTCGTGCAGGGTGTGTCGTGCCCGCATTGCCACAACGAACGGACGGAAGAGCAGCGCCATCGTTATGCCGAGCGTGAGCGTCAGGAAGCACTGGCTCAGGCGCGAAAGGTTGGGCATCTGGGTGTTCGGCAGAAGTAAGTGTGGCCGGGCGGGGAAGAGAAGATACTCTCGCTGAAAGGGCTCCTAACTTTCCTCGACGATCAAAGCGGGAGTAGGGTTTTTAAGATTTTCCCGAGAGGCGCGGAGCCTGTTGTGGGATTGATATTGTCGACGTTGTTTTGTTATTTCATACAAAACAATTCCTGAACTTGTTCCCAGATTGAGACTTTCGATCATTCCAAACATGGGAATGGATACACATTGCCTGCTTCGTTGGGCGGCAATGTCGCTAATTCCTTTGGTTTCACTTCCGAACCAGACTGCCAGTTTGGCATGTTCGGTAAAATCGCCTTCGTCCAACAAAACATTGGACATGCCCTTTCGATGGGGTGACGTGACGATCGAGACGAAGTGGTTTTTTTCCAAATGTGCGAGGCACTCTTCTGTGCTGTCAAAGCGCTTTACGAATGTCCATTTGACGGCGGAAACTGATAGCTTCGAGAGTTTTGGTTCGGTACGCAATTCATTCCAGTCGTCCGAAAGAACTCCACGAGGGTCAATGACGTATACTTTTTCTGCGCCGAAAGCGTTCACGTTCCGGATGACAGTTCCTATATTTCGTGGGTTTTCTGGGTCTTCGATGACAACGATGAGGTTTTTGCACCGGAAGTCTCGTATCGCGTCCGCCCGTTTCCGGGCGGTTGGTTTGTCTGTCTGTTTGCGTTCGATCGTCACACTTAAGCCCTCTACCGTCCGGGCACCATACCTAGCGACGATGTTGGTTGCTGTCCAAAGTCGGGATCAGATGCGTGGCCTCTTCAGTGAGGAAAGGCCATGCATCATGATCTGTTGTCTTTTCAGCGTATTCTGAAAGACGTAATCGGGTTCAGGCTTTGGTTTTGTTCCGGGAGCCGATGGGCCGGCCTCTGGGCTTCTTTTCGGTAGCTTTTTCCGCTGCTTTTTCTTTGGCGGCCTTTGCCTTTTTCGCGGCTGTGCGTTCGGCTTTTGGGGGTGGCAGACTGGCGGCGAGCATGGCCTGTGTGATTTTGGTGGTTGTGACTTTTCGCGGCTGTCTGGCGCCCGGTGCGTCCAGCAGCGGGGCGAGGAAGCGGCCGGTATGGCTGGCTTTGCACGCGGCGATGTCTTCCGGTGTTCCGGCTGCTACGACCTGACCGCCGCCGTCACCGCCTTCGGGGCCAATATCGATCAGCCAGTCGGCCGTTTTGATGACTTCGAGATTGTGCTCGATCACCAACACCGTGTTGCCCTGATCGACGAGGGTGTGCAGCACTTCGAGCAGCTTACGGACGTCTTCGGTGTGCAGGCCGGTTGTGGGTTCGTCGAGGATATAGACCGTGCGGCCGGTGGCGCGCTTGGCCAGCTCCTTTGACAGTTTGACGCGCTGGGCTTCGCCGCCCGAGAGGGTGGTGGCCTGCTGGCCGAGGGCGACATAGCCCAGCCCGACCTGTTGCAGGATGGCGAGACGGTCGCGGATTTTCGGGGCGGCCTGAAAGAACGGCAGGGCCTCGTCCACGGTCATGGACAGGACGTCTGCGATGGATTTGCCGCGGAACTTCACTTCCAGCGTTTCGCGGTTATAGCGTGCGCCTTTGCAGGTGTCGCAGGTCACGTACACGTCCGGCAGGAAGTGCATTTCGATCTTGAGAACACCGTCGCCCTGACAGGCTTCGCAGCGACCGCCTTTCACATTGAAGGAGAAGCGTCCCGGCTTGTAGCCGCGCGCCTTGGACTCGGGGAGTTCGGCGAACCAGTCGCGGATCGGGGCGAACAGGTCCGTATAGGTTGCGGGGTTGGAGCGCGGGGTCCGGCCGATCGGGGATTGGTCGATCTCGATGATCTTGTCGAGATTGTCCACGCCTTCCAGACGGTCATAGGGGAGCGGCGTCTGGCTCGATTTCATGAGCTGGCGGGACAGCGCCTTATAGAGCGTATCGATGACGAGCGTGGATTTGCCGCCACCCGAAACGCCCGTGACGGCGATGAAGGTGCCGAGCGGAAAATCGACCGTCAGATCCTTGAGGTTGTTGCCGCGTGCGCCGTGCAGGGTGAGCATGCCGCTGGGCTTGCGGCGTTCGGTCGGGACGGGAATGACCTTGCGGCCTGACAGATAGGCGCCGGTGATGCTGTTGGGGTTTTTGGCGACTTCTGCGGGAGTGCCGACAGCGATGACCTGTCCGCCAAGCTTGCCCGCACCCGGGCCCATATCGATCAGATAATCGGCGGCGCGGATGGCGTCTTCGTCATGTTCGACGACGATGACGGTGTTGCCGAGGCGCTTGAGGCGTTCAAGCGTGCCGAGCAGGCGTTCGTTGTCGCGCTGGTGCAGGCCGATGGAGGGTTCGTCCAGCACATACAGCACGCCGGTCAGGCCCGAGCCGATCTGCGACGCCAGACGGATACGCTGGCTTTCGCCGCCCGACAGGGTTGCGGAGCCGCGCGACAGGGTGAGGTAGTCCAGCCCGACATCGTCGAGGAAGTGCAGTCGGTCCGTGATTTCGCGCAGGATGCGGCGGGCGATCTCGGCGCGCTGGGGCGTGAGGGTCGCTTCCACGCCGGAGAACCAGTCGAGCGCCTTACGGATTGGCATGTCCGAGGCTTCGGCGATGTTGAGGTCCTTGACCTTCACGCACAGGGCTTCGGGTTTGAGGCGCGCGCCGTGGCAGGCATGGCAGGGTTTTTCGGACTGATAGCGCGACAGTTCTTCGCGCACCCACATGCTGTCGGTCTGGGCCATGCGGCGGCGCAGGTTTTTCAGCACGCCTTCGAACGGTTTGGTGACGATATGGACCTTCCCGCCATCGGTATAGGGAATGTCGATTGGCTCTTTCGACCCGTTGATGATGAGGTCGCGCGTGGCGGGCTGGAGGTCAGACCAGGGCGTGTGCATATCATCGCCGCAATGGCGGGCGAGGGCAGCGAGCGTCTGGTCATACCAGTCCGTGCTCGCCCCCTTCCAAGGGGCAATGGCGCCTTCGGCCAGCGTCAGGCTGTCATCCGGGACGATCAGGTTTTCGTCGAAATGGGTTTCGGTGCCGATACCGTCACAGACCGGGCAGGCGCCCATCGGGGCGTTGAAGGAGAACAGGCGCGGCTCGATCTCCTCAATCGTGAAGCCGGAGACCGGGCAGGCGAAGCGCGACGAGAACACGACATGCGCCGGGGCTTCCTTCTCGCCTGCACGTTTGACCTCCTCGGCGTAGGCCAGGCCATCCGAGAGTTCGAGTGCGGTCTCGAAGCTGTCGGCGAGGCGGGATTCGAGCCCTTCCTTGACGACGATCCGGTCCACGACGACTTCGACGGTATGGCGCGTCTTGCGGTTCAGCTCCGGGGCCTCGGCGATTTCGTAGAGTTCGCCATCGATCTTGACGCGGGTGAAGCCCTTGCGCGTCAGTTCGGCAAGTTCACGCTTGCAGTCGCCCTTGCGGTCTCGCACGACGGGGGCGAGCAACATCAGGCGCATGCCATCGGGCATTGCCATGATGCGGTCCACCATCTGGCTGACGGTCTGCGCCTCGATCGGCAGGCCGGTCGCGGGGGAATAGGGGATTCCCACGCGCGCCCAGAGCAGCCGCATGTAGTCGTGGATTTCCGTGATCGTGCCGACGGTCGAGCGCGGGTTTTTGGACGTGGTTTTCTGCTCGATCGAGATGGCCGGGGAAAGACCCTCGATGGAATCCACGTCTGGCTTGCCCATCAGCTCAAGGAACTGGCGGGCATAGGCGGACAGGCTTTCCACATAGCGTCGCTGACCCTCGGCATAGATCGTGTCAAAAGCCAGAGAGGATTTTCCGGAGCCTGAAAGGCCCGTGATGATCGTCAGGGAATCCCGCGGGATCGTGGCGTCGATATTCTTGAGATTATGGGCACGGGCCCCACGAACACGGATCGAATGATTGTCTGGAAAGCTCACGGAGACCCCGGAATGTGGAGAAAAGGCAGTTGTGAGATCGAACGCGCTTGAATGGCGTTGGATTGTTCCCCATTAGATGGGAACTTACGCACGTATGAAAAGAACAATTCGAGAAAATTGGTTGGGACGGGAATGGCAGGCAGCGTCAACAAGGTGATTCTGGTCGGAAATCTGGGCAAGGATCCGGAAGTCCGCAACACGCAGTCGGGGTCTAAGATCGTCAACCTGACCGTTGCGACGTCGGACACCTGGAACGATCGTCAGTCCGGGGAGCGCAAGGAGCGCACCGAGTGGCATCGTGTGGTGATCTTCAACGAGCGGACGGCGGATGTGGCCGAGCGGTTCCTGCGCAAGGGGCGCAAGGTCTATATTGAAGGCGAGCTGCGTACACGGAAGTGGACCGATCAGTCCGGTCAGGAAAAATACACGACCGAAGTCGTGATTGACCGGTTCCGTGGCGATCTGGTGCTGATCGACAGCAATCGCAGCGGTGGCGGCGATGATGGCGGTTTTGACAATGGTGGCGGCTATGGCGGGGGCAATGGCGGCGGCTTCGGCGGTGGCAGCCGTGGTGGCTCTGCTGGTGGTTCGGGCGGCGGCTTTGGCGGCGGTTCGCGTGGGAATTCCGGCGGGGCTTCTGGCGGTCGTTCGGGTGGCGGCAATGGCGGCTGGGATGCTCCGCCGGACAATGATCTCGACGATGAAATTCCGTTCTGAGTTCAGAGCCGCATACGGTTTCTGAAGACTGAAAAACCCCGGAGGCTCAGGCCTCCGGGGTTTTTTTTGATCGTCGTGTAGACCAAAAAAAGCCTCACCCCCGAAAGGGTGAGGCTTTTTCGTTTCAGACCGGCGGATTTCAGGCGGTCAGGGCGACGTCTGCTTCCGACGTTGCCAGATAGGGGCCGGCGGCCAGGATCTGGATGGCGAGCATGCCGAGGCTGTTTGGCTGACGGGCCGTCAGCGGCAGCATGGCGTTGCCGTTCGTCCAGCGGACTGGGGTGTTTTCCTGAACATCCCAGCCGTTCAGGTCTGCGTCCGTCAGGTGCTGATCGATGCGGATCGTGTTGCCCGAGTCGAACAGTGTGACTTCACCCACCAGAACACCGAGCTGACGACGGTCGTCCACGAACGGTCCGACCGTTTCGCTCGGGCTGGAGGTACGGGACACGATGCGAACGCCTGTCACGTCGGACGGGATCATGAACATCGCGCGGCCATTGGCGGTGCGGACCTGATGGATGGTCTGGCCCGTGCTGGCGACGAGGTACAGGTTGGCGTCTTCGGTCAGAGCCGGAGCGGCAACCGTGTTCTCAAGGCCAGCTGCAATGGCGCGGGCTTCGATCTCACGGAAGATCGGCTCGACCACGTCCCGGCTGACGGACAGCGGGGCTGCTGCGTCGTCATTCCAGTTGCGCTCGCGGCCACCCAGAGCAACAACGCTGCCGTCCTGACGGAAGGACTGGCGGTTGCCGGTGTCGAGGTAGCTTTCCGTCAGCATGCCGTCTGCCATGATGACCGAGTGTTCGGCCGTTTCCACATGGAAGTAGTCATAGACGGCGATCGTGCGGTCATAGACCACAGAGCGGCCGTTCACGAGCATACGGGCCGGGATGAAACCGCCATTGATGAACAGGCAGTGTTCCGGCGTGACCAGCATGTCCTTGTAAGGCACGCCCTCGGCGAGTGCGCCCTGCATGATGCGGACCGGATAACCGGCTTCCGCGTCGGCCAGACCGGCCTTGGCGATCATGTGGGAGCGGCCGGCCCAGGTGACTTTGCGCTCGACGGTTTCGCCGTTCACGAAAGCCAGAACCGTGCTGCCGAGGCGCAGGGTCTCGACGGCCACATCGCCTTCCGGCGTGCGGATCATGCTGCCTGCGAGGAAGCAGGGAGCATTGCCGTTGTCTTCAACGACCCAGCCATTGGTGCCGTCCTGAACGATGGAGGCGTTGGTGGCGGGAACGAAGCCGTCTGCCGTGTGGATGTTGCCGAAGGTCAGCAGGCGGCCATCAGCCAGCGTGACCTGAAGCGTATAGGAGCCATCGGCGTTCGGCGTGTAGGTGGCAGCCGTCGGAGCGGAAGACACACCGGAGATGCCGAAATGCGTGTTAGCGGAGACGCCGTTGATCACGACGCCCTGGGCATTCGAAGAGTCGTTATGCAGGAAGCCGTTGGCTTCAACATACACCGTGTTGACCGTGTTCGGATCGACATTGATGGTGTTGATGTTTTCGCCCGGATACAGGAACAGGCTGCTGTCCTGCGACAGGTTGACCGTGCCGCCGTTGATCGCAAGTGCGTTGGTGGCAGAACCCAGCGTGGCGTTGATCAGGTTGATCGTGCCGGCGTTGTTGACGTTGTTTGTATCGAACACGACGTTGTTGTCGTTGTTCATGATCGTGATCGTGCCGTCTTCACGGTTGACCCCGATGCCGCCGAGTTCAACCTTGGACGGGGTGTTAATCAGGATCGTGCCGCTGTTTTCAAAACCAGCCGTTGTGAAAACGTAGCCGTTATAGGTGCTGCTGCCCTGTGCGGTGATTTCCAGCGTGGTGTTCTGCCAGACGCTGAGGCTGCGGAGCTGGTTGTAGGACGGCGCATCGGCGACGACGACGTTCGGCGTGGTGTTGCCGTTGTAGCCGACATTGACATCAGCATTCTGCTCGCTCTGCGGCACGGCGTTGCCGCTGAAGGAATCGCCTGACGTATCCACGACATTGCCGTGGCCGTCATAGAGCGTCCAGTTTTTGGGGTCGTACCAGTCACCGCCGGTTGCGGAGCCGCTCCAGCGCCATGTGTTGCCATGGTTATGGTAGCTGACGGCGTTGCTGCTGTACTGCGACGTGTCGCCACCGGCTGCGGCTGCTGCGCTGGCTGTGGCGGCAAGCTGTTGGTGCAGGTCGCTGTTGCCGTAGGAGGCCGGAGCCGTCGAGGTGCCTGCGTCTTCGATGAGCCAGCCGTTCGAGCCGTCCTGCACGATCGTGGCCTGGGCAGCAGGCGTGTAGCCGTCTGCGACATTGACCGTCGGGTAGGTGATGGCGTGGCCGTTATCGAGGGTGATCGTCAGCTTGTAGGAGCCGTCGGCATTGGCTTCATACGTTGCGGAGACCGGCTTGGAGGAGCCGCTCAGGATGCCGAAATGGGTGTTCTCGGAAACGCCGTTGATGACGGTGTTCTGCAGGGAGCCGCTGCTGTTGGAGAAGCGGTCGTTGACATACAGCGTGTTGGTGGATTCCGGGTCAACGTTGATCGTGGAGCCTTCGCCATACAGGTTCGCAATGAGCGTGCTGTTCTGCTGAAGGTTAATCGTGCCGCCAGCAATGGTGATCGGCGTTGCAAGAGTGCCGAGCGTCGAATTGACGAGATTGAGCGTACCGTTGTTCAGATACGAGTCGTCAAACGACACATTCCCGTCGTTGTTCAGGATCGTCAGGGTGCCGTTGCCCGACGTAACGCCGCCGAGTTCGACCTTGGACGGGGTGTCGATGATGATGGTGCCGTTGTTCTGCAGACCGGCCGTTGCGAAAACGTTGCCGTTTCCACCCTGTGCGGTGATCTTCAGGGTGCTGTTCTGCCAGACGCTGAGGCTGCGGATCTGGTTGTACAGGACGGCATTGGACACGACGACGCTCGGCGTCTCGTTTCCGTAATAGCCGACATTGACGTCAGCATTCTGCTCGCTCTGGGGAATGGGATAGCCGCTGAAGGCGCTGGAGGACGTATCAACCGGATTGCCGGCATCGGTCAGAACCCAGTTGCTGGGGTCAGTCCAGTCGCCGCCCGTTGCGGGGCCAACCCAGCGCCAGGCATAATCGTGCTGATGATAGCTGGTTTCGGTGGTGTTGTAGCTGGCGTTGTCACTGCCGGCGGGCGTGGTCGTATCGGCCATGATGGAATCTTTCCGAAAATTTCCGGCACGGACTCGCCGGAGTGTGTTTGAGAATTGCTAACGGGTTCACTTACTGTCCGCAAGTTAATAAGTCGTGAATCGAAGTAGCCCATTTGATCAATTTCGTCTTTCTTTGTTTAATGGTTTTTTGTCAGACATGTGGAAACCCGCTCTGCGGAAGCAGAGGCCGGAATGGCGTAAATCCGTTCCGGAGTGCCGGGTGTGGCGTGATGGCGACGCATGCGGTATGCTGGAAAAACTGAATTCTAGCGTGGTGACCTGTCTTGACCGAGCTGACCGAGCCGACTGATCTGACCCCTTCCGGTCGTCTTCCTGTGACGATTGAGGAGGAAATGCGCTCCTCCTATCTGGCCTACGCGATGTCCGTGATCGTATCGCGCGCGCTGCCAGATGTACGGGACGGTCTGAAGCCGGTTCATCGCCGTATTCTCTACGCCATGCGTGAAAGCGGCTTTACGGCAGACAAGCCTTACCGCAAGTCCGCGCGTGCTGTCGGTGACGTGATGGGTAAATACCATCCGCATGGTGACAGCTCGATTTATGACGCCATGGTCCGGATGGCGCAGCACTGGTCGATGCGCGTCAAGCTGATCGACGGCCAGGGCAATTTCGGGTCGGTCGATGGCGATAGCCCGGCGGCCATGCGTTATACTGAAGCGCGTCTGGCCAAGGCGTCGTCGTTCCTGCTGGACGATATCGACCGTGATACCGTTGATTTCCAGCCGAACTACGACGAAAGCGAGAACGAGCCGAAGGTTCTGCCAGCGGTTTTCCCGAACCTGCTCGTCAATGGTGCGGCCGGTATTGCCGTTGGTATGGCGACCAATATTCCGCCCCATAATCCGGGTGAAGTCATTGATGCCACACTGGCGATGATTGCCAACCCGGCCATTGAACTCGACGAACTGATGCAGATCATCCCGGGGCCGGATTTCCCGACGGGTAGCATCATCATGGGGCGCAGCGGCATCCGCCGTGCCTATGAGACGGGTCGTGGGTCCATTCCGGTGCGGGCGCGGGCCGAGATCGAGGAAATCCGCAAGGACCGTCAGGCCATCATCATCACCGAGATCCCGTATCAGGTGAACAAGGCCACGTTGCAGGAAAAGATCGCCGATCTGGTCCGGGCCAAGGAAATCGAAGGCATTTCCGACATCCGCGACGAGTCCGACCGCTCGGGAATGCGCGTTGTCATCGAACTCAAGCGCGATGCGACGCCGGATGTGGTGCTGAACCAGCTCTATCGTTTCACGCAGCTTCAGACGTCCTTCAGCGCCAACATGCTGGCGCTCGATGACGGCAAGCCGCGGACGATGGGGTTGAAGGACATTCTGGAAGCCTTTCTGCGTTTCCGCGAAGAAGTCATTCTCCGCCGCGCCCGGTTCGATCTGAACAAGGCCCGTGACCGCGGGCATCTGCTAGTCGGTCTGGTGCTGGCGGTTGCCAATATTGATGCGGTGATCGCACTAATCCGTGCGGCCCCGGATGCTGCAACGGCGCGTGAGTCGCTGATGGCGCGGGAATGGGATGCCTCGGAAGTCATCCCGCTGCTGGAACTGATCCACGACGAAGGCAATGTTATCATCGATGGCAAGGTTCGTCTGACGGAAGCGCAGGCGCGCGGTATTCTTGAGCTGCGTCTGCAACGCCTGACGGGTCTGGAGCGCGAGAAGATCCAGGGTGAGTTGGGAGACGTTGCCGTCAAGATCGGTGAGCTGCTTCAGATCATTGAGAGCCGTCCGCGCCGGATGGAAGTCATGCGCGAGGAGCTTCTGGCGGCCCGTGCGGAAGTCGCGACCCCGCGTGCGACGGAAATTTCCGATTCACTCGGCGACCAGACGGATGAAAGCCTGATCGAGCCGGGGCAGATGGTCGTGACCATCACGCGTGATGGCTTTATCAAGCGGACCCCGCTGGAAGTTTTCCGGTCGCAGAACCGGGGTGGTCGTGGTCGGACGGCCTCGGGGCGTCGCGGCGATGACGTGATTATCCGCAGCTTCAACGCGCACACGCATCAATGGGTGATGTTCTTCTCCTCGGGCGGCAAGGCCTACCGGATGAAGGTCTGGCATCTGCCGGAAGCCGCGCCGACCGCCAAGGGCCGTGCGCTGGTCAACCTGCTGCCGGAACTGGGAACGGATTCCATCACGGCCGTCCTGCCGCTGCCGCAGGACGAGGAACTGTGGGACGATCTGCACCTCGCTTTCGCGACGGCCAGCGGCAATGTGCGCCGCAACCGTCTGAGCGATTTCCGCAATATCCGTGCGTCTGGCCTGATTGCTATGAAGCTCGACGAGGGGGATTCCCTCATCGGTGTGGCGACCTGTCGTGAAGGTCAGGACGTGTTCCTCGCAACGAAGAATGCGCGCTGCATCCGCTTCCAGATTACGGACGAGACACTGCGTGTGTTTGCCGGTCGTGGCAGCACGGGCGTGCGGGGCATCCGTCTGGGCGACGGGGATGCGGTGATTTCGCTGTGTATCCTCAATCATGTGGACGCCAGCGTCGAGGAACGGTCTGCCTATCTGCGGATGGCCAATGCCAAGCGCCGTGCTGAAAATGCGGCTCTGGAGGACAGTGCTGAAGACGAAGCCGTGTCCGGTGACGAGGAAATCGTCGAGATCACGGGCGATCTGACGCAGGAGCGTTTCGAGGAACTGGAACAGCAGGAAGAAATCCTCCTGACCGTAACGGATGGCGGCTTTGGCCGTCGCTCCTCGGCCTATGATTACCGTGTGTCGGGCCGTGGCGGTCAGGGCATCACCAACATGACCTTCTCCGCGAACCGTCGCGGCAAGGAAGTGGTGGGCACGCTGCCGACGCTTGATGGCACGGACGTTATGCTGGTTACAGATACGGGGCGTCTGATCCGTCTTCCGGTCTCGCAGGTCCGCGTCATGGCGCGTCAGGCCAGCGGCGTGACACTGTTCCGCCTGAATGACAGCGAAACCGTCATCTGTGTCTTCCCGGTTCTGGAAGACGACACGGAAGAGGGCGATACCGACGAGACTGTGGTCTCTGAAGCTCCCGCCGCAGGTGATGATGCTGCACCTGACGCCTGAGGCGCGGACGGATCCGCGTGTCGGGTTTTATCCCGGCACGTTCGATCCGGTCACGTTCGGGCATCTGGACATCATCCACCGGGCGTCTGCGCTATTCGACCGGCTGCTGGTCGGGGTGGCGGTCAATGAAGGCAAACAACCACTTCTGGATCTGGAAGCGCGGCTCTCGGCTCTGCGGCATGAGGTGGACAAGCTGCCGCATGGGGAGCGGATCGGGGTTGTTGGTTTCGATACGCTTTTGGTGGATGCCGTGCGTCAGGCGGGCGCTGGTACGGTTGTACGCGGCCTTCGATCCGGCGGGGATTTCGATTACGAAAGCCAGCTCTCTGGCGCTTTGCGTCGTCTGGCCCCGGAAATCGAGACGGTTTTCTTGCTCTCTTCCGAAGAACATCGCAGCACGGCCAGTCGCATCGTGAAGGAAATCGCGCGGCTGGGAGGCGATATTTCCCCCTTCGTCAGCGAAGATGTTGCACATATCGTCTTGTCGAAACTGGGCCGAGGGCCGACATAGGAACCTTCAACGATTTCTGGAAGGTTCCAAGATGTCCGATACTGCAGTGCCCGACGGCAACAAGCTGGTTTTCGAACTCAAGACTGGCAAGGTGGTCATCGAGCTGCGCCCCGATCTGGCGCCTCTGGCTGCCGAGCGCCTCAAGCTGCTGGCTACCGAAGGCTTCTATGATGGCGTAAAGTTCCATCGCGTGATCGAAGGCTTCATGGCGCAGGGCGGCGATCCGACGGGAACCGGCACGAGCGGCAGCTCCTATCCGGACCTCAAGGCCGAGTTCACGAATGCCGCCAAGTTCGAGCGTGGCACGGTCGGTATGGCCCGCACGATGGCCCCGAACTCCGCCAATAGCCAGTTCTTTATCATGTTCGCCGCCAGCCCGCATCTGAACGGTCAGTACACGATCGTCGGTCAGGTCACGGAAGGCATGGAATATGTGGACCAGCTCAAGCGCGGTTCCGGCGCAGGTGGCGTGGTCAAGGACCCCGACATCATCGTCAAGGCCTATGTCGAAGCCTGAATCCTGCCTGAAAGCGGATTTTACGAAAGCCGGTGCAGTGATGCGCCGGCTTTTTTTGTTGCGATCTTCGGTGTGCAGGGGGTGTTTTCTAAAGAAAAAGACGCCCTGTAACGGGGCGCCTTTCCTGTAGGACGATTTCAGAAGCTGGCGTTGATACGGCCGTAATAGTAGCCGCCGGTGATGGGAACCTGCAGCGAGAACTGGTCGTAGATCTGGGCGCCGCGGGAGTTGTTGATCTGCGGAACACGACGGGGGCGGACGTTGAAGACGTTGTTCGCACCGATCGCCAGATGCCAGTGGCTGTTGAAGCGGTAGCCGACTTCGATATCGGTCAGCCAGCGCGGCGTATTCTTGAACTGCGCAAAGCAGCTGTTGGAATAGGCCAGCTTGCCGCCGCTCGGGCAGGTGAGCGTCTTGTCCGTCCAGTCAGAGTAGGTCAGCATGTCCGTGGTCTCACCGTAACGGGTCTGACGCACGTTGAGGTCCCATTTTCCGATCGTATAAAACGCGTTCAGGATGATCTTGCTGCGCGGATAGGCGGTCGTGATGTAGCCGATGTTCTGCGCGTTCAGCAACGGATTGCCGTTGGTATCTGTTCCGTTGTGGTGCAGACGCGTCCGGTTCAGGTCCAGCGCCATACTGAGGTTCAGGTTGCCGGCATTGTGGAAGCGGAACATGTAGTCCGCCTTGATGTCGAGGCCTTGCGTGCGGGTGCTGGCGCCGTTGGTCATGTAGTAGGCGGAGACGTTGTCGAGCGTGATGCTGTTCAGAGGCAGGGAATATCCCATGGCTTCGATGGCATCGACGGCGGGTTGACCGTTGACGGTACCACCGCCCACGATGCGGTCACGCAGATTGATCTGATAGACATCTGTCTCGACGTGGAAGTTCTTTACGGGCTCCAGGACGATGCCGCCGCTTGCGCTGACGGAACGTTCCGGCTTCAGGGCGCTCGCACCCAGAATGCGGGCGGCTGTTGAGTTGACGGGCAGCAGGCCGGAGGCGCCGGTCGGGTCCACGTTCATGGCGCTATAGTGCTGTTCGGCCAGCGTCGGCGCGCGGAAGCCGGTGCTGATCGTGCCACGGATCGCGATGCGTTTGCTCACGTCGTAGCGGGTCGAGACCTTGCCGTTTTCCGTGTTGCCGACATCCGTGTAGTGCTCGAAGCGCCCTGCGAAATCGAGATCCCAGTGCGGGAGCGGGTGAAAGTCGCCATCGACATAGGCGGCCCAGATGTCACGGCTCCAGTTGCCGGCGCTGTTGGGGCCGAGACCGGCATAGCCCTGCGTGCCGCCCAGTTCATAGGAGGGCGGGGTGCCTGCCTTGATCTCATAGGTTTCGAGGCGGTGTTCGCCACCGAAGGCCAGCGTCATGGGCACGACGTTGGCGATATTGAAGTGGCGGCGGAAGTCCAGATTGTTGGTCCACTGCGCCATACGATAGGTTTCAGCACGCGTCGTGTTGGGGGACCAGCCGCAACCATCGGTGGAATAATAGGCCGAGCCCGGAACTGTGGAGCATGTGCTGGCCAGCATACCGGTATTGACGGTGTTTTTGTTGCCGATTTTGTTGCCATCGGCGCCGTATGTGGTGCTCAGATCCCAATCGAAGCCCAGAAAGTTGTCGCCCTTGAGGCCCAGCGTGGCGGCGTAGTCGTTCTCTTCCGATGTTTCGAGCGGAGAGAAACCGGCCGGATACATGGTGGGCGCGATGACGGGCGTGCGGTAGTTTTCATACGCTTCGCCGTGGCGGTGCATATAGGTGATGAGGCCGTAGAAATTCACGCCTTCGGTAATGGTTTTGCCGAAGTCGATGGCGAGGCTTTCGCGGGTTTCTTCGGGCGTGCTCATGATCTTGTTGGAATTGGTCGGTACGTTCATCGCATTCGGAACGATACCGTTATAGTATCCCGTGGTTGTGGCGTTTGTGGGCCAACTACCAATCAGGCGGTGGTCCCGCGCGCCGACGACCATGTGATCTGTGTGATAGACTTCGCCGCTGAGATGCAGGTAGCCGTCGCTGCCCCATTTTACACCGCCATCGGCGCCGACCTTGTACTGCCAGCCGTCGCCGTTATAGGCATTTGCGCCGGTCTGCACGGAGGTCTGCATGCCGTGGGCCTGCTTTTTGGTGATGATGTTCACCACACCGGCAATGGCGTCCGAGCCGTACATCGCAGCCGCGCCGTCTTCGAGCACTTCGATATGGTCGATGGCGTTTGCGGGGATTGTGTTCAGATCGGCGCCCGTGGAGCCGAACTGCGGGCCTGCATCGGCGGTGATGTTCGCCGTATTGTGGCGGCGCTTGCCGTCCACCAGAACCAGCACTTCGTTCGGGCCGAGGCCGCGCATCTGGATGGAGGATGTCAGAGCTGCGGAATCCGCGCCCATCGCCACCACGTTGATGGAAGCATAGGTCCGGGTCAGGGCGTCCGAGAGGTTCAGCATGCCAGAGCGGCGGAGGGTCGCGGCAGAGACCACCGTGACGGGGGACGTGCTTTCACGGGCCTTGCGGTTCGTCGCGTGGGTGCCGGTGGTGACGTTGATCGTCTCGGCTTCACCCGCGAAGTTGACGTCGGTCTTTTTCTTGCGCGGTGCGGCAGTTGCAGTCTTCGCGACTGGAGTATTGGCGGGATGTGCAGTTGCGTGCGTGCTGCTGCCGGTCTTGGTGCTGTGGTGACGGACAGGATGAGGGGTTGTCGTCGCGGCGAAAGCGGACAGACACGGCATGACAGAAAAGGCTGTTGTCACGAGCAGGGAGATGCGGTGCCGGGATTTCATTATTACTCTTTGTACCTCCATAAGACACCGCCCTTGGGTTCAGCGGGGGGTTAGAAAGAGTAATGACAAAAACTTGTTACGGGAAAGTAGCAAAAATGATTTTTGAAACTGTTTTTCTTCCTGTTGCAGGTTGGCAACAAAAAGATTTTACGGTTCGAGTTGGGGAAATTAAATTCCAGATTGGTGTTTTCTGGAGAAATATAGAATTGTTCGTTTCGGTGGTGTTTATAGGGACCGGTTTTGGGTCCGAATTTATGTTATTTGACCGTATCGGATGAGATCATGGGGGAAGAAAAAAGCTGTGGCCGGTCCTGTTCGGCATGGATATCGCCGATGGCCTCAATCAGTCGTCCAGACGTACTGTCCGGTTGCGCTTGATTCCCGCCCGGTGGGACTTCCCATCCAGACGCCGCTGTCTGGCGGCTTTTCCGGGGCGTGTGGCGACGCGGAACGCCGGACGATGGGCCGCTTTCCGGATCAGTTCGGCCAGACGCTCGATGGCGTCTTCGCGGTTGCGCTGTTGTGTCCGGAAGCGACGTGCAGTGATGATGATTTCGCCATTCTGCGTGGCCCGGCTCCCTGCCAGTTCGATCAGGCGGGTTCTGATCCGGTCTGGCAGGGCGGGAGATCGTGCGGCGTCGAAGCGGAGCTGTGCGGCCGTCGCCACCTTGTTGACGTTCTGACCGCCGGGGCCTGACGCCAGAATATAGGTCACCTTCAGTTCGTCGTCTTCGAGTGCGAGACCGGGAAGAATCTGGATGGGCATCTGTTTCTTCCTTTCGGGTCTGAAAGACGAAGTGTGTGGCGCCCATAGCCTCTTTTGAGAGGAGAGACCATGTCTGGAGAGGCGCTGGGCCTGTTTTTCGCGGTTGTGAGGTTGACGCCCTATAGGTTGTGGGGTAGCCAGCGTGCGGATGAACCGGTAGCTCAGTTGGTAGAGCATTCGACTTTTAATCGAATGGTCCTGGGTTCGAGTCCCAGCCGGTTCACCATTTTTTCCGAAAAGAGCAGATGCCCCTATATCCAACAGCGACCTGCTGGTGGTCTGCCGGGATTTTGCGGCCTATGATGTCGCAACAGGCTGATACGCAAGGAAAATACTGATGACGCGGGTTCGGATTGGGATAGCGCTTGGACTTCTGGCGGCGCTGGCGGCATGCGGGCCGGATTATGGCGGGCAGGGGTCTCGGCAATTTCGGGGCGATGATTATGGCAATGTGGGCGCGGGCCGCAGCAGCTATGGCTATCAGGGCGGCCCGACCTGAGGTTTTTTCTGTTCGGGGTGGTTCAGGACAGAGCGTCCTGAACCAGTTTTTCCTGCTGGGCGGCGTGAACGCCCGGTAGTCCGGTTGCGGGAGAGGCGGCACTGTCGCGGCCTGCATAATTCGGGCGCTGGACCCGATGATCGCAGGCGCGCAGGGCGCGTTCGATGCGACGGTCTACGAAAATCCAGGCCCCGTTATTGAGGGGTTCTTCCTGACACCACACGACCTGTTCTGCGTCCGGGTGGCGGGCGAGCTGTTCCATGAGTGCATGGTGTGGGAAGGGATAGAGCTGTTCTATACGGATGATGGCGACGTCGTTGCGGCTCTGGCGCGCGCGTTCGGCAACCAGATCGTAATAGACCTTGCCAGTACACAGAATGACGCGGCGTGCGCCTTCTTCTTTGGCCGGGTCCGCGATGACAGGCTGGAAACGGGTGTGCGGTCCCATGTCGTCCAGCATGGACACCGCATCCTTGTTACGAAGCAGGGATTTGGGTGTGAAAACGACCAGCGGCTTGCGGCAGCGTCGCGCGATCTGGCGGCGCAGGGCGTGGAAGTAGTTGGCGGGTGTGGTGATGTTGCACACGCGCATGTTGTTTTCGGCGCAGAGCTGAAGAATGCGCTCGGGGCGGGCGGAAGAATGTTCCGGGCCGCCGCCTTCATAGCCGTGCGGCAGAAGCAGGGTCAGGCCGGAGGTCCGCAGCCATTTGGTTTCGCCCGAGGCGATGAACTGGTCGAGGATGATCTGCGCGCCGTTGGCGAAATCGCCGAACTGCGCTTCCCACAGAACCAGGGCTTCCGGATCGCCGAGGGAATAGCCGTATTCGAAGCCGAGAACGGCATATTCCGAGAGCGGCGAATTCCAGATATTCAGCGGGGCCTGATGGGGGGCGATATGGGTCAGGGGCGTGTCTTCGCGGCCTGTGTCCTGATCGAACAGCACGGCGTGACGCTGGCTGAACGTGCCGCGACGGCTATCCTGACCTGACAGGCGGACGGGGTGGCCGTCCATGGACAGGGTGCCGAAAGCGAGGGCTTCCGCCGTGGCCCAGTCGAGTGGACCACTATCAGCCACCGCCTTGCCGCGCGCGGTGATCTGACGGGCCAGACGGGGGTGGACGGCCAGACTTTCGGGGATCGTCCCGATGGCCTCTCCGACATCTCGCAGGCGCCGGAGAGGCACGCCGGTCATGGGCTGGATACGATCCTGCTCGTCCTGCAGGCGCGTGGGGTCTTCGGGGCCGTCCAGCCAGTCCGTGCCGTCGGGGTGATAGGTCTTGGATTTTTCGAACTGTTCTTCCAGACGGTTCTGGAAGTGGTTCCACATCTCCTCGACCTCGGCCTCGGTCATGACGCCCGTGCGGATCAGGTGCTGGGCGTAGAGGCTGCGTGTCGTGGCGCGGGACTGGATGGCGTGGACCATCGCTGGCTGTGTGAAGGCGGGTTCGTCGGCTTCGTTATGGCCGTGACGGCGATAGCAGACCACATCCAGCACGATGTCCGACTGGAAGGTGCGGCGCCATTCATGCGCCAGAAAAGCGCAGCGGGAGACGGCTTCGGGGTCATCGCCATTGACGTGTAGGATCGGGGCCTGAACGGATTTGGCGATGTCGGTATTGTGGATGCCCGAATGGGCGTCGGACTGGACGGTGGTGAAGCCGATCTGGTTGTTGATGATGACGTGAACCGTGCCGCCTGTCCGGTAGCCTTCCAGCTTGGACAGGCTCAGGGTTTCGTACACGACGCCCTGACCGGCGAAGGCGGCGTCTCCGTGGACGAGAATGCCCAGATGGTGCTGGCGGTCGTGGTCTTTTTCACGGTCCTGATCGGCGCGGACGCGGCCCAGCACAACAGGGTCCACCGCTTCCAGATGCGAGGGGTTGGGCAGGAGCGAAATGCGGACGGTATGGCCCGCATGTTCGAGCGTTGTGGCGGTGCCGAGATGGTATTTGACATCGCCCGAACCCTGAATGGTGTCGGGCTTGAAGGCGGTGCCTGCGAATTCGCTGAAAATGGCGGCAAACGGCTTGCGCAGGATGTTGGCCATTACGTTCAGACGGCCGCGATGGGGCATGCCGAGCGAGACAGAGCGCACGTCGTCCTGTGCGGCAGCATCAATCAGGGTGCGCAGGGCGACGATGACACTCTCGCCGCCTTCAAGGCCGAAGCGGCGCATACCCATGAAGCGCTTCTGGCAGAACTGCTCGAAGGCTTCGGCGCGGGTGAGGGCGAGGAGGAGGCGCTTCTGGTCCAGCGACGGGCCGGGAACAGAGTTTTCAAGACGGTCGATCCACCACTGGCGCTGGGCGGGGTCCTGAAGATGCATGAACTCGGCGGCTGTGGTGCCGCAATAGGCACGGCGCAGGCGGGCGATCAGGTCCCGGTCGGCTCCGGGCGGGCTCAGTTCGGCAATGTCGGGGACGGGGGCAAGACCGAGCGGGTCCAGCTTTGCGATGGTATGGCCGCGCAGGCGATAGGCGAATTTCAGGCTCTCGGTGCTGGCGTCGGTCTGTTCGGCGGCGTCTGTGGGCAGGCGGTCGGAGCCGAGGGTTTCGAACAGGGCAGCGAAAGCCGTGTCCACGGATGACGGGTCGTGCTGCCAGCGTGTGTGCAGCTCCGCCAGATAGACGGTGTTCTCGCCGTTGATGGCGTCCCGGTCATCGCGATGGTCGCCCATGAACTCGTTCTCCTGTCTCCCCGGCTCCTGTGACGTGATGGGAACCGGGGCCTGTCTTTTGGCCGCGCACTCTTCAGAGACCGAATCCGCGTTTCATGGCGTCGATACGGCGTGCGATGGAGCGGGTGGCGACCGGGGTGTCTGTCTGGTCGAAGATATGGCAGGCGCCGGGCACGATTTCCAGTTCTACCGAAACGCCCTGATGGATCAGGCGCCGCGCGTAGGCGAGGTCTTCGTCCAGAAACAGGTCCAGCGCGCCCACGGACAGATAGGTCGGGGGCAGATCGGACAGGTCGGTGGCGCGGGCGGGCGCGGCGTAGGGCGAGACGTCAGCCGAGCCGGGCGCTACGGGGTTGAGGAGGGAAGTCCACATGAAGGTGTTGCTGGTGCGGGTCCACAGGAACTCGCCCCCGACCGGGGAGGCATCGGGCTGACCTGTCGTCGTGCGGTCGTCGAGCACGGGGTAGACGAGATTCTGGAACAGGAGGGTCGGGCCTTCGCGGTCACGGGTCAGGAGGGCCAGTCCGGCTGCGAGCCCGCCGCCCGCGCTTTCACCGGTCAGGCCGATGCGGGAGGCGTCGATTCCGAGTGTGTCGGCGTTGCGCGTGATCCAGCAGAGTGTCGTGTAGGCATCCTCGATCGCTGCCGGGAAGGGATGTTCCGGCGTGAGGCGGTAATCCGGGGAAATGACCACGCAGTCCAGATCCTGTGCGAACTGGCAGAGCTGGGTGGCTGTGAGTTCGGGCTGGCCTGCGAAATAGCCGCCGCCATGCAGGTGCAGAAGGACCGGGCGTGGGGCAGCGGCGTTCTTACGAGGGCGGACGCTCAGGAGGCGGAGGGCGGGCGCGGTGTCCGTGGCGGGAATGGTGAGTCGCTCAAGGATGACGGGATAGTCTTCGGCCTGAAGGAAAGACTGTCCGGCGGCCTGTTCCAGCCCGTCGCGAAAGGCGGGGAGGGAGTCGGGCGAGAGATCGACGGTGGGGATCTCTTCAAGGAGCGGGAGGAGTTCAGGGAGGACGAGGGGCCGGGTGTTCATGAGTGTCACCTTGCACTGGGGAGGCAGGAAAACCATCTGTACGCCCAGTGGTCGGACGGCTTGAAGGCAAAAATCTGTTCGCCCCGCCACAAAGTTGCCGCAACTTTTAATGCCCGAGAGTCGTCTTGTTAACCGACCGGTCCTGAGCCGGCCTTGTTGGATGGGAGTTTCGCTGATGCGTGCTCTGCTGTTGCTTGCAGTTCTGACGGGAAGTGGTCTGGCGCTGACGGATCTGTCGGCGGGAGCACAGGAGCCGCGTCGGAATGATCTTTCCGCGCACTCTGTTCTGGCGGATGATGTGGGGCAGTCGGGAGTGGATCACCGGACGTTGGAATGCCGAACGGATCCGCGTCTGCTTCATACCGTGTGGGACGGGAGGATTTCGTCTCTGCCGGGACCACATGTCTGCACGGGCGGGGCGAACCGTCTGGGGGCAGGATATGTCCGCTATCTTGCGACGAGCCGGATGGTAAGGGCGCATAAGCCGCTGCGGGGGTAATATTCTTTCGTAAAAGGCAGGTCTCACATGTGTGGAATAGGCCTTGTCGCCGGCGTGGGCCGCGTCTAGCCTTCCGCGCCATGAGCAGGATTTCTCTTGATTATGATGCGTTCGAGAGCGCACCCGTTGCGGAAAAACCGTTTCCGCATCTGGTGGTGCCGCATTTCATCGGTAACGATGATCTGAAGGCGGTTGTCTCCGATCTGCCGGAAATGAAATCCGGTGGCTCCTTTCCGCCGGAAGCCCTGAAGCTGACGCCGCGTGTTGCGGGCATGATTGCGGAATTGCAGGGGCCGAAGCTCAAGGCGCTGGTGGCGGAGAAATTCGGGCTGGATCTGGCGGATGCGCCGACCATGCTGACGGTGCGCGGGCGCACGCGGGAAAAGGACGGGCGGATCCATCGGGATTCGGAGGCCAAGCTGGTCACGATCCTGCTGTATCTCAATCCGCGCGGCGAGGACTGGGCCTCGCGCGATGGCTGTTTGCGGTTGCTGAACGGGCCGGATGATGTCGAGGATTTCGATGTTGAGGTGACACCCGCGGAAGGGACGCTTCTGGTGTTTCCGAACGGTCCGGCCACCTGGCACGGACATCGGCAGTTTGTCGGAACGCGCTATGCGATCCAGCTCAACTATATGGCGACGGGGCGCAAGGCCCGCTACGAACTGCGGCGGCACCGTCTGTCGGCGCTTTTAAAGCGTCTGCCCTTTTCGGGCTGATTTTCAGGGAACGGGAAAAGATCATGGGTTATCGGGTTGCGGTTGTTGGCGCCACGGGTGCGGTGGGGCGTGAACTGCTGCGAATTCTGGCGGAGCGGGAATTTCCGGTCGATGAGGTTGTGGCGCTGGCCTCGCCGCGTTCGGCAGGGCGCGAGATTTCCTTCGGGGACAAGACGGTCCTGAAGGTTCAGAACCTTGAGACGTTCGATTTCAAGGGCTGGGATATTGCGCTGTTCTCGCCGGGCGGTTCGGTTTCGGCCGTTTATGCGCCCAAGGCTGCGGCTGCCGGATGCGTGGTGATCGACAACACGTCCCATTTCCGTATGGAGCCGGGGATCCCGTTGATCGTGCCGGAAGTGAACGCCGCCGCCATCGGCAAGGCGAGCCGGGGCATCATCGCCAATCCGAACTGCTCCACCGCGCAGATGCTCGTTGCGCTCAAGCCGCTGCATGACCTGTTCCGGATCAAGCGTATCGTGGTCTCGACCTATCAGGCCGTTTCAGGCGCGGGCAAGGACGGGATGGACGAGCTGTTCGCCCAGACCAAGGGCACTTTCGTCAACGATCCGCCGACGGTCGCTCAGTTCACCAAGCAGATTGCCTTCAATGTCATTCCCCATATCGACCGTTTCATGGACGACGGTGCGACCAAGGAAGAATGGAAGATGGCCGTCGAAACCCGCAAGATCATGGACCCGGACATCAAGGTTCTGGCGACCTGCGTGCGCGTTCCGGTGTTTATCGGGCATTCGGAAGCCATCAGCATCGAGTGCGAAAAGCCGGTCGATCTGAAGAAGGCGCGTGAGGCACTGCGTAAGGCGCCGGGTGTGATTCTGCGGGACGAGCGCGAAGACGGCGGTTACGTCACGCCGATGGAATGTGTGGGCGAGGATGCGACGTATGTGTCCCGCCTGCGGATTGATCCGTCGGTCGAGAACGGTCTGGCGCTGTGGTGTGTGTCCGACAATCTGCGCAAGGGTGCAGCCCTCAATGCGGTTCAGATTGCGGAAAGCATTGTGGAGCAGGGGCTTTTGAAGGACGGGCAGCTTTTCCGTCGCAATGAAATTCCGGACGAAGACGAAGCCGAATGACAACGTCCCGCACAGAGACGGTTCTTGCGATCAATGAGGATATCGAGCGTCTGCCGCTCGATGCTCTTCTGGACCGGCTTCTGACGTCGCAGAAGGCGGCGCTGGATCGGGTTGGTGAGGCATTGCCGTCCATCGAACGCGCCGTCGAGGCGGCTGTGCCCCGGCTTCAGGCCGGGGGGCGGTTGGTTTATGCGGGAGCCGGGACGTCGGGGCGGATCGGCTTGCAGGATGGCGTGGAGTTGACGCCGACCTTTGGTGTCGCGCCCGAAAAGCTGGTTCTGCTGCTGGCGGGTGGCGCCGGGGCGACGACACAGGCGGCGGAAGGTGCGGAAGACCGGGAGGATCAGGCGCGGCTTGATCTGCTGGATTATCACCCGACCGAACATGACGTAGTGATCGGTGTCGCGGCCAGCGGCAACACGCCTTACACCTGTGCGGTTGTCCAACTCGGACGGGAAGTCGGAGCCCTGACGATCGGTGTGAGTGGCAATCCGGAGTCGCGTCTGTTGCGGGAAGCGGAGTTCGGGATCTGCATTCCGACCGGAGCTGAGGTTCTGGCGGGTTCGACACGGATGGCCGCTGGAACGGCGCAGAAAGTGACGCTGAACCTGTTTTCCACCGCGTTGATGACGCGTCTGGGGCATGTCTATCGTGGGCGCATGGTGGATATGCGCATTAGCAACGACAAGCTTCAGGTGCGCGCGGAACGTATGGTCATGGAACTGGCCGGAGGAACAGCCGAAGAGGCGCGTGAGGCTCTGAAACTCGTGCAAGGAAACACGAAACGGGCCGTTCTGCTGCGGAATGGTGTGGCTCTGGCGGAGATCGAGCCGCTTCTGGAGCGGTGTCAGGGCAATCTGCATCTGGCCCTCGCCGGGCTTTGAACGCTGCGGCCAACGCGGGCGCGACCGGAATGGTCTGGGCGCTTGGATTGATGAGCGGGACGTCTCTGGACGGGGTGGATGCCGCTCTGATCGAAACGGATGGCGTGCGAATCTGGCGCACCGGGCCGTCTTTGACATTGCCCTACAGCCCGGAACTCCGGGCCAAAACGCGGGCTCTGCTGGATCGTGCGGCGGGTCTGGCGGAGGATGATCCCGACGTTCTGGCGATCGCCCGGGACCTGACGGTGCAGCATGTGGAGGCGGTGCGTCTGCTGCGGGAGCAGGCACCGAATCTGGAACCTGCGGTGATCGGGTTTCATGGTCAAACCATCCTGCATCAGCCTGAACTGGGCCGAAGCTGGCAGATTGGGGATGCTCGGCTCCTTCAGGAGCGGTGCAACGTTCCGGTCGTGTATGATTTCCGGACGCGGGATCTGGAAAATGGCGGGGAGGGCGCGCCGCTGGTTCCGGTGTTTCACGTCGCTCTGCTTGAGCAGGAAAGTCGTCCTGTTGCGGTTCTCAATATTGGTGGCGTCGCCAATGTGACGGCTCTGGGAGCGCAGGACCCGGCCGGGGAGCGAGGCGTGTGGGCCTGTGATACCGGGCCGGGAAACGCGCTTCTGGATGACTGGGCGCTCCAGCATACGGGCCGACCCTGTGATTTTGGTGGCGCACTGGCGGCTGCGGGAACGGTCTGTCAGGATGTTCTGGAGGCGCTTCTGGCGATGCCATATTTTGCGCGTCCTATGCCAAAATCACTCGACAGGTTGAGTTTTCATCCCGAAGCCATGGCGCTTGTGCGAGATCTTTCCGCGGAAGATGGTGCAGCGACTCTGGCGGAGTTTACGGTCGAATCCGTGGCCCGAACGGCGTTTCCGGTGAGGCCGGAACTGTGGTTTGTGGCGGGAGGCGGCCGTCACAATCCGGTCCTGATGGATGGACTGAACCGGCGGCTAGGGCCTGTGGCATCCGTGGACAATCTGGGGTGGGACGGGGATGCTCTGGAAGCACAATGTTTCGGGCTTTTGGCCGTGCGCTGTCTGCGCGGGCTGCCGTCATCGTGGCCGGGGACGACCGGGGTGAGGCAGCCCTGTCTTGCAGGAAGGACTGTCTGACGGCCCTTCCCACGGTCTGATGGCAATCAGACGGAAGCGAGTTCGGACCAGCCTGTTTCCGGGCGGTCGAGGTGCTTCAGCAGGTCGTGGTCCGGCGTATTGACGAGATCCTTGACCAGCGTCTTGAAGAGCTTCTTGGTGGTCGGCTTGTCGAGATGTTCGCTGATCTCGTGTGAAGCCTGCGGAGGAGCGACAAGTAGAATACCTTCGACATCGTTGCTCTGTGCGGCCTTGTTGATATGGGCGGCCAGATCGCGGGTGAAATGCACCTTGAGCTGCTCCCGCGGGTTTTCATGCGGAGCTTTGATGGACGCAACGTCCTTTTCCGCACTGGAGCCTTTATGCAGGTCAAAGGTTTCGATGGTCCGGAGCTGTGAGCCTTCAAGGCGCAGAAAACGGGCTTTTTCGCCGTCAGCAACAACGTAAATGACGGGGTCCTGTGTAGCCATGTCTGGAAATCCTTAATCAAAATCGGACGATGCGTCTGTAACCCCTCTGAGATGGGATGGTTGCGTAAAGCTGCCAAGGTGATGCAGAGTCGTATGCGCTTAAGGTATTGAAAAAAGGAGATTATTTCATTTTTTTGAATGTTTTTTGAAGAATTTCGATTTTTTTCTTGAAATGCAGAAGAGATGTGCTCAATCTCTGAATTGAGCTTACCGGAAAATCTTTTCCAAAGGCTCAAAGGAGGCAAGTATGGCTCTGACGAATACTCTTCTGCCGTATGTTGGTCCGATGGCTGCCGCAGTTGCGGTGTGTGCCTATACTCTCCTGCACGAGGTGCGGAAACCGGATGTTTCCTATGCGAAAGTAAGGCACCGACGATAGCGTCCCGCAAGGGACGCGTATCTCCAGACGTTTTCCCTCTTTACCTGAATGCGTGCCCGGTTCCACAGTAGAGGGCACCATGGCTTTTTTACATAAAACCCCCCGCATCACCCCTCCGCCAGAAGGCAGGGCGGGTGTCCTTCTGATCAATCTGGGGACGCCTGACGATACAGGCTATTTCTCAGTCAGAAGATATCTCAGCGAATTTCTCTCTGACCGTCGCGTCATCGAGAGTCCTCCTCTGATCTGGCAGCCCATTCTTCAGGGCATCATCCTCACAAAACGTCCTTTCGCCAGCGGCGCGAATTATGCGCGGATCTGGGATCGGGACGAAAATGCTTCTCCGTTGCGTGTTTATACGCGCAGGCAGGCCGAAGGGCTTGCTGAGCGGCTGAGGGCTGATGGTGTGCCGGTGGAATGGGGGATGCGTTACGGTCGCCCTTCCGTTGCAAAAGCGCTGGAAAGCCTGATGGATCAGGGCTGTGACCGGATCGTCAGCATTGCGCTTTATCCGCAGTATTCCGCAACCACGACCGCCACGGCCAATGACCAGCTTTTCCGTGCGCTCATGCGCCTACGACGCCAACCGGCCGTCCTGACGGTCCCGTCTTTTCCAGATCATCCGGCTTTCATCCGCGCGCTTGAAACGTCTGTCCAGGATACTCTGGCGGAACTGTCCTTCAAGCCGCAGCAGATTGTTGCGTCGTTTCATGGCCTTCCCAAAACCTGCATCGAAAAGGGTGATACGTACCGCGACGAATGTGAGCGGACGATCGCTGGACTGCGTAAGGCTCTTGGGTTGAGTGAGGCGGAAATGCCTCTAACGTTCCAGTCCCGCTTTGGGCCGCTTGAATGGATCCAGCCCTATACGGCGCCCTTCGTCAAAGCTCTTCCGTCACAGGGCATTACGAAGATTGCCGTCATCATGCCGGGTTTCATGACGGACTGCATCGAAACGCTGGATGAAATCGGGAATGAGCTTCGGGAAGAATTCATGGAAGCAGGGGGTGAAGAGTTTGCTCTCGTGCCCTGCCTGAACGACTCGAAAGGCGCGATTGATCTTCTGGAAGAGCTCTCGCGTTCTGCTTTGGCGGGTTTTCAGCGCCGTTGAGGCTTGCGGACTTCTGAACCTTCTGAAAACCCACCCGATGACGGGTGGGTTTTTTTTTGCTTGCATCGCACGCAGCTTTTTCCTATAACTGTGGCACTGAGCCATTAAACGTTATTGATTACTGGTTCAAAAAATAATTTCAGGTCAAAAAATTTTAGAAAGGCTGCTTCCACAAGAAGCGGCCTTTTTTGTTGCGCATTTCAGAAACAAGACATGTTTTTCTGCGTGAAAATTACGGCTCAGTACAGGACTTGATCTTTTTATTCGGACGTTTCTCTAGCATCCGGGCCTGAAATAAGGGTTCGGATGCTGGCGTGCGTCTGGCTTTTCTCTTTTCAGCTACAGGAAAACTCATGAACGCTGTTTCCAGCACGCAGAGCGCAGTCCAGTCGGGTTCGCGTTGGACGATCGCTGATGCGATGAAGATCCGTACCGATGATCCGACCACAACCATGCCGGTCATCGACTATGCGTTCCCCGTCATCGATTCCGATGTGTGGCAGTGGGACACCTGGTTGCTGCGCGATATTCACGGCAAGACCGTCACCTTCAAGGGCTGGTACGTCATGTTCGCCCTCGTTGCCGATCGTGCCGCCACGGGCGATACGACCGAGGGCTGGCACAGCCGCAACAACTATTCCTATATCGGCTACTACTACAGCCGCACCGGCAATGGCGCGGACTGGAAGTTCGGTGGCCGCGTCATCAAGGCAGGTGCCAACTCCCGCAGCTGGGAATGGTCCGGTTGTGCCGTCATGCGCGAGAACAGCGCCAATACGGTCGATCTGTTCTATACTTCCGTCAACGATACGCCGTCCGAGTCTGTTCCGTCCTACACGACGGGCCGCATTCTGGCAGATGCCACCGGTGTCTGGTTCGAGGGCTTCGATGTCTGCACGGACATGTTCCAGGCAGACGGCGTGAACTACGCCAACATCGTCGAAGATGCCTACTGGGATTTCCGCGATCCGCATATCTTCCGTAATCCTGACGACAACCAGATCTATGCCCTGTTTGAAGGCAATGTTCCGGGCATGCGCGGGAACTTCACCATCGGTTCCGACGAGATGGGTCCGGTTCCGCCCGCCACGACCGTTCCGGCTGGCGCGCAGTATGGCGCTGCGGCCATCGGCATTGCCCGCCTGACATCCGACTCCACGCGGGGTGATTTCTCCAAATGGGAAATGCTGCCGGCCCTCGTCACGGCGCTTGGCGTCAATGACCAGACGGAGCGCCCGCATGTCGTGTTCCAGGATGGTCTGACCTATCTGTTCACGATCTCTCATCACTCCACCTTCACCGGCAATAGCACGGGTCCGGATGGTGTGTATGGTTTCGTGTCCCGAAACGGTATTTTTGGTCCGTATGCCCCGCTGAACGGTTCGGGCCTCGTGCTCGGCAATCCGTCTGCTGCGCCGTACGAGACCTACTCGCACTTCGTCGATCCTGCCGGTTACGTGCAGTCCTTCATCGACACCCTGCCGCAGCCCGGTTCGGCTGACCCGCAGAACCCGACGACCTATCGCATCGGTGGTACGCTGGCCCCGACCGTGAAGATCGTCCTCGAAGGTGAGCGGACCTATCTGACGGAAGTCCACGCTTACGGGCAGGTTTATGCCCAAGGCGTCTGGCCGACCTCTTCGGCCTTTGACAAGCGTTCCTGAAGCCGTTTTGCCCTCTCCCGAAAGGGGGAGGGCATTTTTTGCGTTTTCAGGGTCTGCATTTCAGACGCAGAAATGCGCTGGCCTGTGGGCCTGAAACTGTTTTAGCGATTTTCGGAAAAAATTATCGGCTGGTCGGAGTGAGAGGATTCGAACCTCCGGCCCCTGCGTCCCGAACACAGTGCTCTACCAGGCTGAGCTACACTCCGGCCGACGGCGCTTCTCCTACAGGGGTTAATGCTTTCCTGCAAGAGGGTTAGGGCGAAAAATCAGAGAACGAGCGCCGTTCTGCCGATATCCCGCCATGACCACAGGACGGCGCGGGCCTGCCCCTGAAGGTTCCAGACGGGAAGAAGCCCGACGCCCCCATCCGCGACGCTGACGCGCGAGTCGGCGGAGTTATCCCGGTTGTCGCCCATAACGAACAGACGGTTGGCGGGAATGGTGAAGGGCGCGACATTATCTAGCTCTCCGTCCTGCGACATTTTGAGAATGTTGTGGTGGATGTTTCCCGGCAGGGTTTCTTCATAGCGTTCTGCCGCACGCCAGACGTTCTTCCGGCTTTCCTCGCGGGTTGGCCCCATGTCTTTCCATGGAAGCACCGTTCCGTTCAGGATGACCCGACCATGTACCAGGGCCACCGTGTCGCCCGGCAGGCCGATCACGCGCTTGATCCAGGTCTGGTGCAGGTTGGCGGGTGCGCGGAACACG
Organism: Gluconobacter sp. Dm-73; assembly: GCF_018256215.1. NCBI lineage: Bacteria > Pseudomonadati > Pseudomonadota > Alphaproteobacteria > Acetobacterales > Acetobacteraceae > Gluconobacter > Gluconobacter sp. Dm-73. The sequence continues at coordinate 339,968 of NZ_JAERLW010000003.1, read as the reverse complement.
ACCACATCGCCGCGATGGGGCAGATGCCCGAACAGGCGGCTTTCCGTTTCGGAAGAAGGTTTCAGGGCATCGCCGAACGGCAGATTGGCCGTGCTGAGACCATAGGATGGGACGATAACGCCGATCTGGTCGCCGATCCGCAGTGTCGGCTCCATGGAGGCCGACGGCACGATGTAAGCGGCGGCGAGGGCGCTGTGAATGGTGAGGAAGACCAAAAGAACGGGCAGGCAGGACAGGATGTCGCGGATGAATTGGCGCAGGATCATGATGAGGGTCTCCGTGCCCGACAGAGTGCCTCATGGGGACCGGAGTGCCAGTTAAACCTGCGTCAGATCCTGTCATGAAAAAAGGGGCGTCCCGTCATGGGGCGCCCCTTTTATGTCGTTTCAGGCGAACGGTGCCTTACAGCGCTTTTTCGAGCGTCGGGAGGACCTCGAACAGATCGCCTACGATGCCGTAATCGGCGACCTTGAAAATCGGCGCTTCCGGATCGGTGTTGATGGCCACGATGACGCGGCTGTCCTTCATGCCAGCCAGATGCTGGATCGCACCGGACAGGCCGACGGCGATGTAGAGTTCCGGCGCCACGATCTTGCCGGTCTGGCCGACCTGCATTTCGTTCGGAGCAAAGCCGGAATCCACGGCCGCACGGGATGCGCCGATGGCGGCGTTCAGCTTGTCGGCGATGGGTTCGAGCAGCTTGAAGTTTGCAGCGTCCTTCAGGCCCTTGCCGCCGGAAATCACCACGCGGGCGGATTCCAGTTCCGGACGATCGGATGCCGAAAGCTCGACCTTCACGAAAACAGACTTCTCGCTGGCCGGAGCTTCGATTGTCTCAACCGTGGCGGACCCACCTTCGGCAGCAACCGGATCGAAATTGGAGCCGCGGACCGTCAGCACCTTGATGCTGTCGGCGGAACGGACCGTTGCCAGCGCGTTACCGGCATAGATGGGGCGCACGAACGTGTCGGCGTCCTTGATCTCGACCACATCGGGGATGGGCTGCACGTCCAGAAGGCCCGCCAGACGCGGCAGGATGTTCTTACCGGTGGCGGAGGCTGCGGCCACGATGTGGCTGTAGTCTTTCGCGCGGGCAGCCAGCAGGTCGGCGGCGGGCTCGGCCAGATCGTTGACCAGACCCGGAACGCTGAGGACGCGCGTCACACCCGGCAGGGCAGCAGCGGCTTCCGCACCCTCACCAAAAACGATGGCATCGACCGCACCAAAGCGGGAGGCAGCGGCAACAGCCGAACGGGAAGCCTGACGGACCGCGCCGTTTTCGACTTCAACCAGAACAAGAGCGGTCATCAGATCACCTTCGCTTCTGTCTTGAGCTTCTCGACCAGTTCGGCCGCGCTGTTTACCTTCACGCCTTCCTTGCGCTCGGCGGGCTCGGCCACAGAGACCACCGTCAGGCGCGACGCCGTATCAACGCCGAGGCTGTCGATTTCGACCGTCTCAAGCGGCTTCTTGCGGGCCTTCATGATGTTCGGAAGGGACGCATAGCGCGGTTCGTTGAGGCGCAGATCCGCCGTCACCACAGCCGGGAGCGTGAGGGATACAACTTCCGTGCCGCCATCAATCTCGCGGGCAACTTCGATGCGGCCATCGGCAACCGTCACAGCGCTGGCGAATGTGCCCTGCGGCCAGCCGAGCTTCGCGGCCAGGATCTGGCCCGTAGCGTTCATGTCGTCGTCGATCGCCTGCTTGCCCATGCAGATCAGACCGGCTTCTTCGCGCGTAGCAATCGCCTTGAGCACGTTGGCCACGGCGCGCGGCTCAAGCGTGTCGTCCGTGCGGACAAGGATGGCGCGGTCCGCACCCATCGCCATAGCCGTACGCAGCACGTCCTGCGCAGCCTGTGCGCCGACGGTCACGACCACGACTTCCTTGGCCGAGCCTTTTTCACGCAGGCGCACTGCTTCTTCGACTGCGATTTCGTCGAACGGATTCATGGACATTTTCACGCCCTGCGTTTCGACACCGCTGCCATCAGCCGCTACACGTACCTTGACGTTGTAATCGACCACCCGTTTGACTGGGACCAGAACTTTCATCGTCATCTTTCGCTGCTGTCGCCGCCACAAAAACGGGCGTCACCGTAGCGGGACTGACCGGAAAAGTCACATTCCGCTCTGGCGGTGCCCTCTTGCGGGAAGAAAATTACATCCCGACCGGATAATTCGGACCGCCGCCGCCTTCGGGCGTGCACCAGTCGATGTTCTGCGTCGGGTCCTTGATGTCACAGGTTTTGCAATGCACGCAGTTCTGGGCGTTGATCCGAAGCTGCCAGGCGTTTTCGCCCGTCTGTTCCTGTTCATACACGCCTGCCGGGCAGTAGCGACTCTCCGGCGAATCGAACACGTCGTGATTGACGGTCTGCCAGACGGTCTCGTTGCGGAGTTTGAGGTGAACCGGCTGATTCTCCTCGTGATTCGTGCTGCTCAGGAAGACCGAGCTGACGCGATCGAAGGTGATCTTCCCGTCGGGTTTGGGATAGTCGATTTTCGTGCATACCGAGGCCGGACGCAGCGTCTCGTTATCGGCGTGCGGGTGATGCAGCGTCCAGGGCGCACGACCCCGCAGGATCATGCTGTCGATCCCGGAATAGAGCGCGCCGAGCTTCATGCCCCATTTCGCAAAGGCCGGGCGGATGTTGCGGACGTCGCGCAGTTCGGACCACAGCCAGGACTGCTGGACGCGCGCCGTCATGCTGGCGGCTTCCTTCTTGTCCTTTTCCAGAGCCTCGGCCACGGCCTCAGCCGCGATCATGCCGGACTTCATGGCCGTATGCGTGCCCTTGATCTTGGGCACGTTCAGGAAGCCTGCCGAATCGCCAGCCAGAACGCCGCCGGGGAAAGTCAGGCGCGGAATGGACTGGAATCCGCCTTCCGATAGGGCACGTGCGCCGTAAATCAGGCGCTTGCCGCCTTCGAAATGCTCCCGGAAGGCCGGGTGCAACTTGGTGCGCTGCATTTCCTCGAAGGGGGACAGATAGGTGTTGGCGTAATCGAGGCCGGTCACGAAGCCGAAGCTGACCAGATTTTCCCCGAAATGATAGAGCCACGCCCCGCCATAAGTGTTGTCGTCGAGCGGCCAGCCGAAGCTGTGTTGTACGAGGCCGGGACGGTGCTTTTCTGCCGGTATTTCCCAGACTTCCTTGATGCCGAGGCCATAGGTTTGCGGCTCCACGCCCTTGCGCAGGCCGAAACGCTTCATGGCGTGGCCGGTGAGGGAGCCGCGCGCACCTTCGGTCAGGATGGTCTGCTTCGCGCGCAGGATCATGCCGGGCGTGAAGTTCGGCCCGTGTTCGCCGTTGCGCTCGATGCCCATGTCGCCCGTGATGACGCCAGCGACGTGGTCATTTTCGATGAACAGTTCCGCACCCGAGAAGCCCGGATAGATCTCAACGCCCAGAGCCTCAGCCTGCTCGCCGAGCCAGCGGCAGACTTCGCCGAGCGAGACGACGTAATTTCCGTGATTGGCCATCTGCGGCATCACGCGATCCAGATACGGAACCGCGAAGGAGCGCGTTTCGGTCAGGAACAGCATCCGCTCTTCCGTCACCTGCGTCCGCAGCGGGGCGTCCAGATCGCGCCAGTTCGGCAGAAGTTCATCGAGCGTGCGGGGCTCGATGACGGCGCCCGAAACGATATGGGCGCCGATCTCGCTGCCTTTTTCGATCAGGCAGACGCCCGCATCCGGCATCAGCTGTTTCAGGCGGATCGCGGCGGACAGACCGGCGGGACCACCACCGACCACCACGACATCGAATTCCATTTCTTCGCGTTCGATCTGGGTCATGATGTCAGGAAACTCGCTGAATAACTAGGATAAGGGTTTCAGGGACGGCGGGTGAAAGTCCAGTAGAACGGCACGCGCCCTTCGCGGAAGGCCTTGGCCTCGTAGCGTGTGGGCGACCAGCCTTCGGGACGTTCCTTCGCCGGGGGAGGCGCATCGAACAGGTCCTGCTTGCCCATCACTTCTGTGACCCATTCCTGATAGACGGGATGGTCACTGGCGACGCGCCAGATGGCGCCGGGTTTCAGGACGCGGTGCATCTGCTTGATGTTTTCCGGATGCACGAAGCGGCGCTTGGCGTGCCGGGCCTTGGGCCACGGGTCAGGGAACATCAGATAGGCCCGGTCGAGGCATGCGTCGGGCATGTCCTTGAGCAGCAGGCGGGCGTCTTCGGCCCAGATGCGGAAATGGGGAGGCGGCGTGGCCGTGTCTTCCTCGCCCTCGGGCACGAGGCGCGACAGCAGGGAGCATAGGCCGTTCTCGAAGACCTCGGAGGCGATATAGCCGACATCCGGGTTCAGTTCGGACTGGCCAACGGCATGTTCGCCACCGCCAAAACCGATTTCGAGAAAGACGCGCGAGACCGCATCGGAGAATCCCGCGGCGGGATTTTCCGGTGAGGTAAAGGAAAGCCGGGGCAGCGCCTTCTCAAGAAGATGCTGCTGCCGGGCCCGGAGCGGATGGCCGCGTTGACGGCCGTAAAGCCGCTCCGGCTGGGGTTTGAGAGACTCGACCAGGGGTTTTCTGCCAGATTACCGGTGAGACTTAGCGGTTCAGGGCGCCACGCAGCGTGGTGACCAGATCCGTCTGTTCCCAGGTGAAGTTGTCCAGAACCGGATCCGGCGCACGGCCGAAATGGCCGTAAGCGGAGGTCGGAACGTAGATCGGACGGTTCAGGCGCAGATGCTTGCGGATGCCGCGCGGGGAGAGGTCCACAACGTCGTTGAGGATCGCACCCAGACGGGCTTCGTCCACGTCCTTGCCCGTGCCGTCGAGGTCAACATAGACCGAGAGCGGCTTAGACACGCCGATGGCGTAGCTGAGCTGGATCGTGCAGCGGTCGGCCAGACCGGCGGCCACGACGTTCTTGGCGAGGTAACGCGCGGCATAGGCTGCCGAACGGTCCACCTTCGTGGGGTCCTTGCCGGAGAATGCGCCACCACCATGCGGGGCTGCGCCACCATAGGTGTCGACGATGATCTTGCGGCCCGTGAGGCCTGCGTCGCCGTCCGGTCCGCCGATGACGAAGTTGCCGGTCGGGTTCACATAGAACTCGTCTTCCGGGCAGTTCCAGCCTTCGGGCAGGATACCATTGACCACGTCGCGCAGCGTCTCACGGATCGTGTGCTGGCTCATGCCTTCGACATGCTGCGTGGAAATCACGACGGACGTGACGCCAACGGGCTTGCCGTCAACATAACGCAGTGTGACCTGGCTCTTGGCATCCGGCAGAAGGCCAACGCCACGGGCGTCGCCGCTCTTGCGGTAGTCGCGGATGCGCTCGAGGATCGTCTGCGCATAGAACAGCGGCGCAGGCATCAGGTGTTCGGTCTCGCGCGTGGCGTAGCCGAACATGATGCCCTGATCGCCAGCACCTTCGTCCTTGTCACCGGCACTGTCGACGCCCTGAGCGATGTCGGCGGACTGTGCGTGCAGGTAGGAGGTGATTTCGGCTTTCTTCCAGGAGAAACCTTCCTGGTCGTAGCCGATGTCCTTGATCGCTTCACGGGCGCGGTCGATCAGCGTGTCCTCGACCTCTTTGGGGCCGCGGACTTCACCGGCCAGGACGACGCGGTTGGTGGTGACCAGCGTCTCACAGGCAACACGCGCTTCCGGATCGGCCTGCAGATAGGCGTCCAGAACGGTATCGGAAATGCGGTCCGCCACCTTGTCGGGATGGCCTTCGGAAACGGACTCGGATGTGAAAAGGAAATCGCCGTGATTGCGCACTCAGGGACCTCGCAGGGAATGAGTGGTGAGAAGGGCCACAGTGTGCCTTGGCAGGCGGTCTGTGGCATTCAGGGAGGGGACGGCTTGGCGGAATTGGGCGCAAGGGTCAAGGGGCCGTGTGAGGTCTGAACGCGGTTTTCTGCGGAAAAGTCCGGAAAGCCGTCCTGAAATTGCAAAAAAAACCAGACGGATATTACGAAAAAGAGAGCGCTGGCCCCCGTTTCATTTTTCAACGACACCGGTCATGCTGCGTTTGTGTTCCCGTGACCGTCATGGCCCGTTAAAGGCGCCGCCCACGGTCGAGTCCGGGAAAAACAGAGAATTTGAGGCATTTGAAATGTCGAATCACTTTAGCGGTAAAGTCTGTCTCGTCACTGGTGCCGGTGGCAATATCGGTCTTGCGACCGCCCTCCGTCTGGCCGGGGAAGGGACGGCCATCGCCCTGCTCGACATGAACCGGGAGGCTCTTGAGAAAGCCGAAGCCGCCGTGCGGGAAAAGGGTGTCGAAGCCCGGTCCTATGTCTGTAATGTCACGTCCGAAGAGGCCGTGACCGAGACCGTGGAGGCCGTGGTGCGGGATTTTGGGAAGATCGACTTCCTGTTCAACAATGCCGGATATCAGGGCGCTTTCGCCCCGGTGCAGGATTACCCGTCCGAAGATTTCGCGCGTGTGCTGACGATCAACGTCACAGGTGCATTTCACGTCCTCAAGGCCGTCGTGCGGCATATGATCGCGCAGAATTACGGTCGTGTGGTGAACACCGCCAGCATGGCGGGCGTGAAGGGGCCGCCGAACATGGCCGCCTATGGTGCGTCCAAGGGGGCCATCATCGCCCTGACCGAAACGGCGGCGCTGGATCTTGCGCCCTACAACATCCGCGTGAATGCCATCAGCCCTGGTTATATGGGCCCCGGCTTCATGTGGGAGCGTCAGGTCGAGCTTCAGGCTCAGGTCGGAAGTCAGTATTTCTCCACCGACCCCAAAATCGTCGCCGAGCAGATGATCGGCAGCGTGCCGATGCGCCGCTATGGCGACATCAATGAAATCCCCGGCGTCGTGGCGTTTCTGCTGGGGGATGATTCCAGCTTTATGACGGGTGTGAATCTGCCGATTGCCGGTGGCTGAACGGGGGCAGTCCGGGCTCTGCCCGGGCCCGGCAGGGATCTTGATCCCTGCACCCTGATTGAGGTTCAGGGTTTGAGCGCGTCTGCCATTGTGTAGAGGCCTGCGGGGCGTCCGGCGAGCCATTTTGCGGCGAGCAGGGCGCCTCTGGCGAAGACCCTCCGGTCCAGCGCGCGATGAGACAGGGTGATCTGTTCGTCCGCCGCCATCAGGACGAGATCATGTTCGCCCACGATCTGCCCGCCGCGCAGGGACGCGAATCCGATTGCCCCGGCCGGACGCAGACCGTTCTGGTCGGTTCGGGCCACATCCTCGAATGCGACTCCGCGCCCCTCCGCCACAGCCTTACCGATCGCCAGCGCTGTGCCGGAGGGTGCGTCCAGCTTCTGGCGGTGATGGACTTCCAGAATTTCCGCATCATAATCCGGCAGGCCCGCGCCAAGCTGCCGGGCCAGTTCCAGAAACAGCGTCAGCGCCGGGGAGAAATTGGCGGCCTGAAGCACGGGAATATGCTGCGCCGCTGCGTTCACGGCATCCTGCGCGCCACGATCAAGGCCCGTCGTTCCCAGAACCCACGCACATCCGCTCTGCGCGAAGGCCGCCGCATGGGCCGGGACAGTGGTGGCGTGGCTGACGTCAATCACGACATCGCAGTTTCTGGCGAGCGTGGCAGGATCGGTCGTGATGTTGCGTGAGGCATCTGCCGTGCGGGAGAGGCCGCCTGCGAGGGCGTTTCCGGCTTCCTCGGCGCAAAGGGTGCCAAGTCGGCCCGTGATGCCGGCAATACCGATACGGGGGGTGGAAATCAGGGTCATGATGGGGGCCTTGCGTGCGAAAATATCAGAGATCGGCGTCAAGCCGGGCGTCAAAGCGGGCGCGGGCCGCCTCGATTTCGGGGCGGTTCGACATGGCCCACTGACCGAAGGCCTCCGTCAGCGTCCAGAGCGATTCCCCGAGCGTCGTGAGTTCATAATCCACGCGCGGCGGAGTCGTGGGGGTGACGGTCCGCAGGACGAGGCCGTCGCGTTCCAGATTGCGGAGGGTGAGCGTCAGCATTCGCTGCGAAATTCCGTCGATCGCGCGGCGCAGTTCGCTGAAACGGTGCGGTCCACGTCCGAGCGATTTGACGATCAGGATGCTCCATTTGTCCGTCGTGCGGGCGAGAATGGAGCGGATGACGGCACAGGCACTGCTGTCCTGCGCGCAATCCAGAGGCGTCGTACCCGGCTTTACGGACAGTTTCGGGGGAAGGGTGGTGTCACTGACGCGAACATCCATGTGCCTATGGCTCCGGAATGTGCCTTCTTGCGGCGGGGTTCAAAGGTTCCTTATCTGGTGCTGGTTACGATCAGGAACCGGAAAGATCAAAATGAAACTTCTTCACATCGATTCCAGCATTCTTGGTGACAGCTCCGCCAGCCGTCAGGTCAGCGCTGCTGCCGTCGCCCAGTTTCGCAAGAAAGATCCGTCCGTCGAGGTCATTTCCCTCGATCTCGCCAGCGATCCGCTGCCGCATCTCGACGTCGAAGCCCTGTCATGGCTCGGCAAGGAACTGACGCCGGATGTGTCGGCCCGTCCCGAACTGGTTGCCAGCGCCAAGGCTCTGAGCGACTTCAAAGCTGCGGATGTCGTCGTCATCGGTGTGCCGATGTACAACCTGTCGATTCCCAGCCAGCTCAAATCCTGGGTCGACCGTATCATGGTGGCGGGCCAGACCTTCCGCTATGGCCCGTCCGGCATTGAAGGTCTGGCCAAGGGTAAGACAGTCGTGCTCGCCGTGGCGCGTGGCGGCCTGTATGGTGAAGGCTCGCCCGCAGCCTCCTTCGAGCATCAGCTCAGCTACCTGAAATCCGTTTTCACCATGATCGGCATTACGGACATCACCGTGATTGAAGCCGAAGGTCTCGCCACCAATGGCGGCGCTGACCGTGCCCGCATCCTGTCGGACGCGGAACAGAAGGCCAGCGCGCTCTAAAGTCAGTCCGTTACGCCGGTATCCGGTCCAAACGTCTCGTAACGCAGGCGGTTGGCCGGAACTCCGGCGCCCGGCAGGCCCTGCACCATGTCGCGCATGAAGCCTGTCGGGCCGCAGAGATAGGCCGAGACGCCATCCGGCAGCTGCTCTGCGACCCAGGCGGCGGTCGGGTGTCCGTCTTCTGAAGTCAGACGCGTCACGACCCGGATGCGCCCTGCCGTGTTGTGGGACAGTTCTGCCAGACGCGCCGCGAAGGGCGCGGTTTCGGTGGAGTGGGCCACCTGTACGACCTGAACAGGCGTCGTGACGTCTGGTCCGGCCAGTGTTTCCAGCATTCCGATCATGGGTGTGATGCCGATCCCGGCGCAGATGAAGCCCAGCGGTCCTTCGATTTTTTCCGGCAGGACGAAATTGCCCGCAGGCGGTGAAAGCAGGAGTTCCGTGCCGACGCAGGCGTTGCTGTTCAGCCAGCCTGAAACAACGCCGTTCTGAACATGACGCACGCTGATGCGATAGCCCGTCCGGTTGGGACTGGAAGTAATGCTGTAATTGCGGCGGGTCCGGCCATGGCCCGGAATGTCCAGATCAACACCCAGATACTGACCCGGAACGGCGCTGATGACCGGCTTTCCGTCCACAGGCTCAAGTTCGAGTGACGTGACGGTCGCGCATTCTGCCGTGGCGCGCGCGATGCGGAAAGCCCGCCAACCCGTCCAGCCTCCTTCGGTATGGGCGCTGCTGTCGTAAAGCTGATGCTCGCGACCGATCAGGATATCGGCCAGTGCCCAGTAGGCCCTGCCCCAGGCATCAAGGATTTCCGGCGTTGCGGCATCGCCCAGAACGGCTGAAATCGCGCCGAGCAGAGCTGTTGCGACATGCGGATAGTGTTCGGGCTGGATTTCGAGGCTGACATGTTTCTGGGCGATCCGTTCGACCGCCCCGCCCAGCACGCCCAGATTGTCGATATTTTTCGCATAGGCCAGCACGGCCATGGCCAGCGCGCGGGGCTGCATTCCTGTCGACTGATGGGTCGGATCGAACATTTCCGCAATCGCCGGATCGGCCAGAAGACGACGATACATTTCGGATGTGATGGCCACACCATGCGCTTCAAGTGCCGGGATGGTGGCCTTGATGATGGCGATGACCTCTGGCGTGAGGCTGCGGTCGGCGGAAGTGGACATGAGCGGTCCCCTAAAAGGTGTATATAAAATACATCTTTATAAACGTGACCTGATCCTGTCAATCTGGCAGAGGAGTCGCCATGCGTCTGACACTGCACACTGACTACGCCCTGCGCGTGCTGATCCATCTGGGGATTCACCATCCGGGCGCCCATGCCTCACGCCGTGTTTCCATCCGTGAGATCGCGCAGGCTTATCGTATTTCTGAAAACCATTTGGTGAAGGTGGTCCATCGTCTGGGGCAGGGCGGTTTCGTCACCACCGTCCGTGGACGGGGCGGCGGGCTGGAACTCGCGCGGCCGGCTGCGGAAATCAACGTGGGCGCAGTCGTGCGCTTTACCGAAGACGACATGGCGCTGGTGGACTGCGAAGGCCGTAACAGCACGGATGGACGGCCCTGCGTGCTGTCTCCGGCCTGTGTGCTGCGGAGCGTACTGGGCGATGCGCTGGGCGCGTTCCTGGCGGTTCTGGACGGCTATACGCTCGCCGATCTGCTGACGGGACGGGAGGCGGCCCTTCTGGGTCTGATTGTGCCCGTCGACGACTGAGACAGAAAATTGGGGATTTCCGGAATGTGAATGGACCTTCTGCGCTCTCGTGCGTCATGTCGTGTGAACGCAAGACTGCACAGATCCGAGGAGCCTCTCATGAGCCAGCAGAATTTCCGCAGCATCCTGACGGGATCGTTCTCGACACCCTGCGACGACAACCCGACCGTCGCCATGATCGAGGCCGCCTATCAGCACCACGACATCGATGCCCGCTACATCAACTGTGACGTCAAGGCCGAGGGTCTGAAGGAGGCCGTAGCAGGCGCGCGGGCCATGGAATGGGTCGGGTTCAATTGTTCCCTGCCGCACAAGGTCAAGGTGATCGAGCATCTGGACGAAGTGGCCGAATCCGCCCGGATCATCGGGGCCGTGAACTGCGTCTCCATCCGCGATGGCCGTCTGATCGGCGACAATACGGACGGCAAGGGCTTTCTGGCCTCTCTCAAAAAGGTCACCGACCCGTCCGGCAAGAAGGTCCTGCTTCTGGGAGCAGGTGGGGCCGCACGCGCCATTGCCGTGGAACTGGGTCTGGCCTCTGCCGCCCATATCACCGTCATGAACCGCGATCCGAAGAAAGCCGAGACCATCGCCGCCCTCGTCCGGGACAATACGTCGGCCAAGTCGGATGTTCAGGCCTGGGACGGTGATGCCAGCGTGCCGGAAGACGTGGACATTCTGATCAATGCGACATCCATCGGTCTGGGCGATTCCGAAACCATGCCGCCTCTGAAGGTCGAAACTCTGCGTAAGGGCCTGATCGTCGCGGATGTGATCCCGAACCCGCCCAGAACGCGTCTGCTGCGCGAAGCGGAAGGCAAAGGTTGCACCGCGCTGGACGGGCTTGGCATGCTGGTCAATCAGGGCGTGATCTGCGTGGAACACTGGCTGGGCAAGACGCTGGATGCCGGGGTGATGGAAAAGACCCTGAAGGATATTTTCGGCGCGGCCTGATATAAAAAACTGACATAAAAAACCCCGGTGCCTTCAGGAAGGGCACCGGGGTTTTTTTGTAAGCCTGCCGAGGATCAGCGGCCGTCGAAGAAGTCGCGGACCTTGGCGAAGAAACCGCTGCTTTCAGGGCTACCCTTGGCGTGGTCGTCCCCGGCTTCCTTCTCGAATTCTTCAAGAAGTTCGCGCTGGCGCTTCGTCAGATGGCTCGGCGTTTCGACCGAGACCTGAATATACATGTCGCCGCGTGCTGAAGACCGCAGGACCGAGAAACCCTTGCCGCGCAGACGGAATGTCTCACCCGTCTGGGTTCCGGCAGGAATGCGGACCTTGCTTCGACCACCATCCACAACCGGCACTTCCACTTCCGTACCCAGAGCCGCCTGTGTCATGCGCAGCGGAACGCGGCAATAGATGTTCGCACCGTCGCGCTGGAAAATGTCATGCGACAGGACGGAAATGTGGACATACAGATCGCCCGGCTGCACGCCTTCGCCGCCAGCTTCGCCCTTGCCCGCCATGCGGATGCGGGTGCCGTCCTCGACACCGGCCGGGATGTCGATGCTGATGGTCTCGGTCTTCGCCTGCGTTCCCGTGCCGTGACAGACCTTGCACGGATTGGCGACGGTCCGTCCCGAACCATGACAGGTCGGGCAGGGGCGCTCGACGAGGAAAAAGCCCTGCTGCGCCCGGACCTTGCCCGCGCCGTGACAGGTCGGGCAGGTGGTGCTGCCCGCCTTGGGATCAGCCGAACCCGAACCGTGGCAGGATTCACAGGCCACGCGGGTGCGGACCTCGACATCCTTCTTCACGCCCGTGAAGGCTTCCATCAACGTGATTTCGACCTGAACCTGGACATCCGCCCCGGTCCGGCGTCCACCACCCCGACGGCCGCCCATCATGTCTCCGAACATCTGGTCGAAGATGTCGCCCAGACCGCCCGCACCGGCAAAACCGCCGCCGAAGCCGCCCCCCATTCCGCCCATGCCACCTTCGAAGGCATCATGGCCGTACTGGTCATAGGCCGCGCGCTTCTGCGAGTCCTTCAGGACATCATAGGCTTCGTTGATTTCCTTGAACTTCTGCTCGGCGGCGTCATCACCCGGATTGCGATCGGGGTGGTAACGCATGGCCTGCTTGCGGAAGGCTTTTTTCAGCTCGTCCGGCGAGGCTGTGCGGGAGACTTCAAGGGATTCGTAATAGTCGATTTTGATGGCCATGTTCGGTCCTTAGGGGGCGTTCCGGAAGGCGGTCCCTGTTATGGGCCGGAAAAACAAGAATGGCGCCCACCCCCTTGCGGGAACGGGCGCCCTCGGAAAACAGGGCCGGACGGAGCGTTGCGCTCCATCCGGGAAAGTCACCCGATCAGTGCTTCTTGTGGTCGTCTTCGAGGTCTTCGAAGTCGGCATCGACGACGTTGTCGTCTTTCTTTTCAGCTTCCGGAGCAGCAGCGCCTTCAGCACCCTGACCGGCCTGATAGACAGCCTGACCAACCTTCATGGCAGCCTGCGTCAGCTTCTCGCTGGCAGCCTTCAGGGCGTCGAGATTTTCGCCACCCAGAGCGTCGCGGGCTTCGGCAATAGCGGCTTCCGCTTCGGACTTATCAGTCGCCGGAACCTTGTCTCCACCTTCGGTGATGGACTTCTCGGTCTGGTGAATGAGGCTTTCCGTGCTGTTGCGCAGCTCGACCAGTTCGCGCTTGGCCTTGTCGGCGGTTGCGTTGGCTTCCGCGTCCTTGACCATGCGGTCGATGTCGGAGTCAGACAGACCGCCAGAGGCCTGGATCTTGATCTGCTGTTCCTTGTTCGTGGCCTTGTCCTTGGCGGACACGTTCACGATGCCGTTGGCGTCGATGTCGAACGTGACTTCGATCTGCGGCACGCCACGCGGCGCAGGCGCAATGCCCTGAAGGTCGAAGTTGCCCAGCAGCTTGTTGTCAGCCGCCATCTCACGCTCGCCCTGATAGACCTTGATGGTCACGGCGTTCTGGTTGTCTTCGGCCGTGGAGAAGGTCTGGCTCTTCTTGGTCGGGATCGTCGTGTTGCGGTCGATCAGACGGGTGAACACGCCACCCAGCGTTTCGATACCCAGCGACAGCGGCGTCACGTCGAGGAGCAGAACGTCCTTGACGTCACCCTTCAAGACAGCCCCCTGAACGGCAGCACCGATAGCGACCACTTCGTCAGGATTGACGTTGCGGGCCGGTTCCTTACCGAAGAATTCCTTAACCGTCTCGATGACCTTCGGCATACGCGTCATGCCGCCAACGAGAATGACTTCGTCGATCTCGCTCGGGGAGACGGACGCATCCTTGATGGCTGCGCGGCACGGGCCGAGTGTGCGCTGCACCAGATCATCGACGAGGCTTTCCAGCTTGGCGCGGGACAGCTTGACGACGAGGTGCTTCGGGCCGGAGGCATCGGCCGTGATGAACGGCAGGTTGATCTCGGTCTCCTTGGAAGAAGACAGCTCGATCTTAGCCTTTTCGGCGGCTTCCTTGAGGCGCTGCAGGGCGAGTTTGTCGCCACGCAGGTCGATGCCCTGCTCTTTCTTGAACTCGTCGGCGAGGAAGCCGATGATGCGGTTGTCGAAGTCTTCACCGCCCAGGAACGTGTCGCCGTTCGTGGACTTCACTTCGATCACGCCGTCGGAGATCTCGAGGATGGAGACGTCGAACGTGCCACCGCCAAGGTCATAAACGGCCACCGTGCCGGAATCACGCTTGCCAAGGCCATAGGCGAGGGCTGCTGCGGTCGGCTCGTTGATGATACGCAGGACTTCGAGGCCGGCGATCTTGCCAGCGTCACGGGTGGCCTGACGCTGGGCGTCGTTGAAGTAGGCCGGAACCGTGATGACGGCCTGCGAGACGGTCTCGCCGAGATAGCTTTCGGCGGTTTCCTTCATCTTGCCCAGAACATAGGCTGCGATCTGCGACGGGGCATACTTCTCGCCGCGGGCTTCGACCCATGCATCGCCATTGTCGCCACGGACGATGCCGTACGGCACCATTTCCTTGTCCTTCTGGACGGTCGGATCGTCGTAACGACGGCCGATCAGGCGCTTGACGGCATACAGTGTGTTGGCGGGGTTGGTGACAGCCTGACGCTTCGCGGCCTGTCCGACGAGACGCTCACCCTTGTCGGTGAAAGCGACCATGGACGGCGTCGTGCGAGCGCCTTCGCTGTTTTCGATCACCTTGGTTTCGTCACCCTCGCGTACGGCGACGCAGGAGTTGGTGGTACCAAGGTCAATGCCAATGACTTTGCTCATGTAAAATCAGTCCTCTCAGCGGTCCGTCCCGGCCCTGTCAGGCACCGGATCGAACCCTATTGACGTCCCCAGACCCTCACGGGCCTGTGTTTCGACTACTGATCTAGGCAAGGCTGGAAGGTGTTTCAAGCACTTCGACGACACATTTCGTCGAGAATCTTGTCTCGCCGGGTCCTGAAAGGAAAGATGGCGGTTTCAGATATGCGCATCGCCCTTTAGTAAGGTCGGGCCTTCCGCTTTGCCTGCCAATGGGACAGTCTTCACACAGCCATGCCGAATCCTTCCTATTTTCGTGCCACGCTGCTGGCTGCCCTGACCTGTCTTTCCGCAATCGGGCTCTCTGCCTGTGGTCCGATGGGCCCGGGAAAGCTGCGTAACGACCAGCTCGAATACTCCCGCGCGCTGGGGGATACCCAGAAGCACGAGATGCTGCTCAACATCGTGCGACTACGCTATGCCGATCCGCCGACCTTCCTCGATACAACACAGGTGATTGCGGGCTACAGCGTCTCCAAGAGCGTCAGCGGCGGTTTCTATGCCTATCCGGCAACGGCGGTTGGGAACTATCTGTTCGGCACAGGGACGATGTCGCTGGGGGAAAGTCCGACTTTCACCTATCAGCCCGTCACCGGGCAGCAATACGCCGAAAACGTGGTCCGGCCGATCTCGCCGACCGTCATTATGCCGCTCAGCCTTGGCGGGCTGCCGATCGACACGCTGCTGCGTCTGACGGCGCAGTCCATTGATGGCCTGTCCAATGTGCGGGGCCTCGGCGCGGGACCGTTTGGCGGCGGGTCCGTACGGTTCTATCTGCTGCTGCATGATCTGAGGCAGCTTCAGGTTGCGGGGGCCATGACCATCCGCATCACGACCGATCCGGCGACGCCGACGGACAGCAAGAAGAACGGTGGCAAGTCAGATAATAATGGTGGTGGTAATGGCGGCGGCCCGGGTCCTGAGCGGTCCTATCTGGTTCTGACGTCCACCTCGGAAAGCAATCTGCTCGCGATTCAGGCCGAAGTGCGTCGTCTGCTGCATCTCGATCCGACGGCGGAAGAGGCCGAAATCGTTTATGGGCCTTATCCCAAGCATCCGGGCCAGATTGCGATTCTGACGCGTTCGATGCTCGCGATGCTCACGCAGCTTGCCTATGAGGTCGAGGTTCCGGAAGGCGATATCAAGGCCGGTCGCACCCCGCCAACGATCGGGCAGGTCGGAATTGAAAACCGGCCGGAAGTCGTGATCCATTCGAGCAAGGACGAGCCGGACGGCCCTTATGCCGCCGTCAGTTATCACAATGCGTGGTTCTGGATCAGTGACCGGGATTTCCAGAGCAAACTGGCCTTTACGATGGTGCAGGTTCTGGCGGCCCTTGCGGCGACCAATCATACGGGTGGCGCGGTTGTCACGATTCCGGCTGGGTAATTGGAATAACGTTTATTTGAATTCACCATAATGAAACTGTATTCGCACACGGTTTTGTTAGAATAAAACAGGGGAATATTGCAAAAGAGCCGTAGCTTTCCTGAAAGTCCGGAATTACCGTCCGGGGTATCAGTGCAGGAGGCTTTCACCGATGCCAAATACTTATGGCAACAGAACCCTGACCGAGTGGCTCACGCTCGTGCTCGGGGTTGTTATCGTTCTGGTGGGGCTGTTCTTTGTTATCGGCGGGGCTCAACTCGCGATGCTGGGCGGCTCCGTCTATTATCTGATCTGTGGCGTCGTGCTGGTTGCCAGCGGCGTGTTCATGGTTCTGGGCCGTACGCTTGGCGCCTTCCTTTATCTGGGCGCGCTGGCTTACACATGGGTCTGGTCGCTGTGGGAAGTGGGTTTCAGCCCGGTTGATCTTCTGCCACGCGATTTTGGCCCCACGCTGCTGGGTATCCTCGTCGTTCTCACCATTCCTGTTCTTCGCCGACTGGAAACCCGCCGCACCCTGAGGGGAGCCGTCTGATGCGCAGATCCCATCTTCTCGCCACCGCAGCCTGCGTCACGCTGGCCTGTGCTCCCCTGGCTGCCAACGCCCAGTTTGCTCCTGCCGGAAGTGGCGGTTCGCCCACGGCTTCCGTTCCCGGCCCCGGCAATGCCGACGAGCCGACGGCAACGACTCCTGCCAGTACGAGCCGCTTCTCCGGTCCGTCTCCCTATGCGCCGCAGGCTGCGGGCGTGAATGCTGCCAATCTGCCGGATATCGGGTCCATGGACCCGAACGACGTTCCGCAGATGGTGCCGCAGCAGAGTGCTGCTCCCGCGCAGGGAGACTGGTCTGCCTATGGCCGTGATGACAGCCAGACGCGCTATTCGCCGCTGTCGGAAATCACGCCGCAGAACGCCGACCAGCTCAAGGTTGCTTTCGTCTATCACACGGGCAGCTATCCGCGTCCGGGACAGACGAACAAATGGGCTGCCGAAACCACGCCGATCAAGGTGGGTGATGGCCTCTACATGTGTTCGGCACAGAACGACATCATGAAGCTCGACCCGGCGACGGGTAAGGAGATCTGGCGTCACAACATCAACGAGAAATATGAAGCCATTCCCTACACCGCCGCGTGTAAGGGTGTGACGTATTTCACGTCCTCGCAGGTGCCGGAAGGCCAGCCCTGCCACAATCGTATTCTCGAAGGCACGCTCGATATGCGTCTGATCGCGGTTGACGCCGCGACCGGCAATCTGTGCGAAGGCTTCGGGCATGGCGGTCAGGTCAACCTGATGCAGGGCATGGGCGAGTCCGTCCCCGGCTTCGTGTCCATGACGACGCCGCCGCCGGTTGTGAATGGTGTGGTTGTGGTCAACCACGAAGTCCTCGACGGTCAGCGTCGCTGGGCGCCGTCGGGTGTAATCCGTGGCTATGACGCCGAAAGCGGAAAATTCCTGTGGGCCTGGGATGTGAACAATCCCAACGATCACAGCCAGCCGACGGGCAACAACCATTACAGCCGTGGTACGCCGAACTCTTGGGCTGCGATGACCGGCGACAATGCGCTCGGCCTCGTTTACGTCCCGACCGGAAACTCGGCTTCGGACTATTACAGTGCGCTGCGTAGCCCTGAAGAAAACAAGGTGTCCTCGGCAGTTGTTGCCATCGACGTGAAGACAGGCGCGCCGCGCTGGGTCTTCCAGACGGCTCACAAAGATGTCTGGGACTATGACATCGGCTCGCAGGCGACGCTGATGGACATGCCTGGCCCGGATGGCCAGACCGTTCCGGCGCTGATCATGCCGACCAAGCGCGGTCAGACCTTCGTGCTCGATCGTCGTGACGGCAAACCCATCCTGCCGGTCGAGGAGCGTCCTGCTCCGTCTCCGGGTGTGATTCCGGGCGATCCGCGTACGCCGACGCAGCCCTGGTCCACGGGAATGCCCGCCCTGCGCGTGCCGGATCTGAAAGAGACGGACATGTGGGGCATGTCTCCGCTTGACCAGCTCTTCTGCCGTATCAAGTTCCGCCGTGCGAACTATACGGGCGAGTTCACCCCGCCGAGCGTCGACAAGCCGTGGATCGAATATCCGGGCTATAACGGCGGCAGTGACTGGGGCTCCATGTCCTATGATCCGCAGAGCGGCATCCTGATC
Source organism: Gluconobacter sp. Dm-73 (assembly GCF_018256215.1). NCBI lineage: Bacteria > Pseudomonadati > Pseudomonadota > Alphaproteobacteria > Acetobacterales > Acetobacteraceae > Gluconobacter > Gluconobacter sp. Dm-73. The sequence continues at coordinate 321,587 of NZ_JAERLW010000003.1, read as the reverse complement.
GCGAACTGGAACATCACCCCGATGTACGACCAGCTCGTGACCCGCAAGAAGGCTGACCAGCTTGGCCTGATGCCGATCGACGACCCGAACTACAAGCCGGGTGGTGGTGGAGCCGAAGGTAACGGCGCCATGGACGGCACGCCTTATGGCATCGTCGTGACCCCGTTCTGGAACCAGTACACGGGCATGATGTGCAACCGTCCGCCCTACGGCATGATCACGGCCATCGACATGAAGCATGGTCAGAAGGTGCTGTGGCAGCACCCGCTGGGAACGGCCCGCGCCAATGGTCCTTGGGGTCTGCCGACAGGTCTGCCATGGGAAATCGGCACACCGAACAATGGTGGTTCGGTCGTGACGGCTGGTGGTCTGGTGTTCATCGGTGCGGCTACGGATAACCAGATCCGCGCCATCGACGAACACACCGGCAAGGTGGTCTGGAGCGCGGTTCTGCCGGGCGGCGGACAGGCCAACCCGATGACCTACGAGGCCAATGGTCACCAGTACGTCGCCATCATGGCGGGTGGACATCACTTCATGATGACGCCGGTTAGCGACCAGCTCGTGGTTTACGCCCTGCCCGATCACAAGGGCTGATAAAACCGGGAGCTGCGGCTCCCGATACAGGCGGAAGGGGTGGTTTTCGTGCCGGAAATGGCACGGAGGCCGCCCCTTTTGTCGTTCAGGGCGATCGTTTTTCATTTTTCGGGTGGGAAGGGGAGGCAGACCCGGCTACAGGCTGTTTTCATCTGAAAATACCCTTCCGGAACAGGCTCCGCAGAACCCTCATGACCGACCGCTCTCCCGTCATCCTTCAGGTTCTTCCGGCGCTGGGCACCGGCGGTCTGGAGCGCGGGGCTGTTGAGGTTGCCGCCGCCATCACTCAAGGAGGCGGGACCGCGATTGTGGCTTCGCGTCCGGGGCGTCTTCTGGTGCAGCTCCGTCATGCGGGCGGGCGGCATATCGCGCTTGATCTGAAGAAAAAATCCCCTTTCGCCGTTCTGCGTCGGGCGCGGGATCTTCAGGCGATTATCCGGCGTGAAGGCGTGGATCTGGTCCATGCGCGCTCGCGGATTCCGGCCTGGGCAGCGTGGATCGCGTGCCGCCGAGAGAATATCCCGCTCGTGACGACGTGGCACGGCGTGCATGAGGCGACATGGTGGGGCAAGAAACTCTATAATTCCGTGCTGGCGCGGGGCGTGCGCGTCATCGCCATTTCGGAGTTCATTGCGAACCGTTTGCGGAGCGAATACGGCGTGCCGGAAAGCCGTCTTCGTGTCATTCCGCGTGGGGCAGACCCGCAGGAGTTCGAACCCGGCGTGATTTCCGGTGAGCGCGTGCAGAAACTTGCTGAAGCCTGGGGTGTGTTGCATGGTGAAGACGTCATTTTCATGCCCGCCCGGTTGACGGAGTGGAAAGGGCAGGGCGTTCTGATTGAGGCGCTGGCGCTCTTGCGGGATCGGGCGGATACAGGATGGATCTGCGTTCTGGCGGGGCCGGAGGGTGACCGGAAGTTCTCGCGTCGATTGCAGCAGCGCGTGCGGGAACTTGGTCTTGAGGATCGTGTCCGGTTTGCCGGAACCTGTACGGACATGCCTGCGGCCTGTGATCTGGCGACTGTTGTCGTAGCGCCCTCGCTTCGGCCAGAACCGTTCGGGCGGACGTTGGTGGAAGCGCAGATGATGGGCCGTCCGGTGATCGGCACGGCGCAGGGGGCCATGATGGAAACGATCCTGCCCGGGGAGACGGGTCTGGTCGTGCCGCCCGGTGATGCGGAGGCGTTGGCCGAGGCCCTTAAAACCATCCTGCTCATGGACTGGGACATGCAGGACCGGATGATGGACAAGGCCCGCACCCATGCCGTCGCCCATTATACGACAGCGCTGATGCAGTCCCGCACGCTCGGTGTGTATGACGAGCTTCTGGGCACCCGTCTGCGGACGACATTCGAGGAACAGAACCATGACCGGTAAGGACGCAAAACCCACGGAGCAGATCATCCGTGACCGCGCTGCGGCCGCAAAGGAAGAGCGGGAAAGCCGCGAGGCCAAGGCGCTACGGGCCAATCTGATGCGCCGCAAACAGCAGCAGCGTGCGCGTCCGCAGGATGAGGCTCCCTCATCCGCTCCCGACGAGCGCTGAGAGCCCGTGAAACGCAAGTTTCCCATGCCGTCCCCAGAGGAGCTGGCGCTGACGGGCGTGACAGTATTGTGGGGTGGGACCTTCCTCGTGCTGCATACCGCCATGCAGCATTGCGGACCGCGGTTTTTCGTTTTTGTCCGGTTCATGATGGCCGCAGTTTTCGTCGGCCTTCTGGCCGGGCGGAAACTGCTGGATTTCAACCGGCGGGAAATCTGGGCCGGAACCTTGATCGGCGTTACTCTGGCGACCGGCTATGTGTTGCAAAGTGCGGGATTGCACGACATCACCAGCAGTCGTTCTGCCTTTATTACGGCGCTCTACGTTCCGCTGGTGCCGATCTTTCAATGGGCGTTCCTGCGCCGGGCGCCGCATCTCATGAGTTGGCTCGGGATCGGTCTGGCATTCGCAGGATTGGTCTGTCTGGCCGGACCGGCGGCGCTGTCGCTGTCTTTTGGGCGCGGTGATCTGCTGACACTGTGTGCCGCGATTGCGATTGCGATCGAGATTGTCCTGATCAGCCTTTATGCGCGAGGTGTGGACAGTCTGCGCATAACGGTCATGCAGCTTTTCGCGGGTAGTCTGTTTGCCGGGCTGATGGTCCCGGTTTCAGGGGAAGTGCTTCCGGCCTTTTCATGGGTCTGGATCGCCTGTGCGCTGGCTCTGGGTGGGTTGAGTGCGCTGGTGCAGGTCGTGATGAACTGGGCGCAGAAATCCGTTTCTCCCACAAAAGCAGCCGTGATCTATGCCGGAGAGCCCGTCTGGGGCGGGCTTGTGGGATGGATGGCAGGCGATCATCTGCCTCCTGCGACGCTGCTGGGAGCTGTGCTGATCGTGGGTGGCGTGCTGACCAGTGAGTTGCGTCCGCAGTGGCTGGAAGCCCTGCTGGGCCGTTCGTCACAGGTGCTCACGAAAAATGACTGATCTGACACATTGCGTGATTGGGCGTCGCTCGCTAGAGCAGGTGGGTTAGACGCACGGCGATTTCTGTCGCCCCGCTCAGGAGTGCTTTCATGCCCATCATGCCCGACACATGGATTCGCCAGATGGCCCGGGAAAAAGGCATGATCGAGCCGTTCGTGGAGGCCCAGAAGCGCGAGGGCGTCATTTCCTACGGCCTGTCATCCTATGGCTATGATGCGCGCGTGGCCGATGAATTCAAGATTTTTACGGATGTGGACAGCGCCATCGTCGATCCGAAGAATTTTGCCTCCAACAGTTTCGTGACCCGTACAGGGGACATCACCATCCCGCCCAACAGCTTCGCGCTGGCGCATACGGTCGAGTATTTCCGCATCCCGCGTGACACGTTGGTGGTGTGTCTCGGCAAGTCCACCTATGCGCGCTGCGGCATCATCGTGAACGTCACGCCGCTGGAGCCGGAATGGGAGGGGCAGGTCACGATCGAGATCAGCAACACCACGCCGCTGCCCGCGCGGATCTATGCGAACGAAGGCATCTGCCAGTTCCTGTTCTTTCAGGGCGCCAGCCCCTGTGAGGTCAGCTATGCCGACCGTGCCGGAAAATACATGCGCCAGTCCGGCGTCACCACGCCCCGCCTCTAACCCTCCGCTTCTCAAGGCCCGTTTCTCAAGGATCGCACCATGGACCGTTTCATCATTCGCGGTGGCCGCCGCCTGACAGGCGAAATCGAGATCGGGGGGGCCAAGAACTCTGGCCTCAAGCTCATGGTTGCGGGGCTTCTGACGTCCGAGCGGCTGGTGCTGTCCAATGTTCCGGGCATCGCGGATATCCAGACGATGCGCGACCTGCTGCTGGGGCTGGGCATTGCGGTTGAAGACGTCGGGCCGCGCACGCTGTCCATTGGTGGCGAGATCGGCTCCGTCGAGGCGCCGTATGACATCGTCTCCAAGATGCGGGCTTCCATTCTGGTGCTGGGGCCGCTTCTGGCGCGGGCGCGGGAAGCTAAGGTCTCGCTGCCCGGTGGCTGCGCCATTGGTACGCGTCCTGTGGATATGCATCTCAAGGGGCTTGAGACGCTGGGGGCCGTGATCCGTCTGGAAAACGGCTATATCAATGCGACCGCGCCGGACGGGCTGAAGGGTGACAGGATCATCCTGTCGTTCGCCAGCGTAGGCGCGACCGAGAACCTGCTGATGGCCGCAACGCTGGCGAAGGGGCGCACCCATATCGTCAACGCCGCGCGTGAGCCGGAAATCAGCGATCTGGTGCATTGTCTCAACGCCATGGGCGCGCAGATCACGGGCGAAGGCTCGGGCACGCTGGTTATTGACGGTGTGGAGAAGCTGCACGGCGCGCATTATGCCGTCATGCCGGACCGCATCGAGTGCGGCACCTATGCCTGCGCGGCTGGCATTACAGGTGGTGATCTGCTGCTCGTGGGCGGACGGGCCGATGATCTGGGGGCCGTGATCCGCACGCTTGAGGAAACGGGCGTCGAGGTCGTTGAAGAGGCGCGTGGTCTGCGCGTGCGTCGCAACGGTACGCTTCAGGGTGTGGACATCATGACCGAGCCGTATCCCGGTTTCCCGACGGATATGCAGGCGCAGTTCATGGCGATGCTGTCCGTGGCGGAAGGGGCGTCCATGATTACCGAGACGATCTTTGAGAACCGCTTCATGCATGTTCCCGAACTCAACCGCATGGGTGCGCGCGTGAACGTGCATGGCCGCTCCGCCATTATCCGTGGCGTGTCGAAGCTGTCGGGTGCGCCAGTGATGGCGACCGATCTGCGGGCGTCCTTCTCGCTGATCCTCGCGGGTCTGGCAGCGGAAGGCGAGACGCAGCTCAGCCGCATCTATCATCTGGACCGGGGCTATGAAGGCGTGGACCGCAAGCTCGCCGCCTGCGGTGCCGATATCGCCCGCGTCTCGGACTGATTTGGATAAAAGTTTTTGGGTTCCGCCTTTTTTCAAAAAGGCGGAGATCTTTGAAGCTTTTTGAAAAAAGCTTCACCAAAAACTTTTATCCGTTTGTGACCAGATCCTTCAGGACGGCTGCTGTGCCGCGTGTTTTCAGGTCTTCGCGGGTCTGGATGAAGCGCGTGAGGAACTCGGCGGAGTCTTCAAGGCCCCATCCGGCGAACACGCTCATCTCCAGCGCCTTGGCCGGGTTCGGGTCCAGCGCCAGAGCACGGTCGTCGGCGCTCAGGCGGGGTTCGGTGACGGCAAAGCTGGCCTGTACGTCATCGCGGCCTACCAGATAGGCACAGTAGCAGGCGAGGCCAAAGGCGATGCGGCGCGGGTCCTGCGCGTTTTTCAGAACGTCCTCCGCCGTGGCGCGCAGGAAGACCGGCAGCTTAGATGTGCTGTCGGACGTGATACGCAGAAGCTGGTCGCTGACGGCATGGTTGCGGAACCGCTCCAGAAGCTGGGCGGCATAGTCCGACAGGCCGATGCCCGGAGGGGCCGTCAGTTGTGGTGCGACGTCGTGGCGCAGGAACTGCTCCAGCAGGGCAGCGAGATGCTCGTCGCCCATGGCTTCATCGACCAGCCGGTATCCCATCAGCACGCCGGGCAGCGCCAGCATGGAATGGGATGCGTTCAGCATCCGCAGTTTGACCTGTTCGTAAGGCTCGACATCGTCCGTGAACAGAACGCCGACCTGTTCCCAGGCCGGGCGTCCGGCGGGGAAGTTGTCTTCCACGACCCACTGGATGAAGTCTTCGCAGAACACCGGAACGCGGTCTTCGATGCCGCTCTGGGCATTGAGGCGCGCCACGTCGGCGGGATGAACGGCCGGGGTGATGCGATCGACCATGCAGGACGGGAACGCCACTTCGGCTTCGATCCACGCCGCCAATTCCGCGTCCCGCAGGCGCGCGAAGGACAGCACGGCATTGCGGGCGACATCGCCATTCGCAGGCACGTTGTCGCAGGACAGGATGGTGAAGGGCGCGATTCCGGCGTCCCGGCGCTGGCGCAGGGCTTCGGTCATCATACCGAAGGCCGTCTGCGGGACCGGGCGGTGCAGGTCTTCGGCGATGGTGGGGTGTTCGGTCATGAATCGGCCCGCCTCGTCCATGTAATAGCCGCCTTCGGTGATGGTCAGGCTGACGATGCGGATGGCGGGGTCCGTCAGGCGCTTCAGAGCGGCCTCGCGGTCGGCGGGGGCATGGATGTATTCGACCAGCGACTTGACGACGCGGACCGTATCGGGACGGTTCGGCGGGCAGGCGCGCAGGGTGTAGAGGCCGTCCTGTGCGTGCAGGGCCTCGGCCTTTGCCACTTCGCCGGGAAGGTCCATCAGGCCCATGCCCACGATGCCCCAGTCGGACTGCCCCGGAAGGGCCAGAGCGCGGTCTGTATAGACGGCCTGATGGGCACGGTGGAAGTTGCCGACACTGAGATGAACAATTCCGGGTGTGACGTTTGCCCGATCATAGGGCGAGGTCAGGATGGAGTCCGGCAGAGTCGGAAGGGTCTGGGATGTCAGGATCATGGAAAGGATCTTTCAGACGAAAGGACCGGCTTCTTTTAGAAGTCTCTTCATTTGAAGAAACTGTTTTTTATTTTGTGAATAATTTCTAATAATTCTCGCAGACCCGGGAGCATTACGGGAAACGAACGCTTTTCTATTAAAAATGGCGTCCTTTCGCGTTTTTTCCGATCTGACCTATGATCGGCGGTCCTAATCTTCTGTTTTTGCAGGACTGTCTTTTTATGAGTGCTCCCATCCATCGCCTGAGCGTTGACGAGCTTGTTCCGATGGTGCGGTCCGTCGTGTCGACCGAGACGGACATGATCGCCAACATGGCCAATATCGCGGCCCTGCTGTTCGAGGCCCTGCCGCAGATCAACTGGTCAGGATTCTATCTCTGGAAAGAGGCGGAACAGCAGCTTGTATTGGGGCCGTTTCAGGGGCGGCTGGCCTGCACGCGGATTCCGCTGGGCCGGGGCGTGTGCGGGACGGTTGCGCAGAACCGCGAGACGCTCGTGGTTCCGGACGTCCATGCGTTTCCCGGCCATATCGCCTGTGATGCGGCATCGGAGTCGGAAATCGTGCTGCCGGTCGTGGTGGGTGGCGCGCTTGTGGGCGTGCTGGACATCGACAGCCCAGTGAAGGACCGGTTTTCAGACGCGGACCGTGTGCGGCTGGAAGAGGTTGTCGCGCTGCTGGTGGCAACGCTGGAAGGGTGAGCGGGGACGCGCCCCGCTCCAAAACTTAGGCCGGGACGTTGACGGAGAGGTGTTCCATCAGTTCCGGCACGTCCTGCACAACCGTGAACAGACGGCGGGCGGACGGGTCGGCAAAACCCTGATCGACGGCCGCATTCAGCGTGTCGACCAGTGATGTGGCCCAGCCGCCGATATTGACGATATAGATCGGCTCCTGATGCAGGCCGAGCTGCTTCCAGGTCATGATTTCCATGAGTTCGTCGAAGGTGCCGAGGCCGCCGGGAATAATGGCGTAGGCGTCGGAGAGTTCGAACATGCGGGCCTTGCGGGTGTGCATGTCGGGTGTAACTTCAAGCTGCGTGACGCCTTTATGCATGACTTCACGGGCATGGAGGAATTCGGGGATGACGCCGATGACCTTGCCACCTGCTTTGAGTGCTGCATCCGCAACCGTGCCCATCAGCCCGACATGCCCGCCGCCATAGACCAGCGTGATTCCGTGTTGCGCCAGAGCCGTTCCGATCTCTGTTGCCCCTTCAGCGTAAGCGGGGGAGTTGCCGAAGCGGGAACCACAGAAAACGGCGCAGGAACGAATGATCATGTCGGGTCCGTGTCAGTTGAAGCAAGGATCTGTCAGGAAATCCGGCGGCCCAGCGAACGGCTGATCAGCACACCGCCCAGACAGCAGACTGCGGTGGTGGCGAACATCGTTCTGTAGCCCGCGAACTCGATGACCTGTCCAAGAAACAGCCCCGAGAACGCGATGGCAAGATCAATGAAGATGGAATAGGCGCCCAGTGCCGCCCCGCGGTTCTCCGGACCGGCACTATTGACGGCCAGAACGCCGAGTGCGGGGAAGAGCAGGGAGAAGCCTGCTCCCGTCAGCGCGGCCCCGACGAGGGCTGCGAACGGCGTCTGGAACAGGCCGAGCGTGGCGAGTCCCAGCGCTTCCACCAGCAGCGAGACGATCGCTACGAACACGCCGCCACGGATCGCAATCTGTGAGGCGAAGAAAAACCGGATGACGACGAAAATGAACCCGAAAACCGCCAGTGCGGTTGCCGCGCCCTCCCAGTGCAGGACGGAGTAATAAAGGGCCAGAAACGACGAGATGGCGCCAAATCCGATGGACCCTGCTGCCAGCGCCGATCCATGCGGCAGAACGAGTCTGAGGGCGCGCGAAAAAGCGATGGGCTTGCTGGTCGCGGGAAGGGGTTCGACGGCGGGATAAAATCCGATGATCGCAAGGCCGAACAGGGGCAGCGCCGCCGAGAGGATACCGACCGAGACCAGCCCGCCATAAGGCGCGGCCAGCAAAGACAGTTTCGCGCCAACCGGTGCGCCCAGCGCGATTCCGCCATAGGAGCAGATGCCGTTCCATGAAATGGCGATGGCGGTGTTTTCGGCCCCGGCGCGGCGAATGTTCCAGACGATCACCCCGGTCGCGGCCCAGCTTTCCGCCCAGCCCAGCATCAGGCGGCTGGAGAGCAGCACTCCCAGAGACAGCAGCGGCGTTGCGGCCAACAGCCCGGACCCTGCAAGCAGCAGGCCCGACAGAACGCAGGTGACAAGTCCGCCGATGACGACGGGTTTGGGGCCGATCCGGTCCACCAGTCGTCCGGCGGAGGGGCGTGCGGCGAAGGTCGCGAAATACTGGAGCGAGAACGTGATGCCTGCGACGGTGGTACTGTAGCCCAGCCGTTGATGGACGAAAATCGCCAGAACAGCATTAGGCAGGCCGATCACGATATAGACCAGCAGATTGAACAGGACGACGGCAAGAACGCGTTTCGTCGGTGAGGCCGCCGACGTTTCCTGCGCGGTCATGGCTCTGCTCTCCTGAGGCTTGTCTGTGAAAAGATCCCCCATGGCATAGGCCAGATGACGGGTGCCGTCACGAGGGCGGCCCTGTCTTTGGGTCATAAATTCCGCGTGGAGGGCGCTTATGAGGGGTCGGGCGCGTCTCGGAACAGCAGTTCCATCTGGTCGGACGACGTGGGGGCGGGGGCATGAAAGCCCGAAAGGGTCAGGCCCAGCAGACGGACGCCCGGCACAAAAGGAAACAGCGGCATCATGAGGCTCTGGCCCGTTTGCAGCAGGACCTCTTCGGACGGAACCGGCGCAGGCAGGGTGCGGGCGCGGGTAATCTGGCGGAAATCGGCGTATTTGACCTTCAGCGTTACGGTCCGGGCCTGAAGCTGGCGCCGTTGGAGGCTGCCCCACAGCTTGGCGGCGATCTGCGTCAGGGCCATGTGTGCGTCGGGTTCGGAGGTCAGATCCTGAAGATAGGTCTGCTCGGTTCCGAGGGATTTGCGCTCCCGGTTCACAACGACGGGACGATGATCAATGCCGCGTGAGATGCCGTAATAGAACGCCGCCGCCTTGCCGAAATGCCGGGTCAGGGTTTCGATGTCGTGTGTCCGCAGGTCCGCGCCTGTCTCGATCCCGAGGGCACGCATTTTCCGGGCGGTGGCCGGACCGATACCGTGAAACGCATCCACGGGCAGCGCTGCGACGAACTCCGGCCCCATGGCGGGCGTAATCACGAACAGCCCGTCGGGCTTGCGGTAATCCGAGGCCAGCTTGGCCAGAAACCGGTTGTAGGACACGCCAGCCGAGGCGGTCAGGCCGGTTTCGGCGTGGATATCCGCGCGGATGCGGTCCGCGACCAATGTGGCCGAGCCATAAGCGCCCAGATGGTCCGTCAGGTCCAGATAGGCTTCATCGAGCGACAGCGGCTGGATCAGCGGTGTGTAGCGAGAGAAAATGTCATGAATCTGGGCCGAAACAGCCCGATAGACATCAAAGCGTCCCGGGACGAACACAAGCTCCGGGCAGAGGCGTTTGGCCGTAACCGATGGCATGGCCGATCGGACGCCGAAGCGCCTTGCCTCATAGCTTGCGGCTGCGACCACGCCCCGCGCTTCGCCCCGCCCAACCGCGAGCGGACGGCCGCGCAGGGAGGGGTCGTCCCGCTGTTCGACAGACGCGTAAAATGCGTCCATGTCGATATGCACGATCCGGCGTTGCTCCATGATGTGAGTGTCGCCGATTCGAAAGAACGAAACAAGATCAGGAGCCGTCCATGAGCACCGATAAGACCATCGAAGACGCCCGCAGGGACGCCGGTTTCCAGACGCTTTCGACCCGGCTTGCCTACAGCAATCCCTGGACCGCGTTGCGTGAGGATATCATCGTCCATCCCAACGGAAAGCAGGGCCTGTATGGCATCGTGGAGCGGGGCGAGTTCGTCGTGATCCTTCCGCTGCATGCTGACGGGAAGGTCACGCTGATCCAGCAGTTCCGCTACCCGGTGGGCGAGCGGCTTCTGGAGCTGCCGATGGGCATGTGGGAGACGAAAGAGAACGTCGATCCGGTCGAACTTGCGCTCGGCGAGCTTCGCGAGGAAACCGGACTGCGCGCCGGCGAGATGATCCATGTCGGTACGATGTATCAGGGCGCCGGGTACTCGAACCAGAAGGGACATGTCTTTCTGGCCCGCAATCTGACGCGTGGCGAGACGGAGCTTGAGGCGACGGAAGAGGACATCACCTGCCACGACATGACGCTGGAGGCGTTCGAGACCATGATTCGTGAAGGCGAACTGAAATGCATGGTCTCGCTGGCCGCGTTTGCTCTGATCCGGGCAAAAGGCCTGATCTGAGGCAACCTGCCCGGAAATTACGGAACTTGAGACATCTCTGGGGCGCTATCGGAGACCGAGAATATTACGAAGGTCCCGATGGACGACACCGCATCACCGTCCCCCGATACCAGTCAGATCGTCGCGCAGGGACATCCGACCGATAACGAGCTTCTGGCTTTTTACCGCTCGGAAATCCGGTTCGAGACCGAAGTCGTGAATGGGCGTCTTCAGGCCCTTTTGGGGTCGCAGGCGTTTCTGGTCATCGCTTATGCGACGGCCATGACCGGCTCCACAAAACGATGGGGCGACAGCATGGTGCTTCTGCTGCCGCCCCTGTTTTCGCTACTGGGATTCGTGCTGGCGCTGATGGCTCTGCCGGGCATCCGCGCGGCTTATGCCGCGATCGGAAAATGGGAGGGCAAGCAGCGCCATCTCCACACCCGAAGCCCGGGGCTGACCGATTTTACGTTGGCTCCGAACGAGGACGAGACCCGCGACATGATGCGCCGCGCCCAGCGTGGGGCCCTGTTCGCCCATCAGGCCCCGTTCATTTTCATGATCGCCTGGGCGATTTTCGGGTTCATCCCGTTCTATCTGTATCTGAAATAGCGGTCAGATCACCGCGTCCAGAAACACAACCTCCGATCCGCCGCCTTCGACCAGCGGCGTGATCGTCTGGTTGAAGACCTTACCGTGTTCGGTGGCCATATGGGCGGCGAAGGCCGCGTCGTCCCGGTAGGTTTCTTCCACATGGAACAGGTCGGGGTCCGAGGCGAGCGTATAGACCTTGAAGCGCTCGCAGCCGGGTTCGGCGCGGACGTCTTTTGCCAGCGCCGTCAGCAGGCCGCGCAGGGTTTCGCGCTGTCCGGGAAGGGCCTTGAGCGTGGCGTAAAGGGTCTTGGGCATGGCGGAGAGCCTTGTGGTGGTTGAGAATGGTGCATCATTGACCCGCCGGAGCCACTCCGCAAAGGCAAAGCTGCGTGAGGGTCAGGGCTTTTCCAGCAGCGCCTTGCAGCGCATCCACGACATGCGGTCCCGGAAGACGAACAGGACGTAATAATCCAGCTCGCGGCTGCGGGTTTTTGTGGTGCGGGTATAGAAGGGATAGACGTCGAACGGTCCCTGAAGCCCGATGGGTGCAGGTTCCGACGGCAGGACGCAGTTGACGCGGAACAGCGGCATATAGACCGCATCGTCGCCGGGATTGCGCCGGACATGCCACAGATTGCGCCGGAATTTCCTCAGTCGTTCCGGTAGGAGGAAGACCATCGATTTTTCGATGAATCCCGTCCCGAAATGCTCCGGCCGGTAATAACGCATGTCCTCGGGCATGTTGCAGAAATTGGGATGGTCCTGAACGATCATGGACCATCCTTTACGGCATCGGTGCAGGCGTTGGGAGAGGCGCGTCCTGCCTTATTCGTCCGATGTCTTTTGATCGGAAGCCGGGTTTGCGATCTCTGCTGCCGCACGGTTGAGGATCGCCACGATCCGCCGCAGTTCGTCTGCACCCGCGCCTCGGCGGGATTTCAGAGCGGATTTCAGGGCAAAACGCGCATCGTGAAAAGCCTGCCCCAGTGTGGGATCAAGGTCGTTGACGCCAGTGAAAGCCTCGCGGACATCCGCCATGCGGGCGCCGATGCGGCTCAGGACGTCGAGGATGCGGGCTGCTTCCTCACTGCGGGCCTCGTGGTGGTCTTTTCCCTCGTCTGTCAGGCTGTAGAGCTTGCGGTTGCCTTCCTGCGCGACGGCGGCGAGGCCGGCTTCTTCTAGATAGGTGAGAGAGGGATAGATCACGCCGGGGCTGGGCTTGTAGAATCCGCCCGACCGCTCTTCGAGGCGCCGGATCAGCTCATAGCCGTGGGCAGGAGCTTCCGCGAGCAAAGCCAGAATAACGAGCTGAAGCTCATCGGCCGTCAGCTTGCGACCGCGTGTGAAGTCTTCGCCGCCGAGATCGCCGCCAAAGCCTCTTCCGAAGCGCCCGCCAAAACGTCCACCTCCCATGCCGCCGCCCATCCCGCCACCACGGCCGCCATGCCGGTGTCCGAAGCCGCCTTCGCCGCGGCCCATGCCCTGGTGACGAGCGCCCCGATTTTCGCCGCCTCGGCTGTCACTGTTGCGACCCTCTTTCTGGTCGTCGCCTTCCGCGACGGGGCGGCCCCTGCCGAAGAAACCGCCGCGGTGATGATGGCCATGACGGTCCGTGTTGAAAAAATCCATTTTACGTCTGAACATGATGTTCTCCTATTCGATATATCGAACGATATAGTATCTTACGATATATCTTCAAGAGGAAAATGTGGCCGGATGATTTTTTCGGATGCCCATTCTTCAAAGGTGGGTGCGCCAGCATGAACACGTGTTTACGGTCCGGCCCATAGCCGCGGCGGCCTGCTGCTGGTATCGGGCAGGAATGGGTAGCCCGATGTCTCTCCCCCCCGATCCGGACCTGCGCCGCACATTGCGGCAGATCGTGCCGTGGCGTGCCGCGCTGACGATCGGCGCGATGCTGGTGCTGGTGGCAGCACTCCAGCGGCTGCCGTTCATTCATCATCTGCTGGAAAACGCTCCGCACTGGCATGAGACGCCGGGCGCGCCGCTGTGGTTTCTGTTGCTGGCTGTGCCCTACAGCGCGTGCGGTCTGCCGCGTCAGGCGCTGTGCGTGGCGGCAGGCCTCGCCTTTGGATTATGGGGCGGGCTTGTCCTGTGTTCGCTGGCCTATATGCTGGGGGCGGTTCTGGCGTATGGCTGGGCGCGGGTTCTGGCCCCGGCGGCGTTCCGGGCGCGGCTGCATGACAGGCTGGAAGCAGATTATGCCGCCCTGGCCCGCACGCTCCATGCAAAGCCCTTTCGGGCTGTGCTGACGCTGCGGCTGATGCCGGTGGGGTCCGCCCTGCTGGTTTCGACGGCGGCGGGGCTGTTCGAGCTGCCGCTGCTGCCGTTCTCGGTTGCGACGTTTCTGGGCGGATTACCGCAGACGCTGATTTTCGTTCTGGTCGGCTCCGGGACGCGGATCGGGCATGTCCTTCAGTTGGGGCTTGCGGGAATCCTATTCGTCGTGTCGGGTGTGCTGGGCGCTGTCCTGCTGCGTCAGCATGGCCGGGAACATAATGCACCCTGACCACGCTATCAGAACCATCAATCCGCAACCTGAAGTGAACAGGCAGACGCGCATGACAGACCAGACCATGAGATTCAGACGGGGAGATTCCCTGCCCGCATGGCTTCCGGTTCTGCTGGGAATTTTCACGGCTGTCGGGCCGGTTTCGACGGATGTCTATCTTCCGGCTCTCCCCGAAATGGAGCGCCAGCTTCACACCTCACCCGGTGCGGGCAGTGCGACCATGGCGGCCTGGGTGATCGGGCTGGCCATCGGGCAGATCAGCATCGGCCCGATCTCGGACCGCTTTGGTCGTCGCTGGCCGCTGCTGATCGGGATGCTGGGCTATACGCTGGGTGAAATCGGCTGCGCGATGGCGCCCAGCATGACGTTTCTGTGCATCTGCCGCGTCTTTTCCGCCATTATGGCGTCCGCCGGGCTCGTGGTGCCGAATGCGTGCATCCGCGATCTGACGGAAGGGGATGAGTCGTCAAAAATGATGTCCCGGCTGATCGTCATTCAGGGCACCGTGCCGATCCTCGCGCCCATGCTGGGCGGTTTTGCGCTGAAATTCGTGGACTGGCGCATGATCTTCTGGGCCACGGCCGTCTATGGCGGGCTCTGTACCCTTCTGCTGATGACGGTCTTTCCAGAAACGCTCGCTCCACAGGACCGCCGGGATCTACGCCCGATCTCCATCATCGAACGCTACACCTATATTCTGCGGACCCGCAGCTTCATCACGAATGGTCTGGTCTGGAGTTTTCTAGGCTTCGTAACCTTCACCTACCTGACCGCAGCCCCCATGCTGTTCGAGGACGTGTTCGGGATGTCGCCCTTCCATTACGGCATGCTGTTCGGGCTGTTCGCGATCTGCATGATCGGGGCGTCTGCCATCAACGGGCAGCTTGTGGGGCGCGTCAGTACGGGCAGGATGCTGTTTTCCGCGCTGGGTGTCAGTCTGGCGGGCTGTGCGGTCCTGCTTCTGCTGGCGCTGGTGTCGAACTACGATCTCGACGCGCAGGGCCATATCAAGGCGATGTTCCTGTGGCCGCTCATCATCGCCCTTCTCATCACCATGGCCCCCACGGGCGTTATCGGGCCCAATTCTATGGTGGGTGCGCTGTCCGAACAGTCCGATCGCGCCGGTTCGGCCTCGGCATTGGCGGGCACGATGCAGTATCTTTTTGGCGCTGTGGCGAGCGCACTGTTCGGGCTGATGCCGTCCGGGACGGCCGTTCCGATGGCGCTTTTCATGGCGTTTGCTTTCGTTGCCGCGATGGGCTTCGCCCTGCTGCGGCCCCGCCTGCCGGTCATTGCAGAACCTCCGCGCCATTCCTGAGGAAACATCCGTCATGAAAGCTCTGCTTGTCGAAGATGACGCCGCCATTGCGCTGGTGGTCGAGACGGTTCTCCAGCGGGAAGGCTGGAGTGTCCGGCATGTGCTGGACGGGGAGGCCGCGCTGGAGGGGAAGGACGCCCCTGATCTTCTGGTGACGGATCTCAACCTGCCGGGATCGCATAACGGGCTGGAGATCGCGCATCTGCTGCGCGAGCGTCATCCGCAGATGGCCGTCGTGCTCATGTCCGGCGATTATGAAGACCGTGACACGGCCCCGCATGGTATGGCTGTTCTGCCCAAACCGTTCCGCAGGGCCGGGCTTCTGGCTGCCATCGAACAGGCGGCAGCCGTGATCCGGACTTGAGTTGGGGGGGAGACTCCCCTACATGCCGCGCTGTTTGCCATGACCAGATGAAAGCCGTGCCACCATGTCGTTTCAGGATCCCCAGCCGCTCGATCTCAAGAGTTACATCCGCGAAATTCCGGATTTTCCGAAGCCGGGCATCCTGTTCTATGACATCTCGACGCTGATCCGCTCGCCCGACGCCTGGCAGGTCGCCACCGCCCGTCTGGCCCGTGCGATCGCCGCCTGGCAGCCCGATATGCTGGCCGGAATCGAGAGCCGCGGCTTCCTGACCGCCGCTCCGCTCGCGCTGCGTCTGGGCTGTGGTTTTACGATGCTGCGTAAGCCGGGCAAGCTGCCGGGCAAGACCATTTCCCTGAAATACGGCCTCGAATACGGCGAAGACGAGCTGCACATTCAGGCAGACGCCATCAAGCCGGGCCAGCGCGTCGTGGTGCTGGACGATCTGCTGGCGACGGGTGGCACGCTCGCTGCCTCTATCGATCTGCTGCGCAAGGTGGGCGCGGAAGTCGTGGGTGCATCCGTGCTGATCGAGCTTGCGGATCTGAAAGGCCGTGACAAACTGGACGTTCCGCTGAACGCTCTGATGACGTACGACGAATAAGGGAACACGATATGTCGGGCACCTCTTCCGAACGGATTTCCGCACTGTGGCAGACACGGTACCGCACGTCGGCGCCGGAAACCCTGCCGGACAATGCGGTGCTCGACCTGCTGCTGTCGCACCATTCGGTCCGGGCCTATCTGCCGGATGC
The DNA here is from genome assembly GCF_018256215.1 of Gluconobacter sp. Dm-73. Taxonomy (NCBI): domain Bacteria; kingdom Pseudomonadati; phylum Pseudomonadota; class Alphaproteobacteria; order Acetobacterales; family Acetobacteraceae; genus Gluconobacter; species Gluconobacter sp. Dm-73. The sequence continues at coordinate 305,142 of NZ_JAERLW010000003.1, read as the reverse complement.
CCTGCCTGAAGGCACGCTGGAAGCCGGAATTGCGGCGGCGTCCTCGGCTGCGACCTCCAGCAATCTTCAGGTCTGGTCCGTCGTTGCCGTCGAAAACCCGGAAACGCGGGCAAAGTTGGCTGAACTGTGCGGTGGCCAGAAGCATATCGAAGTCGCGCCTCTGTTCCTCGCATGGATCGTGGATCTGTCCCGGCTGGAGCGGATCGCAGAGCGGGCAGGGACGGGACACGAAGCGCTCGACTATGAAGAAATCTTCCTCATGGCGACGCTCGATACCGGTATTGCGGCCCAGAATGCCGTGACCGCGTTCGAATCCCTCGGACTGGGTACGGTCTATATCGGCGGCTTGCGGAACCATCCCGAAGAAGTTGCACGCCTCCTGTCCCTGCCGCCGCGGTCTGTTGCGGTTGTGGGGCTGTGTGTCGGGCAACCCGATCCCGCAGCCCAGAACGGCCACAAACCGCGTCTGGGTCAGGACGTGGTCCTGCATCGCGAGCGCTACAGCATCGAAAACGAACCCGCAGGCATCGCGGCCTATGACCGGATCGCGGACGACTACCAGAAAGAACAGGGCCTGACGTCGCGCGCCTGGTCGGAAACGGTCGCCAAACGTGTGGACAGCTTCAAGGGCCTGAGCGGACGGCACGTCATGCGCACAGTGCTGCACAAACTCGGCTTCCCATTGCGGTAAGAAGATACAGAGAAAAGTTTTTGGGTTCCGCCTTTTTTTAAAAAGGCGGAGAGCGTCGAAGCTTTTTGAAAAAAGCTTCACCAAAAACTTTTAAACTGCTGGCTGGTGTTGCCGGTGCGGGGGCTGCGTTCTGACCTTCATTCTTCCTCCCGAACTTCCCGTTACGGCGATTCTGCCGGAGCTTCTGGCGACGTTGCAGACGCAGCCCAACGCCGTTCTCGTCGCGCCTCCGGGTGCGGGCAAGACGACGCTGACGCCGCTCGCCCTTCTGGATGCACCGTGGCTCGGCACGCAGCGTCTGATCCTCGTGGAGCCACGTCGCGTGGCGGTGCGTGGGGCGGCCTCGCGCATGGCGTCGTCGCTGGGTGAGAAGCCGGGCGGGATCGTGGGGTTCCGCACGCGCACTGATTCCGCCATGTCCGTCAGAACGCGCATCGAAGTCGTGACCGAGGGTTTGCTCCTGCGCCGTCTGCTGACCGATCCGCTGCTGGATGGTGTGGGCGCGGTGCTGTTCGATGAAGTGCATGAGCGCTCGCTGGATCTGGATGCGGCATTGGCGTTCTGTCTGGACATGCAGCGCGAAATGCGGCCCGATCTGCGGATTCTGGCCATGTCGGCCACACCGGATGGCCGCGCGTTCACGACGCTGATGAACGCCCCGCTGATCGAGAGCGAAGGCCGCCAGTTCCCCATCGACATCCGCCATACCCGCGACATTCCCCATATGCGGGACCTGCCCGAAGCCTGTGCCCGCGCGATCCGTCAGGCGCTGGCGGAAGAAGACGGCGACATTCTCGCGTTCCTGCCCGGCGTCGGTGAAATCCGCCGCACTCAGGCGCTGCTGGACGGTACGGTTCCGGTCTTCCCGCTGCACGGCGAACAGACGACCGAAGATCAGGATCGCGCCATTGCACCGTCCGACACGCGTCGCGTCGTGCTGGCGACGTCCATTGCCGAGACGTCCGTCACGGTCTCCGGTGTGCGGATTGTCGTGGATGGTGGCCTGCGACGGGCTCCGCGGCTGGATCCGAATACGGGCCTGTCGCGGCTGGAAACGCTGAAAATATCGCGTGCCACCGCTACCCAGCGCGCAGGCCGTGCGGGGCGGCAGTCTCCGGGCATTGCCATCCGCCTGTGGTCGGAGATGACGCAGCGCAGCCTGCGCCCGCAGGACGCGCCGGAAATTCTCGTGGCCGATCTGACGGATTTCGCGCTCGTCACCGCCGCCTGGCAGGAGGTCATGGGAACGGCTCCGGACAGCCTGCCGCTGTTGGACACGCCCCCTTCCGGCGTTCTGGCGGGCGGGCGCGAACTGCTGCGGGAACTCGGCGCGCTGGATGATGCCAACCGCATTACGGTGCTTGGCAAGCGCATGGCGTCCCTCGGCACGCATCCGCGTCTGGCCGCAATGCTGTGCGCGGCCCGGACCCTGCCTGAGCGCGTGACAGCAGCCTGTCTGGCGGCGTTGCTGGAAGAACGCGATCCGCTCCGTCCACGCCCGAACCGCCCTTCTGGCCCTGCGCCGGGCGCTGATATCCGCGTTCGCTTCGCCCTGTTCGAGCGCGATGACCCGCGCGCGGACCGGGCCAGCCTGTTCCATATGCGTCAGTCCGCCAAACGCTTCCTGCGTCGGATGGGAGAGCGGGACGTGCCGCTTATCCCGCTGCCGGATCATGCGGGCGCGCTGCTGGCCGCAGGTTTTCCGGATCGTGTGGCGCAGGCGGCGGGCGAGCTTGGACGTTTCCGTCTGGCAGGCGGAGGCAGTGCCCGCGTCTCAGCCAATGATCCGCTGGCCCGCGAGAAGCTGCTGGCCGGGGCGGCGTTCCATACGCGCACCTCAACGGAAATCACGCTCGCAGCCCCGCTGGATGCTGAAAACCTGCCCCAGACCCTTCTGGACCGGACCCGCGAGCAGGTCGAGACGACGCTGGACGGTACATCCGGCCGCATTATCGCCCGTCGTAGGCTCCGTCTGGGGGCGTTGGTCCTGCGTGACCGCAACGGCGAGATTAGCCCCGAGGAGGCGCAGAGCCTTCTCTTGCAGCAGATCGCCGCGACTCCGGCGCAGGCTCTGACATGGACGGAGGCCGGGCGTCAGTTTCAGGCCCGCGTGGCCCATGCCCGCGCGACCTATGCGCCGCATCTGCCGGATATGTCCGACGGCAGGCTGGCGGCGTCTCTGGAATGGCTGGAGCCATATCTTGCGGGATGTGACCGGCTCGCGCAGGTCAGGGCGCTGGACCTGCTGTCCATCCTGCGCGCGCGGCTGGACTATGCCGATTTGTCCACGCTGGACCGCAAGCTCCCGCCGCGTCTGACGCTGAAGGCCAGCACGCACGACATCGACTATACCGGCGCGGTTCCTACGGTTTCCGCCCGCGCGCAGGCCTTTTACGGGACGGCCCGGACGCCGGAACTCGCGGATGGACAGTTGGCCCTGCAATGCGCGCTGCTGTCTCCCGCCGGGCGTCCGCAGGCGATCACGGCGGATCTGGAAGGCTTCTGGAAAGGCAGCTGGGCCGATATGCGCCGGGACATGCGGGGGCGTTATCCGCGCCATGACTGGCCTGAGGACCCCGCAACGGCAGAGCCGCCAAAACCGCGTTCGAAATCTCAGCAGGGGCGCTGAATCGTCAGGATCTTGGGATGTGGAACAATTCTGTGTTAGCAGATTCGGTATGACGATGTTCTTGTCCTGTTTCCCATGAACCGCACCCTGCAGGCTGCTGCGATCGGTGCCGGAACGGCCACTGTGGTGACGGTGGGGCTGATGCTGGCCCTGCGCGGTCATGGCAACAGCCCGCAGAGCGTTGCACATCCCGTGGAACAGCCGCAGAAGTCGGCTCCCGCGCCGAAACTGCTCCCGACCATCATTCCCGACCGCACCGTCGCAGGCGAAAACACGGACGCGCATGGCATCCCCACACAGCCCGCCGTCGTCCCGGCTCCGGCCCCCGCTTTGCCGCCGCTTCTGGTTAAATATGGCCCCTTAAGTTTCGCCCCGCTGGTGCGGCAGGTGATCCCGGCCGTCGTCAACATCGCCATCACCCAGAACAGCCCCGACGGCCACGATCATATTCCGCCCCAGATCCGCGGCACCCCGCTGGAAAAGCGCTACCGGGACCGGATGAAACGCCAGCAGGAAGAAATGGTCGGCGCGGGATCGGGCTTCATCGTCGATCCGTCCGGGATCATCGTGACCAACCGCCATGTCGTGGGCGGGGCGGACAAGGTCGTGGTCTCTCTGTCCAACGGGCATGAAATGCCAGCGCGCCTGCTGGGGGCCGATCCACTGACGGATATTGCCGTCATCAAGGTCGATAGTCCCGAGCCGCTTCCGCATGTCACTTGGGGCGACAGCCAGCAGACCGATATCGGGGACTGGATTCTTGTTGCGGGCAATCCGTTCGGGTTCGGATCGTCCGTTACGGCGGGGATTGTCTCGGCGGTCGGGCGCGATCTGGGGATCGGGTCGCTTGACGACTTCATTCAGCTTGATGCTCCGATCAATCCCGGCAATTCAGGTGGCCCGGCCTTCAACATGCGCGGGCAGGTCGTGGCCGTGAATGCCGCCATCGTAACGCCTGCGGGCGGGTCTGTGGGGATCGGCTTCGGCATTCCGTCCGAAATCGTGGCCCCGATCGTCGCGGAAATCGAGGCGACGGGCCATGCCGAGCATGGCTGGCTCGGCATTACGCTCGATGATGGCGACACGGCGATCGGGATTGCCGGTGTCGATAATGGTGGCCCGGCCCAGAAAGGCGGCCTTCGGCGGGGCGATATCGTGACGCAGGTGGACAATGTTCCCGTCACCAGCGCGCGGATGCTTCTGCGGAGTATCGCGGCGGCGCGTCCGGGTGTAGTCCTGAGTTTCCGCATCCGGCGCGGCAAACAGTCCCTGACGCTGCCTATCCATATCGGTCCGCGTCCGCAGGATGCGGATGACTGAGCCATCTCGCAGTTCAGTCAGTCTGTGGGCTCTGGTCCTGATGGCCGGGCTTGCCGGGTGCAGTGCCGTGCCGCCGTCGCGGGGGCAGAGCGGTTATCGCGACGGGCTTTCGGAGGCTTCCCCATTCTCATGGGGCCCGATCAGCGCCTCATCCCTGCGAGACGCGCAGCAGGATGCGTTTGACAACGCAATTCCCCGCTAGGCAGTCTGTTCTGTAACAACGGCGTTTGACGGCGCCCTTCAAGCCGGTATTCTTTCTGGCAAGGAACGGCGAGACTGCGTTCGGAAGGAAGAGAGACAACGATGCGTATCCTGCTGGTCGAGGATGATCCGACGGTCCGTGCTTTCGTGCTCAAGGGGCTTCGGGAAGCCGGGCATGTCGTTGACGAGGCGGATAACGGCAAGGACGGCCTGTTTCTGGCCGTCAGTGAGAACTATGACGTCGTGATCCTGGACCGGATGCTGCCGGGTGGCATCGACGGTCTGCGGATTCTCGAAACCCTGCGTGGTCAGAAGAATGCAACGCCGGTCCTGCTGCTGTCGGCGCTGGCGGATGTGGACGAGCGCGTTGCGGGCCTCAAGGCCGGCGGCGACGACTACATGACCAAACCCTTCGCCTTCTCCGAACTTTTGGCGCGTGTCGAGGCGCTGGGCCGTCGTGGCCGCCCCGAAAGCGCGCCGCAGACGCGGCTGGTCGTGGGTGATCTGGAGATGGATCTGCTGTCGCGGACCGTCAAACGGGGCGGCGAGAAGATTGATCTTCAGCCGCGCGAGTTCCGCCTTCTGGAGTTCCTGATCCGCCATGCGGGACAGGTCGTGACCCGCACCATGCTGCTCGAGCGCGTCTGGGACTATCATTTCGACCCGCAGACCAACGTGATCGACGTGCATGTCTCGCGCCTGCGCCAGAAGGTGGACAAGCCGTTCGACAAGCCGATGATCCACACGATCCGCAATGCGGGCTACATCCTGCGGGCGGACTGATTGGGAATGCTCCTGCGTAAGGTCCGCTGTTTCTGGCTGCTCCTGAAACGGCGCCTGCGCTGGCCGGTCCGTTCGGCCGGGCTGAACTTTGCTCTGGCCTATGGACTGGTGTTCGTGATTTCGGCCGGGGCGTTCCTGTCCTTCATCTGGTGGAACACGACCGGGCAGCTCGACCGTCAGGTAGAACTGGCGGTGCAGGTCGATGCGGCTGATCTCTCCCATCGCTGGACGCAGGGTGGGCCGCCCGCGCTCAGCCTCGCCATTCAGGACCGGCTGGACCAGAATGTCGATGATGACGAGCTCTATCTTCTGGTCGGTCCTGATGGTCGTAAATATGCCGGAAACCTGCCCGGATGGCCGGTCGTCATCAGCCAGATGGACCAGTTTTATGAGCTGGCCATCAAGCGCGACGGCTTTCGCACTAATGCCAAGATGCACGCCTATGCCCTGACGCAGGGCTTCCGGATGATCGTGGGGCGCGATGTCCGTGGGCGTCCGCTCGTCCGGCGTGTGCTGACCGATACGCTGATCTGGGCCTGGGTCATGGTGTCGCTTCTGGCGGCAGGCGGGGCGCTGGCGATCCGCAGGATCTTCCGGCAGGTCGTCCGCTCCATCGCGCGCACGACGGCGGCGGTGGCGCAGGGCGATCTGAGCCAGCGCATCCCTTTGACGGGCAACGAAACCGATCTGGTGGCCCAGACCGTCAACACCATGCTGGAGCGGATCAACCGCCTGATGGACGGCGTCAAACAGGTTTCCAACGCCATTGCCCACGACCTGCGAACCCCTATCGCCCGTGCTCGCGCCCGTCTTGAAGACGCCAACCGCACCGCCACCTCTGCCGAGGAACTTCACGCCGCGATCGACCGCGCGGTTATGGATCTCGACAGGGTGACGTCGATTTTCGAGGCTCTGCTGCGAATCGCACAGCTTGAGGCGGGGGCGAGACGGGCGGCTTTCACGATTCTGGATGTGCGCTCCCTTCTGGAAGGGCTGAGCGAGCTTTATGAGGCGTCCGTCGAGGATGCCGGATTACGACTTGTCTTCAGGGCCGGGACCGTGCGGCCCGTGAATGGCGATCCGCATCTGCTGCAACAGGCCGTCGCCAATCTGCTGGACAACGCCATCAAGTTCGCACCGCCCGACACGGCCATTACCCTGTCGGTGGACATGCGGGATGATCGGCTGGCCATTACCGTTGCGGATCAGGGGCCGGGAATGAGCGAGGACGATCTTGGCCGCGCTTCCGAGCGCTTTTTCCGTGCCGAAGCGGCTCGCAATACGCCGGGGGCCGGGCTTGGCCTGTCGCTTGTCCAGGCTGTCATGAGCCTGCATGGCGGTGCGCTTGAACTGAAAAACGGGGATCAGGGTCTTTCCGCGACACTGCTTCTGCCGGTTGTGGCGCCTGCTTTGAAAGCTGGATGACGGAAGTTTCATGCCAGCCCCACTCTGCGCTTAGCTGGAATGGGTTAGACAGTCCTGAATGCGCCTTTCCCTCCCTTCGCCGGTGATCCTCCCGGCTTTCTGTCTGCTCGGCTGTCTGGCCGCGTCGCCGGTCCTGCATCCGGCGCAGCACCAGCCGTCCGGCCGGTCGGACGATGCGATTTCGGTCACGTCCGAAACGGCGGAATACTGCGCCCGGCTACGTAAAAGCGTGGATGCAGAACTGGCCGCTCCTTCCGGGGCGATTGCATTGGGGATGATGGAAGATGCGCGTCATTTGCGTGCGCAGGGAAACCTGCTGTGCACACAGGGGCATGTCCGGGCAGGGATCGAACGCCTGCGTCGGGCGTTGGTCCTGCTGAAACATGCTCCCGAGCCGCGCTGACGAGCCGCGCTAACGCGTCTGGCTGCCGGTCTTTTCGGAGCGTTCCACACGATACCTGCCTTCAGGAGATCCGATGACCCGTCTTTCCTCCCTGATCCGGCCAGCCCCGCTTCTGGTGGCCGCTCTGGCTGTGTCTCCGCTTCCCCTTTCCGGGATGTTCTCCACAGCACAGGCCGCTGACATGCCCCAGACGACAACCCAAGCCACAACCCAGCTTGATTTCAACGTGACCGGTACTGCCCATGCCGCGCCAACGGAACTGACGATCCGCCTGTCCGTCCGCGCCGACAGCCCGTCTGCCGCGACGGCGCAGAAGGACGTAAACACCCGGATGGCCGCAGCCCTCAAACTCGCGGGCGGTCAGGCGGGAATCGAAGCAAAGGCGGGGGGATACTCCATTTACGAGAACACGCCCGAGCACGCGCCGAAAAGCTGGACGGCCCAACAGGAGCTTGAGTTAAGCGGCAAGGATTCCGTGCAGCTTCTCGCTCTGGCCGGGCAGCTCCAGTCGCAGTCTCTGATGCTGGAGGGGATGGACTGGTCCTTGGACGATGCCACCCGCGAACAGCTTCTCAAAGATGCCCGGACGGCGGCTCTCAAACAGGTCCGCGACCAGGCGGAGCAGAGCGCACAGACGCTCGGTCTGCACCTTGTGCGTCTGAGTGAAATCCGTATTTCCTCGCAGGAGCCGGGTCCGCGCCCTGTCATGCTCATGGCGGCCCGTATGGCCGATTCCGCGCCCCCGCAGCGCAGCCCTGATGAACAGACTGTCCGTGTGAATGTTTTCGTCAAGGCAGAGCTGTCGCAGTAATGGCTTGTCTGCCGGTAGGGCATTTGTCAGGGCGTAAAAGAGAAGGATTTTAAGGGTTTCTTAGGGGGCTTTCGCTACCACGGAAAAAAAGGAGCCCTCATGCCCAATTCTTTCCGTTTGCTGGCACAGGATATTCTCGCTCTGGCGGATGCGGGCGACGTATCTGCTGCATTCGAAAAGCTGAACGAGGGTGTTCAGACCCTCCCTGAGGAACCGCATTCCGCTTTTCTGGCGGGATGTCTGTATGAACGCCTCAAGGACTGGCAGCAGGCGCGGCGCTTCTATCTCCAGAGCCTGCATCTGGACGTCAACGCTCCGAGGATCTGGCATCGTCTGGGAATTGTCTGTCTGGAAGGGGGCGATCTGGACGGAGCGGAGCGGGCGCTGAAGGTCGCCATTCAGCAAAAACCGTCCGAAGCGCCTTATTACGTCGATCTGAGTCTGGTTCAGGCTCGTAAAGGCGTGTTCGACGAGGCTCTGGAGAACGCCATAACCGGCGATTCCCTTTGTGCGGATCATGTCCCGGCCATCAATAATATTGCTCACGCGCTCCAGTGCCTTGGCCGGAGTGAAGAGTCGCTTCCCTATTATGATCGGGCGATTGCTCTGGCACCGGAAAATGGCGTCTGTCGTTTCGGACGGGCTGTCAGTCTTCTGAAAATCGGCAGTTTCGAAGCCGGATGGCGGGAATATGAATGGCGCTGGCGATGCAGCCAGACGCCGCGCACGGATCTTTCCATCCCGCATTGGGAAGGAGAGGATCTGACAGGCAAAACCATCCTGATCCATCACGAACAGGGCTATGGCGATACGCTTCAGTTCATCCGTTTCGTGCCCCTGCTCAAGGCGCTTGGAGCGACGACCATAGTGCAGGTTCCGCCTACGCTGGTCCGGCTTCTGGAGCGGATGGACGACATTGACGGGGTCATCTCGGTTCTTGAGCCGTCACTGCCTCTGGATCTGCATTGTCCGCTGGTCGGTCTGCCGATGCGTCTGGGCCTGACACCAGACACGGCTCCAGACTGTCCGTATCTGTCCGTACCCTTTGAAGAACAGGAACGCGTTGGTGGTGCGCTGCGACAGAGCGTGATGCAGACGCCAGACCAGCCCGAGTTGATCGTTGGGCTGGTCTGGAATGGTGATCCGCGCCCTCATGATTCCGTCGCCACGCAGGTGGACCGCCGCCGAAGTGTGCCTCTGGAGAAGCTTGCCCCTCTGATGGGTGTGGAGGGAATCCGCTTCGTCAGTTTTCAGCTTGGTGCCGCGAAAAACCAGATTGCTGAAACCGGACTGCCCGTGATTGACGTGACGTGACGGACGGGATTGTGGATTTCGCCGATACTGCGGCCCGGCTTTATGGCGTGGATCTGCTGATCAGCGTCGATACATCCATGGTGCATCTGGCGGGTGGACTCGGTTTGCCGGTCTGGATGATTTCGCGGAGTGACGCCTGCTGGCGCTGGGGCGAAACCGCGTCCACGACGCCGTGGTATCCCAGTATGCGGATTTTCCGTCAGCCACGTTCAGGAGACTGGGAGACCCCCGTGGCCGAAATTGCGGGTCTGTTGCGGCAGTTCGTCGCGCTGTATCGGACGAATCTCGCGGCCGAAGCGGCTTAAGTCGCAGGTCATAAAAAACCGGCCACCTCCTTTTCAGGAGAGGCCGGTTTTTTAGTCTCTGGATGACCCCTCCCTTAGCGGGGGGCGATCACCATCAGCATCTGGCGGTTTTCAAGGCGGGGCATCTGCTCCACCTTCGCCTTTTCCTCGACTTCCAGCCGGATACGCTCAAGCATCTTGATGCCGAGCTCCTGATGGGCCATTTCGCGACCCTTGAAGCGCAGGGAAATCTTGACCTTGTCGCCTTCGTCAAGAAAGCTGTGAATGGCCTTGAGCTTCGTCTGGAAGTCGTGCTCGCCCGTACCCGGACGGACCTTCACTTCCTTGATCTCAACGACCTTCTGCTTCTTGCGGGCTTCGTTCTTCTTCTTCTGCTGCTCATACTTGAACTTGCCGTAGTCGAGAATCTTCACGACAGGAGGAACAGCGGTCGGGCTGATTTCCAGCAGATCGAGACCCACCGAAAAAGCGCGCATCATGGCATCCCGGGTCGTCATGATGCCCTGCATTTCGCCTTCTTCGTCAATCAGACGAACCTGCGGAACACGGATTTCCTCGTTGACGCGCGGTCCTTCACGGGTGGGCGCGGCCTGCATCGGCGGTCTAGCTATGGTCAGCTCCTGTCATCAGTTTCGTTCGGGTCCGGCAGCCTGTATCCGCCTTCACGCAGAAAGGCGGGATACGGCCATTTCCGATCCCGTTCCTTCTGCACATAGTCCTGCCTTACGCGCGGTGCAAGGGGATTACGTTCAATCCTTTGTCGCACGCGCGATGTCAGGGGCCTGAGCCTCTTTCGCAAGAGCCGCAACGGCCTCGTCGAGCGACAGGATTTCCTGCGTCGCGCCCCCCAGACGCCGCATGGCGACCTTGCGTTCCTCGGCTTCGCGACGACCAACGACCAGAATGACCGGAACGCGCGCAAGGCTGTGTTCGCGGATTTTGGCGTTGATCTTGTCGCTTCTCGTGTCGGTCTCGACCTGGAGTCCCGCAGCTTTCAGCGTTGCGGCGACTTCATTGGCATAATCGCCAGCGTCGGAGACGATGGACGCCACAACAACCTGCGTCGGTGCCAGCCAGAGTGGGAACTTGCCGGCATACTGCTCGATCAGGATGCCGATGAAGCGCTCGAAACTGCCGAGAATCGCGCGGTGCAGCATGACCGGGCGATGACGGTTGCTGTCCTCGCCGATGTAAGAGGCGTCCAGACGCTCCGGCAGAACGTAATCCACCTGAAGCGTGCCGCACTGCCAGTCACGACCGATGGCATCCGTCAGCACGAATTCGAGCTTCGGACCGTAGAACGCGCCTTCGCCCGGATTGTATTCGTACTCGACGCCCGCGATCTCACAGGCTTTCTTGAGCGAGCCTTCCGCCCGATCCCAGACCTCGTCCGAACCCGCCCGCGTTTCCGGGCGGTCCGAGAACTTTACGCGGAAGCTCTCGAATCCGAGATCCGTGTAAACTTCGGCCAGCATTTTCACGAACTTCGCGGTTTCGTCCGCGATCTGCTCGTCCGTGCAGAAAATATGGGCGTCGTCCTGCGTGAAGCCGCGTACGCGCATGATGCCGTGCAGGGCACCCGACGGCTCGTAACGGTGACACGCGCCGAATTCCGCCATCCGCAGCGGCAGCTCGCGATAGGAGCGCAGGCCATGGCGGAAGATCTGCACATGGCACGGGCAGTTCATGGGCTTCAGCGCGAGGGTCTTGTCCTCGTCCTCGACGGTCGCGATGAACATGTTCTCGCGATACTTGTCCCAGTGACCCGAGGCTTCCCACAGAGCGCGGTCCACGAGCTGCGGGGTGCGGACTTCCTCGTAGTCGTTCCGCTCCTGCGCGCGGCGCATGTAGTCCTGCAGGACCGTGTACAGGCGCCAGCCCTTGCGGTGCCAGAAGATCTGGCCGACGGCTTCTTCTTGGATGTGAAAGAGGTCCATCTCGCGGCCGATGCGGCGATGGTCGCGTTTTTCAGCTTCCTCAAGGCGCAGGATATGGGCGTCCAGCTCCTTCTTGTCGCGCCATGCGGTGCCGTAAATGCGGGTCAGCATGGGGTTGCGGTGGTCACCGCGCCAGTAGGCTCCGGCCACGCGCATCAGCTTGAACGCCGTACCGACATCGCCGGTGGTGCGCAGATGCGGGCCACGACACAGATCAAGCCATTCGCCCTGACGGTAAATCGAGATCTGCTCGGTTTCCGGCAGGTCCTGAATGAGTTGCGCCTTGAAGTCCTCGCCCTTCTCTTCGAAGAAGCGGATGGCCTCGTCACGGTCCCACACTTCGCGGACGAACGGCGTATTGGCCGCCACGATCTCGCGCATTTTCTCTTCGATGGCCGGGAAGTCTTCAGGCGTGAACGGCTTCTCGCGGGAGAAATCGTAGTAGAACCCGTCTTTGATGCTCGGCCCGATCGTGACCTGCGTTTCAGGCCACAGGGCCTGCACGGCTTCGGCCAGAACATGGGCCGCGTCATGTCGGATCATTTCCAGCGCGTCCTCATCCTTGCGGGTGACGAACTTCACGGACGCATCGGTGCTGATTTCGGTGCTGATATCGACGGGGTTGCCGTCCACTTCCATCGCCATGGCGGCCTTGGCGAGACCTGGCCCGATGGAGGCCGCGATCGTCGTGCCCGTCACCGTCCCGTCGAATGTGCGGACGCTTCCGTCGGGGAGTGTGATGGCGGGCATGGAGATCGCTCCTGTGCGAGTGGGAACGGCAGATCGCTCTGCCGAAAAATGAACCGGTAAATGGCCTCAATCCCCGTCAGGCCGCAACCCCCAGACAGGCAGACGGATTGTTTTCAGGTTGCTTTGTCCATCTGGAGCAGCAGAGGTGACCCATCATAAGGATCGGACTGCCGCCCTTCGTCCCATCCGAGCGTGACATAATGGATGAGGGGCCAGATCCCGTAATAGGGGTCCTGCGTCACATCCGGGTTGCTCCGGGCATAATATAGCGGATCGAAAACCCGATATTCGTGCTGCTGCCCGTCGTTCCGTGCCCGATGGGCCACAAAGCCGGACGGGATGCTGAGTGGAGGGTGTGGAACGCTCTCTCCCGTGCCCAACAGGATGTCCGGATCGACGCCAAGATCGCGGAAGCGCTGCGCGATTATGGGGGCATATAGGTCCGGCGTCAGGCTGTAGCTGGCGAGGAAGTCCTGATAGCTGGCGTTGAAATAATAATGCAGATGCGTGCCGTCTTTGGGATGTTCCGGCTGCGCGCCGGTGTCCGTGGCGGTCAGTTTCTGGCGGGCGAAACGGCGGATGTCTTCGTAGTCCGGTCGGTTGTGAAGATGCAGATACACGAAAGGCGTGCGGACATAACGGTTGGGGTAAAGGCTCTGCGGGTTATGAAAGCCCCGGTCCAGACTGACGATCGTCTGCGCCCGGAACAGACCACGCCGGACGATCTGGGGCCGGTAGTAATCCGGCGCTTCCGGCACGTTCAGTAGCAGGCGTTCGGTAATGAAGGTCGCGTTTTCCTGCTTCAGATAGTCGAACTGGCGCCGAATGACGTCAGGGTCGAGCGAAAGCTGGTCCAGAAAAACCGTCAGGAATTCGTCACAGTCCAGCGGGATGGCAAAATCGTAGAACTCTTCTGCATCCCACTGGCGGATGATGTTCGCGATGATCTCGCCTTTATGCAGGAAATCGCTGTGCGATGCGTGATCGCGGATGATCCGTACGCCTTTTTCCTCATAGCGGGTCTGGATCTCCAGAACGGCGGGGTCAGTCGAACCATTGTCGATCACGGTCAGGCCGGGAAAGCCGAAAATCGCTGCGTGCCACAGAATCCAAGGCTCCAGAAGGGTTGCCTCGTTCTTCTGCATCATGACGCAGCGGATTCGGGTCATCGGGACAGCAGGGTGTCCATGCAGGCCTCGACCCGTTTTACGGACAGCATTGCCAGATCGGGCACCACGATCAACTCCGTCCGGCCTGCCGTGGGGGTGAGGGGTGCCGTCAGGCGCGGATCGCTGTCTGGGCCGAAAAGCGTGAGGCAGGGTGTGTCCATCGCGGCCGCCAGATGCATCGGACCGGTGTCGTTGCCGATCACGAAGGAGGCACGGTCGAGCACGCCCGCGAGTTCGACCATCGTGGTCTGGCCCGTCAGGTCGAGGGCGGTTGGGCAGACGTGCAGGATGTCCTGAGCCAGTGGGGCTTCGGTCCGGGTTCCGACGATGACCGGACGGATGCCCTTCGCGGCAAGGGATTTTGCGATTTCGGCAAAGCGGGGCGCGGGCCAGCGTTTCTGAGGGCGGTGAGGGGCTGCGCCCGGTACCAGAACGGCATAGGGGGCAGCAATGTCCGGCCCATGGCCCTGAAGCCAGCGCGGAACACTGCGCGGCAAGGGCGTGACCCCGGCGTCATGGAGCTGATCGTCCAGCCGGGCCAGCGTGTGCATGGCGTTGCGCGACGGATTGCCGTGCGGATGGCAACAGCCGTCGGAGATGCCCGACCAGTTTGCAGGCTGTCCTGCGAGGCGGAAATAGGTTTTGGACCGTCCCGAAGTCTGAAGATCGAACACCCGGTCATAGCCGCGCAGCTTGCGCGACAGGCGCCATAGTCCCGGCAGGTTCCGCATCGACGGGCGGTCATCCGTCAGGATCTGGTCAAACCACGGCGCGGCGCGGGCCAGATCCACGAAAGGCGCGGTCGTCAGAAGGGTCAGCGTGGCGTGGGGGAAGGCGGCCCGAATGGACGCGAAAGCGCCGAAAGCCTGAACGAAATCGCCCAGCGCGCCGAGTTTTATGACAAGTATGCGACTCATGAGCCGACTTTAGCAGGGTGTTGCGGAACGCCAACCTTTCCCGGCTGCCGTTCCGCAAAGAAAATCTGCCCTGTGGCCGATTAGGCCGTGGTGTCGACGCCCTGCGGTGCCGCAGCCGGTTCGCCCTTGGCGACCACGACCATGGCCGGCTTCAGCAGGCGCCCCTTGAGCAGCCATGCCGGCGTCCAGGCCTGCATGACATGGCCAGACGGGTGCTGGTCGGATGGCTGTTCCGCCATCGCCTGATGCAGGTTGGCGTCGAACGGCTTGCCGGTCGGGTCTTCGCAGGTGATGCCGTTGCGTTCGAGAATGCCGAGGAACGAGCGCTGCGTGCCTTCGATTCCCTCACGCAGCTTCGTGATGAGGACGTCTTCGCCTTCCGTCTTGGCGGGTAGGGAGGCCAGACCGCGCTCAAGATTGTCAGCGGCTTCCACCACATCGCGGGCGAATTTCTGGATGGCGTACTGGCGGGCATCCTCAATGTCACGCTTGGCGCGGGCGCGGATGTTCTGGCTTTCGGCTTCGGACCGAACCCAGCGGTCCTTGAGTTCCGCAACCTCGGCTTCAAGCGCCTCGATGCGGGCTTCGGGAGTCGTCTCTTCCAGCGTTTCACCGCCGGTTTCGTTCATGCCCGGTGTCTCGTGTCCGGAGGTCTCGACGCCCTGTTCAGGCACGTCATGGGCCGTTTCCGGCGAGGCGTTGTGGTCTGTCATGTCACGACCTTCTTTGGTGGGACGGGCCATCATGCGGCCCCGTTCTTCTTCAGGAGATAACGCTGATTGTCCTAAAGACAAGGGTTGCGCCGTCGCATAACGACGCATCATGTCATTGAAAAGCCTATTTTCCGCCATCATGGATCATGGGTTATAGGTAAAAAGCCGCAACAGTTCTCAGCAGACGGACCCCTTATGGAGACGCCCCGAACCCCCTACGCGCCGCCCGCGCCTGCCTCGCAGACGCCGCCCGGAGCTTCCGCCGCGCCGATTATCGCGCTGGTGGACGATGACCGGAACATTCTCGCGTCGGTCCAGATGACGCTCGAAGCCGAAGGATTTACCGTCCACACCTATACCGACGGTGAAAGCGCGTTGCAGGGCATCACGTCGCGCCCGGTCAGCCTCGCCGTTCTGGATGTGAAAATGCCGCGCATGGACGGCATGGAACTGCTCCAGCGCCTGCGCTCGCGCTCGAACCTGCCGGTCATTTTCCTGACGTCCAAGGACGAGGAGCTGGACCAGCTCATGGGCCTGCGTCTGGGGGCCGATGATTACATCACCAAGCCCTTCTCCCAGCGTCTGCTGATCGAGCGCATCCGCGCTTTGCTGCGCCGTCAGGATGCCAGTCGGGCCGAGGCCACGGGGGTGGCAGCCGTCGGCTCCGCCATCGTGCGGGGCAAGCTCTCGCTGGACGAGACGCGCCATCAGTGCCTGTGGGACGGGCAGGATATTGCGCTTACGGTCACGGAGTTCCTGCTGGTCAAGGCTCTGGCCCTGCGTCCGGGGATGGTGAAGTCGCGCGATCAGCTCATTGATGCTGCCTATGGCGACAACATCTATGTCGATGACCGCACGATCGACAGCCATATCAAGCGCGTCCGCAAGAAGTTCCGGCAGGTGGACGACGAGTTCAACCAGATCGAGACGCTGTACGGCATCGGCTACCGCTACCGGGACGAGTAAGCGCGCGTGGATGATGATTCGGGGGCTTTTCCGACAGGCCATATTCTCGATGCCGACCGGCTGGAACAGGGCCGGGACCGGCGGCGTGCCGAATCGGCCCGGGCTGCTCTGCGAGCGGGGCTGGGCGAGTCCCTGCGAAGGATCGGCGCAAAGATCCTGAAGCGCCTGCGTCCGCGCCGGGCTACGGAAATCTCGCTGTCGCGGCGGCGTCTGGCGTCGCCGCTTCTGGTGCGGATTCTGCTGCTCAACGCCCTGCCGCTCGCACTGCTGGCCGTTACCCTGCTGTTTCTGGACCAGTTCCAGAACGGGCTGCTGGAAACCGACGTCAACGCCCTGCGCGAACAGGCCCATATCTATGCTGGCGCGCTCGGGCAGTCCGCCGTCCGGGTGAACGCGCATGGGTCGGGCCATCCCGCGCCCGGTGGTAATCTTGAACTGGACGTCGCGCAGGCCCGTCCGCTTCTGGCCAGCCTGACCGAGCCGAGTCCGAATGCTCACGCCCTGCTGTTCGATCCGGACGGCAAGCTGGTGGTGGACAGCCGCACGGCCTCGCGCCGCAAGCAGGATCATGCGCCCCCCGATCCTGCCGACGGTACGCCGTGGCAGCCGCCGCGCAACAATATTCTGGAAAGTTTCTATGACTGGCTGCTGTCGCTCCTGCCGCTGACCTCCAGCGAGGAAGTCACGCTCGATACCAACGATACCGCCATGGACGGTCCGCATGATGCCCGGCCGCTCCAGTCGCAGGCTGAACTGCCCCCCTTCATCCGACGCACCAAGGACCATCAGCTTGTCGTGACGGTGGTGGAGCCGGTCGTGCGCGATGGTGTGACGGTCGGGGAAATCCAGCTGACCCGCCATGCGCCGGAAGTGGATCGGACGCTGTTTGCCGTCCGGTCCTCAATCCTGTCGCTGGTTCTGGCGGCGCTTGTCGTGACGGTGCTGCTGTCCTGGTACCTGTCGCTCACAATTGCCCGTCCGCTCCTGACGCTGGCGCGGGCGTCCAACGACATGCGCGAGGCGGATGGGCGCAAGGATCTGGTGCCTGAACGGCTACTGGTCCGCCGGGACGAGATCGGCGTTCTGGCCCGTTCGCTTCGGGGCAGTGCGCTCGCGCTCTGGGCGCGGATGGACGATATCGAACGCTTCGCCGCCGATGTCAGTCATGAAATCAAGAACCCGCTCTCGTCCATCCGCTCCGCCATCGAGACGCTGCCGCGCATCCAGATTGCCGAGCGGCGCGAACGGCTGATGGGGATCATCAACAGCGACGTCAAACGGCTGGATCGCCTGATTACCGATATTTCCGATGCCAGCCGGATTGATGCCGAACTCTCCCGCGTGCGTCCCGAACCCGTTTCGGTCGTTGCCCTCCTCGCCATTCTTGCGGAAATGCATCAGACCACCCGTCGGGAAAACGATCCCGTGCTGCGTCTGGATGTCCGCGATCAGGACCCGCCGCTCAAGGCGCTGGCCGTGGAGGATCGTCTGGTTCAGGTGCTGCGGAACCTGATTGGAAATGCAGTCTCGTTCTCGCCGCCGAAAGGCATCATCGCGCTCCATGCCAGCGCACGCGACATCGCGGGTAGCGGGCCGGGAACGGGCAGCGTGGTGGAAATCACCATCACCGATCAGGGCCCCGGCATTCCTCCCGGAAAGCTGGAAAGCATTTTCGACCGCTTCTATTCAGAACGCCCCCAAACCGAGAACTTCGGCCAGCATTCCGGCCTCGGGCTCGCGATCAGCCGACAGATCATTCATGCCCTGCGCGGCAACCTGTTTGCCGAGAACCGGATGGATGCGTCCGGCGCGATCCGGGGTGCCTGTTTCGTGGTGCGGCTCCCCCGCGCGTCCTGACGCTGCCATCCGGCCTGTTCCCTGCACCGTAATGGCGGTCTCCGGGGACAGACCCGCAATCGCGCCCGGAACAAGGGCTGCCGCGACAGGCAGCGCCAGAATCAGGGCCGCAAAAGCGGGTCGGGACATGGCCGTCACTTCCCGGAGGAAAGGGCGAGGAGCACATGACCGGTCTGGTGGCGCGCGCGCTGTTGGTCCCGCAGGACGTAAAGATCCTCATGGGCGCGGGAGAACGCGTCCTGCTCGCAGTCGGCGCCATCACTGTCCACCAGCCAGTTGTCCTGAATGAGCTTCTGGCAAACGGCGTGGGACGCTTGGGTAATTTTCTGGTTGGCGATGGTCCAGTCGCGCGTAGTCCTGAGATCCAGCGACGAGAGGTCGATTTCCGTGCTGGTCGTGCCGATTCCGGTGGGAGCGGCATGGGCGGCCTGAAGCGGCAGGGCGAGGCTGGCGGTGGAGAGAGCGCAGAGCAGCAGAGTGGAAAAACGGATCATGGCACGACATTCCTGAAGTCGGTTCCGACGCTGATTGCGTCTGGAAATCTTCAATGCAGGAAGCGTGCCAGTTTTTATTTTCAGTCAGAAAAATTCGATCTTCAGCAGGCTGAAAATGGATTATTTCGGAAAAATCATAAAATCCGCCATAAAATGGCGTATTTTTTCACTATCCGTGGGGTGTGGCGGTCAGGCTGAGGGCGATGCGCTGTTCGGGAAGGGGGAAACGCTGCACGATCCGCAAGGTCAGGGCGGGTTTTGCTGCGCCCAGAGCCTCGTTCAGGGCTGTCTGGCACTGGTTGAACGTCTGCCCTTCGCGGATCATGGCCGCGACATGCCGGGTATGGTTCAGCGTGAGGCCATGATCGGCCAGCGCCAGAGAAATGGCCGACAGTGCTGCCTGACATTCATCCGTCAGCCGTCCGGGGCGATCCCCATCCGGGCTGAAACCGCTGAAATCCGTGCAGGTAACCTCGTCTCCATGTACGGTGACGGTCGGGGAGGGGAAGGATGTGCCCATGGTGGTTCTGAGTCCTGATCCATGTCAGGGGGCCGTCATGCCCCTGTCCGGCCCAAGGTCTTAGTCTGCTCCTGAGGAGGTCGCAATCCGTCATGTCTGTCCCGACATCCCTGCCTGAAGGTTCGGTCCATGCAAGTTGTGTGGCGTGGAACGGGGCGGCTGTCCTGATTTCGGGGCCATCGGGCTCGGGGAAATCGGAACTGGCTTTGCGGCTGATGGATGCGGGTTTTGACCTCGTGGCGGATGACCGTGTGCTTCTGGAGGGCGCGGTGGCTTCGGCCCCCGCGCGACTTGCGGGGCTGATTGAAGTCCGGGGTGTGGGAATCCTGCGGATACCTTTTGTTGCGAAAGCGACGGTCCATTTGCGGGTCTGTCTGGGGCAGGGACAACCCCGTCTGCCCGAATCGTGCCGGGACCCGTGGACGGGTGCGGTGATGTTGTGTCTGGAGCCCGGTTTTCCGGGAACGGTGGCCCGGATCAGGGCGGCTCTCAAGGCCTGTTGCGGCTCTTACGAATGGGTCGCCGGGGCCGGAGAAACGCTAAAAAAACGTGAAGGTTTGAAATAGTTCCGTACCAAAAGAAAAAAGGCTAGAGTGTGGCATGGCATCGGCGAACCATCCCGAGTCTGGCTCCTTATCCGGCTATGGTCACGGGTCCCGTCGGATCCTGATTGTAACGGGTCTGTCCGGGGCGGGAAAATCATCCATATTGCGGGTTCTGGAAGATCTGGGTCATGAGGTCGTGGACAACCCACCTCTGAACCTGATCCAAGCGCTCGCGTCACGGGCCGGACAGAATCTGGCCATCGGAATCGACGTCCGCAGTCGCGGGTTCGAAGCCTCCCGCGTTCTTGAAGAACTAGAGCGCCTTCGCCTTCTGCCTGACTGCGTGGTGCAACTCCTCTACGCCACTGCCGAACCTGAAATCCTTCTGCGTCGCTTCACCGCCACGCGCCGCCGCCATCCGTTGGTGACAAGTGGCACCATTCTTCCCGGAATCGAGCAGGAAACCGCTCTTCTGGCCCCGCTGCGCGCCAATGCGGATCTGGTGATCGACACGTCCGACCTGCCCTCGCCGGAGCTGCGCCAGCTGATTGAAACGCGCTTTGGCAGCTCGGGCGGGGACGGGCTGACGGTTGCGCTGATGTCCTTTGCCTATCCGTCAGGTCTGCCGCGCGAAGCCGACATGGTTTTCGATGCGCGTTTCCTGCGTAATCCGCATTATGATCCGTTCCTCCAGCCCATGACCGGTCTGGATGAGGCAGTTGTGCAGTACGTGAAGTCGGACCCGGCCTATCCCGCCTTTTTCGGCCATATCCAGAGCCTTCTGGAACTGGTGCTTCCCCGTTTTGTCGCGGAAGGCAAGAAATATGCCACTATCGCTATCGGATGCAGCGGCGGACGCCATCGCTCGGTGACGATCGTGGAAGAACTGGCCCGTATTCTTCCCAAAGCCATGCCGGTCGGGCCGATGATGGTTCTGCACCGCGAACTCGCCCGCAAAGGGGTGGCCCCCCGGCGCTGGGCCGTCCCTCCACAGGACCCGCCACAGGATCTTTCTTTACAGGACAGAACAGTATGATCGGACTCATGCTGATTACGCACGGACGTCTTGGCGATGTCCTGTTGGAAACGCTGGTTCATGTCGTGGGCCCGCAGACTCAGGTAGGCGTGGTCGGTGTTGCGGATGACGACGATCCTGCCGTGCTGCGTCCTGCGGCCGAGCGCCTGCTCCAGCGTCTCGATACTGGCGATGGCGTTCTGGTGCTGACGGATATTTTTGGAAGTTCGCCTTCTAATCTGGCGCTGTCCCTGCGCGAGCCGGGGCATGTTGAGGTCGTGTCGGGCGTGAATGTGCCGATGCTGGTCAAGCTGGCGAAAACACGTCGCGATCTGGACCTTGCGGGTTGCGTGGAAAAGGCCACAATGGCGGGGCGGAAGTATATCGCCGTGGCGTCACAGCTTCCCGCCCCCTGCCTCCATGGAGGGCCGCGTGCCTGTACGCTGCCGGTTCATTGAATCGAGTTCGCTGAATGAGTGATACGACCCTGTCCGTTCCGCCGCGTACTGTCAGCATTGTCAATCATCTGGGCCTTCATGCCCGCCCCGCCGCCAAGATCGTGACGACTGCCGAGCGCTTCGACGCCGAAGCCACGATTGCTCACGGCTCCAATGTCGTCTCCGCCCTGTCGATCATGGGACTGATGATGCTGGGAGCCGGGGAGGGGCAGAGCGTGACGCTCCGGGCTCATGGGCCTCAGGCGGTCGAGGCGCTCGACGCTTTGGAGGCTCTGATCGCGGACGGATTTGGCGAGCGTGACTGAAACGCCGCCCCGCCGCCGCTCTTCCCGACAGCCCCGCCGCAGCGCGTCCTCCAGTACGTTTCTTCAGGGCAAGGCCATCACGCCCGGTATGGCACTCGGCCCTGCCGGACGGGTTGAAGCCCTCCCGCTGCCCGACATCACCGAACGCTACAGCGCCATCGGGCCGGAGGCAGAGAACGTCCGTCTGGACGAAGCCATCGCCCGGGCGTTCCACCAGATCGAGAAGATGCGCGATCGGCTGGTCGGTCTGCCGGAAGAGGGGCGGGCGGAAATCGCCTCCCTCCTGACGGTCTATGAACGGATGCTCGGCCCGTCGCGACTTGTGCGTCAGGTGAGGGAGCGGATCGCGGGGGAGGGGCTTTGTGCGGAGGCAGCCGTCTCGGACGTCACGCAGGAGCTGGCGGCGCAGGTTTCGCGCATGGCCGATGCCGTTGCACGGGAAAACAGCGCGCAGGACGCCGACGCCAATCTGCGTCTTGCGGGCGAGTTCGAAGAAGTCGGGCGTCGCCTGATGCGGAACCTGACCGGCATCTCCTATCGTGCCTTTTCCAGCCTGCCTCCCGGCTCGGTTCTGGTGGCGGAGCAGTTGCGTCCGGCCGATGTTGCCATGATCGATCCTGCGCGGATTGCGGCGGTCGTCACGCAGGGCGGGGGCGGCGCGGACCATACCGCGATCCTGCTGCGCGCGCTCGATATTCCCGCCATCCTCGCCGTGCCAAACCTCATGGCGCAGGTTCAGGAAGGCGAGATGCTGGTCGTGGACGGGCATCTCGGGACCGTCACGCTGTCGCCCAACGAGACCGAACTGCGTCTGGCGGCAGAATCCGCACAACGTGAAGTCAGGGAAAAGCGGGCGTTCGGGCGGCTCAAACGCCTGCCTGCCCAGCTTCAGAGCGGCGAGGACATCGAACTTTCGGCCAATCTGGAACTGCCCGCGGAAATGCCGATGCTGCTGCGTAATGGCGCCAAGGGCATAGGTCTTCTGCGTAGTGAATTTCTGTTCGGTGAGCGCGAAGACCTGCCGGACGAAGACGGTCAGACAGACGCCTATCGCGCCATCGTGCAGGCCATGGACGGCCGTCCCGTCACGATCCGCGTGCTGGACTGGGGCGGCGAAAAGGGTCGGGCCTGTATGCGCCGGCTGGGTCTGGCCGAACAGGTCGCGGATGGTGGAAATCCCGCGCTGGGGCTGAGAGGCGTGCGTCTGCTCCTGCGGGTGTCGGACGTGCTGGAAACGCAGTTTGCCGCGATCCTGCGGGCCGCCGAGTCTGAAGAAGGCGCAGCCATCGGTCCGGTGCGGATTTTGCTGCCCATGGTGACGTCCGCAGACGAAATCGTGGCGGCGCGGGAGATTTATGACCGGGTGGCCCGACGTCTCAAACGCAAGGGCCATACGCTGCCCGAGCCGCTGCCACCGCTGGGGGTCATGATCGAAACCCCTGCCGCCGCTCTGACGGTGGATACGCTGGCCCGGCACGCTGATTTTATGGCGCTCGGCACCAATGACCTGACGATGTACACGCTCGCCGTGGACCGTTCGGATTCCATGGTGGCGGACCGCTACAGTCCGCTTCATCCGGGTGTGCTGCGGCTGATCGAGGCGGCGGCGGATTCGGCCCTGAAGGCGCGCCGTCCGATTTCGGTCTGTGGAGAAATGGCGTCTGATCCGCGCGTGGTGGCGCTGCTGATCGGACTGGGTCTGCGGTCCTTTTCCATGAATTCCGCCTCCCTGCCGCGTGTGAAACGCCTGATCCGCACCCTGACGCTCGAAGACTGCGACCAGCTCCGCCGACAGGTCATGCTGGAAAGCGATCCGGACGTGATCCAGGATCTGGTCCGGCAGTTCGCAACCTGACACTGTTTGCGGGTGGGTCTCTCGGCAAAGCGGAGCGGGGATGCCATATTGACGTCCATGCCGGATTCTTCTGCCACTGCTGATACGCTCGTTTTTTCGCCCGAAGTCACACAGCGCCTCGACCTCACGGCCGAGTGGTGCCAGCGCAACGGGCAGCGCCTGACCGAAACGCGTCGGCAGGTGCTGGGGCTGATCCTGTCCAGCGAGAAGCCGTCCGGGGCTTATGATCTTCTGGCCAGACTGCGCCCGGCCCACCCGAAAGCCGCCCCGCCCACCGTGTACCGGGCGCTGGATTTTCTGCTGGAAAACAGCCTGATCCACCGCCTGGAGCGGTTGAGCGCCTTCGTGGGCTGTTCGCATGCCGTGGAGTGTCCGCATGGCTGCAACCACCATGACGAAGGCGGAATGCACCGGGCACAGTTTCTGATCTGCCGAGGCTGTGACCGGGCGTGGGAACTGGAGCAGGAGGCCATCGCGCCGGTTCTGACCCGTGCCGCGCAAAGCATGGGCTTTAAGGCCGAGTCCGCGACCGTCGAAATCGAAGGCCTGTGCGTGGCCTGCCAGAAAGCCGGTGCCCTGCCGGTCCGCCGACCGAAAACCACGGCAGGCTGAAACGCATGGGCCGCCGTCGTTCCCCGTCGTCGGCGCTGCTGTTTGAAACGCTGCCCCAGTCCCGTCGTCCGCGCCCGAAAAATCCGCTGCCCCGCGTTTCTGTGGCCCCGACTGATCAACCGGATCTTCTGGGCTGGACACCACCGTTGACGCATCTGGATGCGGATGAGGTTGAGGCCTGTTTCTTGAATCCTGTCGGGTTCCGCCCTCCGTCCGGGGAAGCGTTTGTGTATCATCTGACAGATATCGTCAGCGCGCGGATGATTGTGGAAAACGGCCTCCTCCTGACGGACGGCCTCATGTTCCGCACGGCCGCGCATCTGGCGCAGGATCTTGCGGATGCTCCGGTGACGGAAGATCTGGGTATCGTGCGTGTCCGGCGGCGTCTGATCCAGCCTTGGTTAGCGGCAGATCGTCAGGACGGCCGTCCGTGCTATGTGCTCGGTCCGGAAACATCATGAAAGGCAGGGAGAGTATCATATGGCAGCACAGTCGGGCCTTCTGGCCGAGGTCACGCGCGGCGGACGTGTTGAATCCCATCATCTGGGCCGGGCGGTCGTCGTGGATGCCGATGGTGGCGTGGTCTGGTCCTGCGGGGATGTGGAGGCTGCGGTATTTCCGCGTTCGACCGTCAAATCCCTGCTGGCGATCGAACTGGTGGAAAGTGGCGCGGCGGACCGTCTTGGCCTGAGCAACGATGCGCTGGCACTCGCCTGTGCCTCGCATGGTGGCGAGAAAGCCCATGCTGACATGGCGGCCACGATGCTGGGAACGGTCGGCCGCGATGTCGGGTCTCTGGAATGTGGAACGCACTGGCCGACCTATGAACCGGCTGGCCGCGCGCTGGCGGCCGCGCATCAAGAGGCCTGTCCGCTGCACAACAACTGTTCGGGCAAACATGCGGGCATGGTGTGCCTGTCCTGCGATCAGGGCGTTGATCCGACCGGCTATATCGACCCGTCCCACGAGATCCAGCGCCGCGTGACGGATGTGCTGGCCGCCATGATGGACACGCCGCATGACGACGCAAACCGCGGCATGGACGGCTGTTCCATGCCGACCTATGCCGTCCCCCTGAAAGCACTTGCGAAAGGTTTTGCAAGATTTGGCGCGGGAACCGGATTGTCCGAAGGGCGTTTCCGTGCGGCCACACGTCTTCGTGAGGCCGTGGCGGCCAATCCGTTCATGGTCGCCGGGACGGGGCGCTATGACACGAAAATCATGGACCGGTTCGGCGCGCGGGCCTTTGTGAAGATGGGCGCGGAAGGCGTGATGATCGCGTCTTTGCCGGAACTGGGGTTGGGTCTGGCCATCAAGACTGATGATGGCGCCAATCGCGCTGCGGAAGTCGCAATGTCCGCCCTGCTGCGTCGCTTCGGCGGCGAAACGCTGTGTCGGGACGCCGCAGACCGCGACATTCTGGACGCAACCGCCACGCAGACCATGCGGAACTGGAACGGGTTCACCGTCGGCGAACTCCGCAGTGCGCTCACGCTGTAAACGGTTTTGTGTTATAGGTTACGGATATGACATCCGCATGAAAGATTGGTGTCATTTTATGACTGAGCAAGAGGAACGCACTGGCCTATGAACGATCAGCCCGGAATGACAGGGACCATTTCGCCGCAGGATGACAGCGGCACATCCATTTTCGACGCAACGCGCTTCAAGATTATCGCCATTGGCGTGATCGCGGCGCTGGCGGGTCTCATGTCCGGGCTTGATATTGGGGTAGTGGCAGGAGCGCTGGACCTGTTCGGCAAGGAATACCACGCCTCCACCATTGCGCTGGAATGGGTCGTCAGTTCCATGATGGCGGGGGCAGCGGCGGGTGCTCTGAGTGCGGGCTGGATGTCCAAGACGCTGGGGCGCAAACATTCCCTGATCGTGGGTGGTGCGATCTTCGTTATTGGCACGCTTGGTTGCGCCATGAGCTGGTCGGTCGCGTCCATGATTTCCTTTCGGGTTGTCATGGGTGTCGCGGTCGGCATTTCCGCCTTCACGGCCCCGCTGTACCTGTCGGAAATCGCCAGCGAGGATGCGCGCGGGGCGATGGTTTCGACCTATCAGCTCATGGTGACGGTCGGCATTTTCATCGCGTTCCTGTCCGACACGTATTTTTCCTATAGCGGCAACTGGCGCTGGATGTTCGGCGTGGCGGGCATTCCGGCCGTTCTGTTCCTGATCGGCGTGCTGTTCCTGCCCTACAGTCCGCGCTGGCTGATGGCGCAGGGGCGCCACAAGGAAGCGCGGCAGATCCTGCTGGATCTGCGCGATGACCCGCTGACGGCTGCCAAGGAAATCCGCGCCATCCGCGAGCAGCTTGAGACGAAACAGGAGGGTTTCAAGCTCTTCCGCACCAATCCCAATTTCCGCCGCTCCGTGGCGCTGGGCGTGATGCTTCAGATGATGCAGCAGCTCGCGGGCATCAACATCGTCATGTATTACGCGCCCAACATTCTCGCGGCGGCGCATTTCGATGCACAGTCGCAGATGTGGTGCACGGCCATCATCGGTCTGGTGAACATGCTGGCGACCTTCGTAGCGCTGGGACTGGTCGACCGGTGGGGCCGCAAGCCGATCCTGTATGCGGGCTTTACGGTCATGGCGTTCGGCATGGGTATTCTGGCCATTCTGCTTCAGACCGGCATGACCACGCAGTCCTCCCAGATTGCGGCGGTGTTCCTGCTAATGATCTTCTGCGCCGGATTTGCCATGTCGGCGGGGCCGCTGATGTGGGTGCTGTGCTCCGAAATCCAGCCGCTGGGCGGGCGTGATTTCGGCATTGCCATCTCAACCTTCACCAACTGGATGACCAATCTTCTGGTCGGTGTGAGCTTCCTGACCCTCATGCAGACCCTCGGCACGGCAGGCACATTCTGGCTCTTCGCCGGGCTGAACGCACTGTTCCTGCTGCTGACGATCCTGTTCGTCCCCGAGACGCGGGGGATGTCCCTCGCCGTCATCGAAAAACGGCTCATGTCGGGTGTGAAACTCCGCAAACTGGGCCGCTGACATCCTCCGGGATATCACCATCGCGTGATCTTGCGCCCGGCCTCTCTGGTCGGGCGTTTTTATGTGAACCTTCCTTGAGGAGACGCGCTTGAGCGAATTTTCCAGAACCTCCCGAAACTCCAGCCCGGTCATCGGCAGAAGCGGCGTGTTGATTGTTTACGCGCTGTATATCGCCCGTTTCTTCACGGGAATCAGCCTTCTGGCGGGTGTCATCGTCGCCTATCTCCTGCGCCGACCGAGCGTTGGGATAGAGCGGATGCATCTGAACTGGCTGGTGCGCCTGTTCTGGTATGATGTTGCCTTCATCGTCGGTTCCGCCGCTCTGTTTCTGGCGTGTTTCTTGACGGAACCGCCCGGAAGTTCCGGCCCCGGCCAGCTTCTTTTCCTGCTGCCAATCGGTATTTTCGCAGTCTGGAACATCGTCCTGCTGGTGGCTCTGATCGTGGGCGTGCGTAGCATTCTCGCAGGAGATGGCCCACTTCCTGAACGTTTCCGGGCATTGGCGGAATAGGCTCGTCGGGAACTGGCGCGATACGCCATTCCTTCAGAGTTCCCGATGGACTCGATGCGTCGGAATGCCGAAAATCCGTATCTGGCACGGTTTGTGCATTAAGGTTGCTGTCGAGTTTTTCTCAGAGGAATGTTTCCCTCATGTACGCATCCTACGCCCCTTACGAACCCGCCAGCCGCTACGGTCGCGGAGATGATGCCCGGAGCGGTCGCGATCTGGTCCTGCTGATCTACGCACTGTACGTCGCCGGATTTTTCACGGGCGTGACAGCCCTGATCGGCGTGATGATCGCGCATAAAAGCCGCCGTTCCGCCACGGGTCTGACGCGTACGCAGCTCGACTGGCAGGTGCGGATGTTCTGGTACGGTGCGCTCGCCCTGACCGTTATCGGGACGATCCATCTCATGGTCGCGGGTCTGGGCGCTATTACGGGCGGGCTTGGGCTGGTGTTCATGGTGGTGCCCTGGGGGCTGACACTGGCCTGGGGCATTCTCACGGCCTGGGCCATTGCTCGCGGCGTCCATGCCGCTCTGCTCAATCGTTCCGTCGCAGGTCGCTGAAGCCCGAAAGGCCCATATCATGAACCGTTTCGTGCTTTCCCTTCCTGTCCTCGCCCTCGGCACAGCCCTGGCCTTTCCGGTCTGTGCTGCGCCCCTAAGCCAGTCCTCGATTTCGGACGATATGTCCCTGTCCACCCTGCCCGAGGGTGGAAAACTCTCCAGCATCAACGGAGATGTCAGTATCGGGACGTCAGACGGTCCGCTGTCTGTCCGGACCGTCAGCGGCGACATTCATATCAAGCAGTCCAGAGGGCCGCTCGAGGTCCATACGGTCAATGGCACGCTGGATGTGGATCATGCGGTAGCCGCTGTGGAAATCCGCAGTGCCAGCGGCGATATCACGCTCGATCATTCCGACGGTGCAGTCTCGATCCGCACCATGAATGGTGACAGCACGATTGATCATGCGACCCACAATGTCATGATCCGCAGTGTCAGCGGGGATACAAACCTTACGCTTGATGCCGCGCCGCAGATGCGCACGATTGATATCGGCACGGTCAGCGGTGATATGACGATCCACCTGCCTCATGGTTTTGGCGGAACCTTCGACATCCACCTGAAACAGCGCCGCTCGGACAAGACGCTGCCTCTTCAGCAGTCTCTCGGCCTGACGGTGCAGATCGGGAACTGGGAAAAAGAATCCGGTGGGTCAGCAGAGGTCCGGACGATCACGGCCACCGGGAAGGTCGGCGATGGCCGCGATCACATCATCATCCACAGCGTGGTCGGCACGCTGAAACTCGTTCAGGACTGAGTCGCGCCCTCGCAGCCCATCCGTTGCAGCGTCTCCGCCATGAAGTCCGGTGGGGAGGCTTCTGCGGCGAGTGTGTCTGACGGCAGATTTAGTTCCAGACTGCGGGCGAGCAGATGCAGCCCCGGCAAAGATGATCCTCCCGAAGCACCGTAAACCGTATCGCCAAGGATCGGCGTTCCCAGTTCCGCGCAATGGATGCGGGCCTGATGAGTCCGTCCCGTGAGCAGTTCCAGTTCCACCCAGCACAGACCCTTGCCGCGCCCCAGCACGCGCCAGCGCGTCCGGGCCTCATCGCCTTTCGCATCCACAACCATGCGCCAGCCGGAGGGGCCGGACTGCCGCAGAAGCGGTGCGTCGATCTCGCCGCTGTCCTGCTGCAGAGTCCCCACCACAACCGCCCAGTAGAGCTTGCGGACCTGCCGGTTCTGAAACGCCGCCTGCGCCTCGATCAGGGCCGTCTTGCGTCGCGCAACCAGCAGGCAGCCAGACGTATCCGTATCCAGCCGGTGTGCCAGCCAAGGCCCTCCGCGCGGATGCGGCAGCAGGCGCGTTTCGACGGAATCCTGCGTGGACGGACCGGGATGCACCGCCAGTCCCGCTGGCTTGTCTAGAATCAGGAAACGGGGGGTTTCCAGCAGGACGGGAATGTCCATTCCCGGATAAAACGGCGTGCGCGGGCTTTCCGTGGCGGGGGAGTCCGCCTGCGTTGGCAGGCGGCGCGGCTTGTGGGCATTGCGCGAGGCCTTGGCCCGTCGGATCCGCTCCTTGCGGTCAGTCTTCATGTTCTTCCTTGCGGCGGACAAGGATCTCGCGTTTGCCCACATGGTTCGCCGCACCGATGATGCCTTCCTTTTCCATCTGGTCGATCAGCTTGGCCGCGCGGTTATATCCGATGGAGAGGTGGCGCTGGATGAAACTCGTGGAGGCGCGGCCTTCGCGCATCACGATGTCCACGGCCTGATCGAACAGGGTGCCTTCTCCGTCACCGCCCGAGCCGGACCCCGCCGTCAGGCCGCCCGCGCTGTCGTCGTCCTGCCCGGACACCACGTCGTCGTTGTAGATCGGATCGCCCTTGGAGCGCAGATCCGCCACGACGGCCTCGACTTCCTCATCCGCCACGAACGGGCCGTGGACACGCGTGATGCGTCCGCCACCCTGCATGAAGAGCATGTCACCCTGACCCAGAAGCTGCTCCGCGCCCTGTTCCTGAAGGATCGTGCGGCTGTCGAACTTGCTGATAACCTGAAAGGAAATCCGGGTCGGGAAGTTCGCCTTGATGGTGCCGGTGATGACGTCAACGGACGGGCGCTGCGTTGCCATGATGACGTGGATGCCGGCGGCACGGGCTTTCTGGGCCAGACGTTGCACCGCCGTCTCGATTTCCTTGCCCGCGACCATCATCAGATCGGCCATTTCGTCGATGACGACGACGATATAAGGCAGGTTTTCCGTTGCGACTTGCTGCTCGTCAAACACCGGGCGGCCCGTTTCGGGGTCAAAGCCGGTCTGGACACGCTTGGTGACCATCTCGCCCGAAGAGCGGAGCTGGTTCACGCGCTCGTTGTAGCCGTTGATGTTACGGACCTGAAGCTGCGCCATCAGGCGGTAGCGGCGGTCCATTTCCTGCACGGTCCATTTGAGCGCGCTGACGGCCTTGGTCGGTTCCGTCACGACCGGGGTCAGGAGATGCGGAATCCCGTCATAGATCGACAGTTCGAGGATCTTGGGGTCGATCATGATCAGGCGGCACTCTTCCGGGCTGAGCCGGTAGAGCAGCGACAGGATCATGGCATTCACACCGACCGACTTACCCGAACCTGTCGTACCCGCGACGAGCAGATGCGGCATTTTCGCAAGGTCGGTATAGACCGGAACGCCGGCGATGTCCTTGCCGAGCGCGATCTGAAGACGGCCGTTTCCGTTCATCCATTCCGGCGTGCGGAGCAGTTCGGAGAAATAGACCGTCTCGCGCTTGGCGTTGGGAACCTCAATGCCGATGACGTTGCGTCCGGGCACGGTCGCGATACGCACGCTCAGAACCGAAAGCGAGCGCGCCACGTCGTCAGCAAGTCCGATCACGCGGGACGAACGGATGCCCGGTGCGGGTTCGAGTTCGTACAGCGTGACGACCGGACCGGCATGGATATCGCCGATCGTGCCCTGTACGCCGTAATCCGCCAGAACGCTCTCCAGCAGGCGGGCATTGGACTGCAACGTCTCCTGCGAAGGCCCCGTTACGGCGTGCGGCGGCGGCGGGTTCAGCAGGGCGAGCGGGGGCAGTTCCCAGCCCGTCGTCACGGCATTGCGCGGCGCGGCGGGACGTGGGGCAACAGGTTCGGGCGGACGTTCCGGGCGACGCATTCCGAACAGGCCACGCTTTTGCGGCTCGGGTTCGGGCGGTGTGTCGATGCTGCTTTGTGGCAGGTCTTCATCCATTTCGTCGTCAATCTGACGACGCACGGGCGGCAGTGGCGTGTCGCGCTGGCGGGCGATCTGGGCCAGACGTTCGGCATAGGGGTTGGAGGGCGCGTCTTCCTCTTCCGGCGTCGCAGTCTGGCGAGCGCGGGCGGCCGCGGCTTCCGTCCGGCTGACCGGGCGCGTCTCGGCGGCGGGCTGGCTGTAGGGATCGTCCTGCGTGTCCATGGGGGGCTGCATCCAGCCGGTATTCTGCGGCACGAATGGCTCGGGGCGGGAACGCGGATCGCTCTTGCCGAAGCTGCGGCGCAGGAAGGACAGGGGGGCTGCATCCGCTGCTGGAGCGCCACCGGCTGGGCTGGGCTGGAATTCATACAGACGCGGATCGGGCGCGGGCCGATGATCGGATGTCTGCGGGCCGTTCATGCGCTTCGCCAGCGAGAAGGGCTGGCGACCCAGCACCACGGCCGTCTTGCCCAGAGCGCGCCATTCGCGGGCTTCAAGACCCATCGCCAGCGGCAGAAGCAGACCCATCAACAGCAGGACGAGAAGAACGGCAATCGCGTTTCCGGCGGCCCCGGCTTCGGCATGGGCGGCATCCAGCAGGCGATGGGCAAAAGAAACGCCCATTTCGCCGCCCAGACCGCTGGCGGTCGGCCAATCGACTTGAAGGCCTGGAATGAGAAGCTGGAGCGTGCCGATGAAGGTGGCGGCGGCGGGCAGCAGGGCAAGGGCGGCCACGATCCGCAGGATCGGCAGGCTCATGCCGTGATGGCGGACCATGCGCCACGCCCAGGCCAGCAGAATGACAATCGGCATGCCGCTGCCGAGGCCGAGCCACTGGATCAGCCCATCCGAAATGGTCGCGCCCGTACGGCCCAGAAGGTTCGTCGGTTGCGTTCCCGTCGAGGTGTTGAAGGACGGATCGTGCGGATTGAAGCTCCACAGCGCGATCCCGACCGCCACG
Organism: Gluconobacter sp. Dm-73; assembly: GCF_018256215.1. Taxonomy (NCBI): domain Bacteria; kingdom Pseudomonadati; phylum Pseudomonadota; class Alphaproteobacteria; order Acetobacterales; family Acetobacteraceae; genus Gluconobacter; species Gluconobacter sp. Dm-73. The sequence goes on along the minus strand of NZ_JAERLW010000003.1, from coordinate 272,922 downwards.
GCGAAGATCAGCAGGACCAGCCCGAGAAGCTCCATGCAGCGGGCGCGCAGAGCGCTTCGCAGTTTCGGTGTCATGTGCCGGTCATGCGCGTCGCGGACGATGTTGCGCACTGTACTGGTCGATCGGCTGAACGCGGCCAAGTCTCGTCACCCCGTCGGTTTTCTGGATTGCGGCTTGTAAAATTCACTCTGAACTATAGCCGACAGGGTACTGAATACAGAGGGAAAATTAAGGAAAAGTGGAGGAATGCTTCCAGATCGTCACCTTTGCCGCCCCAAAACGACGCTCACAGAGGATTTCTGGCGTGAGTGTGGGCATAAAGTGTTCAGAAGGTGGCATGATGGGCGTAAATTCTTCCGTGGCGCCCGTTTCGGCCACGATCAGCGCGCCCTGCGCCAGCCAGCCGTTCCGCGCCAGCGCCCGCAGACCCGATTCGACAAGTCCCTTGCCATAGGGCGGGTCAAGGAAAACCAGCGTGTAGGGCTCCGTGGCCTTGGGCGGATGCGTGACGCTGCAACTCAGCACGCGCGAGCGGTCCCGGGCTTTGCAGATGTCCAGATTGATCCGCAATGCTGCCAGCGCGCTGCGGTCGCGTTCGATGAACGCGGCTTTTTCCGCCCCGCGCGACAACGCTTCGAGCCCCAGCGCGCCGGTTCCGGCGTAGCAGTCCAGAACGGAAGCCTTTTCCAGCTCCTCCTGCCCGTACCAGGGCGCATGGGCGAGCATGTCGAAAATCGCCTGCCGCGTACGGTCTGACGTGGGGCGCGTACTGGTTCCGGACGGCGCGGTCAGGGCGCGGCCCTTGTTGTCTCCTCCAACGATCCGCATGGATCAGCGCGTCCGATGACGCTTCGGGGCGGGGAGGTCCGGCAACTGTTCGCGCAGAGTCTTGCCGGGAACTTCCTCCAACTCGCGTGCTTTCAGCGAGCCAAGCTGGAACGGGCCGTAGGACAGGCGGATCAGGCGGCTGACATGCAGGTTCAGGCCTTCCATGACGCGGCGGATCTCACGGTTCTTGCCTTCGCGCAGACTGACCGTGAGCCAGGCATTGTCGCCTTTTTTCGAGTCCAGCGCGGCTTCGATGGAGCCGTAACGCACGCCGTCATACTCGAAACCATCAATCAGCGAGGCCAGACGCTTCTCGTCCACGACGCCGAACACGCGCACGCGGTAGCGGCGGACCCAGGCATTGCCCGGCAGTTCGAGGCGGCGGGCCAGTTCACCGTCATTGGTCAGCAGCAGCAGACCTTCGGAATTGATATCCAGACGCCCGACGCTGATGACGCGCGGCAGCCCCTCGGGCAGCGTGTCGAATACGGTTTTGCGGCCTTCGGGGTCCTTGTGGGTCGTCATCAGGCCGTCGGGCTTATGATACCGCCACAAACGCGTGCGCTCGGGGGAGTCCACGGGCTTGCCGTCCACCAGCATGATGTCGCCCGGCTGCACGAACGTCGCCGGATGCGTGACGATCTGCCCGCCCAGCTTGATGCGCCCGTCCTCGATCATGCGCTCGATATCGCGGCGGCTCGCCACGCCAGCGCGGGCCAGTGCCTTGGCGATGCGCTCGCCTCTCGGGGCTGCTGCGTCCGTTTCGGGTGCAGTGTCCTCGTGCAGGTCAGAGATTTCGGGCATCTCGGGGGCGGTATTTTCGGTATTGTCGTCAGTCATCGTGCAGTCTCCACAAGCGCCGCATACAGGCGACGGTCGCCGGGGTCGAGGGAGAATTCGGGGTGCCACTGTACGCCAATGGCAAAACCGGGGCCATCAAGCTCGATCGCTTCGATCGTTCCATCCGGCGCATAAGCGCAGATTTTAGCCCGTCCGGGGTCGCGCACGGCCTGATGATGTGAGGAGTTCACGCTCATGCGCTCTGCCTCCAAGATCTGCGCGAGTTTCGTGCCGGGAACGATGTCTATCGCATGGCCGGGTTCGTGGCGCGGGTTGGGCTGTTCGTGTTGCAGCTCTTCAGGAAGATGCTGGATCAGCGTGCCTCCGGCGTGTACGGCCAGAAGCTGCATTCCGCCGCAAATGCCCAGAACCGGCTTGCCCTGTGCCAGCGCCGCCCGCATGAGCGCCAGTTCGGCGGTGGTGCGGGCCGGGCGCGGGCTGGTCAGCGGATGAGGCGTCTCGCCATAAAGCGCCGGATCGACGTCGAATGCGCCGCCTGTGACGATCAGCCCGTCCAGCCGCGCCATCAGGGCTTCGGCGTCGCAGCCGTAACCCAGACAAACCGGCATCCCCCCCGCATCGCTCACGGCGCTCAGGTAATTCTCCCGCAGCGCATGGAAGGGATAGCGGGAGAACTGCCCGGGCCCGCCGGGTTCATGATCCAGCGTCAGGCCGATCAGCGGCGCGCGCTGCGAAGGGGATGGACGGGGAGGGGTCATGCGCCGCATCATCGCATCATGAGTCAGGGTCAGACAAGGATTCACACGGATATTGGTCCGGCGATGCAGACGGCGCTCCAAGCCGCGCGGGAGGCGGCCTCGTGTGGCGAGGTGCCGGTCGGTGCGGTCGTGCTGGCCCCGGACGGGCGTGTTCTGGCAGTGGCGCGCAATCACGTCGAGGGCGCGCATGATGCGTCTGCCCATGCCGAGCTTCTGGCGATGCGCGAGGCGGCTGCGCGTCTGCAAAGTCCGCGTCTGACGGACTGCACTCTGGTCGTGACGCTGGAACCGTGTCCGATGTGTGCGGCGGCGATCGTGCATTTCCGCATCGGGCGTGTGGTGTTCGGGGCCTATGATCCCAAAGGCGGCGGCGTGGAGCATGGGCCAAGGATTTTCGAGCGCCCTTCCTGTCTGCACCGCCCTGAAGTGATCGGCGGGGTGTGCGAGCGCGAGGCGTCGGCGCTGCTGAAAGATTTCTTCCGCAAACTCCGTAAACCCATCGCAGAATGACGTTGTGGAGGGCGAAATTCACAGTCCGTCACGAACTTACGGATGTTTCACCCGGCGGTCAGCTTGTGGAACGGGAACGGGGTTCATAGTTCAGCGCTATAAGCCACGATGTTTCGCAACAAGTCGGGATTGATATGACCACACGCTTTCGCATGTCCCTGTCCGCTCTCGCTGCCACCACCATGCTGGTCGCGGCCCCTTTTGCTTTCGCGGACACAACGCCCGCTGCCACAGCACCCAGCGGCGCCATCAAGCCCCAGACGGGCGTTCAGGCGCTCCCCAATTTCGTCACGCTCGTCAAGCAGGTGAAGCCGGCGGTCGTGTCCATTACGTCCCACATCAAGGCGGATGTGGCGGAAGAAGAGGAAAATGGTCCGGGCGGTGGCGGTGGTATGGGACAGGGTTCGCCGTTCCCGTTTCCCTTCCCGTTCCAGATGATGCCGCAACAGCAGCAGCCTAACCGGACGGTCGAAGCTCGCGGTTCGGGGTTCATCATCTCGTCTGACGGCTATGTCGTGACGAACAACCACGTCGTGAACGGTGCGACCAAAGTGACGGTCACGCTTGATGACGGCACGACGCTTCCGGCCAAGATCATCGGGCGTGACCCGAAGACGGACGTGGCCCTTCTGCGTGTTAAGCCGACCGGCAAGCTGCCGTTCATCGAGCTGGGGGATTCCGACGAGGTCCAGCCGGGTGAATGGGTCATTGCCGTGGGTAATCCGTATGGTCTGGGCGGTACGGTGACGGCGGGTATCGTCTCGGCGCTGGGTCGTGACCTGCATTCGGGCGCCTATAACGACTTCATTCAGGTCGATGCGCCGATCAATCATGGCAACTCCGGCGGCCCGCTGTTTACGCAGGACGGCAAGGTCGTGGGCATCAATTCCATGATCATTTCGCCCAATGGTGGTGGTTCGATCGGCATCGGGTTCGCCATCCCGTCCGACACCGTCAGATCCGTTGTGAGCCAGCTTGAAAAGACCGGCCATGTCACGCGCGGCTATCTCGGCATTGAAGGGCAGGACATCTCGCCCACGATGGCGCAGGCGCTGAACCTCCAGTCCCCCGAGCCGGGCGCGCCGCCGCACGGAACGCTGGTGGCGTCCGTCTCCAAGGGCAGCCCGGCCGAGAAGGCTGGCATCAAGAGCGGTGACGTCGTGACCACGCTGAACGGAAAGCCTATCAAGAACGGTCATGATCTGGCGGTGAAGGTTGTGTCCATTGCGCCGGGCACGCAGGCGACGCTGGGGTTGCTCCGTGACAGCAAGCCGATGACGGTGAACTTCACGGTCGGCAACCTGTCCGCGCAGGATCATGCTTCGGGTGATGCGACCGACAGCGCGCAGTCCGGTGCGGGCAAGCTGGGCGTGTCGCTGGCCTCTCTGACGCCGCGTGCGCGTCAGGAACTGGGTCTGGACGACAGTGTGCAGGGCGCGGTCGTGGCCGATGTCGTGCAGGGCTCGCCCGCCGATCAGGCCGGCATCCGTCCGGGCGATATTGTCGTGGCGGTTGGCAATCACGTTACGCCGTCGCCCAAGGCCGTCGTCGCGCAGGTGCATGATGCTCTGGGCCGCAAGCAGCCGCCGCTCCTGCGCATCCTGCGTGACGGGCAGCAGCTTTTCGTGGCCGTCTCCCCGACCGGTTCGGATGACGACAGCTCCGACGACGCCCAGTAAGAGGCACGCTAAAACCAGAAAAGGCGGGAAGGGTCAGACCTTCCCGCCTTTTTTTATGTTTGTTTTTATATCGAATCCGAAATACTCTCGGACTTTCACCCGTCCGGGACTGTGTTGTCGTGCACCTGATTACTGTCATGAAATTCGTCGGTGGAGCGCTGGCTTTGCTGGCGCTGACTTTTCTCCCAACGATCATTGCGCTTTGTACCCGCAAAGTTCACTGGCGTGAGGCGTTTGTGGTCAATCTGGCGTTTGCTTTTACATTTGCAGGCTGGTTCGCCGCCATCGCATGGGCTGCGACCGGAGACGATGCGAAGATCAAGACCCGCTTCAGGGCGCTTTCAACCCGCAAAAAGATCCTGCTCGTTCTGGAACTGGTCTTCGTGGAAGTGGCGGTGACGGGGTATGCCGTGTTCCATCACTCTTCCCACGCCACGCATCTTCTGCACTGATCCGGGATCAGCGCTCCGCCTTGCCGATCCGGTCGTAAAAGAACCAGACACCCAGCATCTGCGACAGCAGGATCGTCGCATTGCACGCCGCCGTCGACAAGCAGGCCCCTGCCAGACCGAAATGCCGTGTCAGGACATAAAGCGCCGGGAAATAGATCGCCATGACGGCGGTGCGGTTCTTCATGAGAAACTTCACATGTCCCACGACGATCAACAGTGGCTCCAGCGGGATGACCAGCAGACTGAACACCGCCGCCAGCAGCATGATCGAAATATAGAGCGACGTGTGATGTATATGGACATGCAGCAGAAAGCGGAAGATCGTCGATCCGAAGAAGGCCGACAACAGCAGAAGCGCGACTGAAAGCCCGCCCAGAACGCCGAACATTTTCCAGGTCACGCGTTTGAGGCCGCGCCAGTTCTGCCGGTCCCGCATCCGGACCAGTTCGGGATAGAGCACGGGCGAGATGAGCTGCGCCGGGGTGACGATCCCGTCCGCGATCTGACGGCAGACGCGGAAAACGGCCGCTTCGGCCGGCCCGAGACCCGTTCCGACCACCAGCGTCGCCACATGGCCCGAGATATTGCCCAGCGTCTGGTTGATGCTGGCCGCGCGTGTGAACTGCCACATGCCCGGAAGCTGCCAGCGCCAGTGCCGGAACGCCCGGAAATACCGGAACTTGAATTTCCGGTGCAGGATGTCCAGCGCGTAATAAATGTAGAAGCCATAATCGATGATGATCGTCATGGCCCAGACGAACAGGAAATATCCGAGCTTCAGATGCAGGACATAGCCCAGCAGCACGCCGAATGTTTTGGCGATGGCGGCACAACTGTCGATGATCGGGACGAGATGGAATTTCCCTGCCATCCGCAAGATGCCGTTCGCCCAGCCTGAATACATCAGCGGGCTGACGCAGACATACAGATCCGCCAGAAACCGTACATGGGCGGACCAGTTTGCGGTGTGTCCATAGATCTGCACGCCCACGAGGCCGAACACGATGGCGAACGCCGCCGAAAGCGTGTCGAGACGGATGCAGAAATGCACCACCCGGTGCAGAAGGTCTGTGTCATTGCTGTTGAAGCTGTCGCTGCCGAAGCGGATCAGCGTCTGCCAGGACTGCATCCGCGACAGGACGGAGCCGGTCGAGGCCAGCGAATGGATCAGGATCAGAAGTCCGAAATCGGACAGCCCAAGCGCCCGGACGGCTACGGCAATATAGATAAAGCTGCACAGCGCATTGGCAATGCGACCGAGGGTGAGAACACTGACATTTTTGAAAATGGATTTGAAAACGGAGCGTTCGCCGGACATGCGGGCCTTACTGACCACAAAGCCGCCAGAGTGTCTATGCCGGTAACGAATTGTAGCATTTCGGGAAGGTTTCTTGACACAAAAAGGTCAGAGATTATGAAGAAAATGTTACATATTCGGTGTCAGGATTTCTGTGGACGTGATCTTGCGGCGCCCCGTCTTCTCCTGAAGGCCTTAATCCCGAAAAGTGCAGGTTTCCGGCCTGTTTTTCAGGCAGGACGCATCTGATTAATGAAAATCGCCTTCATCTATATTGCCGAACCCTATCAGTGCTACCACACGGCGTCCGTCGCAAGCGCACTGGCTGCGATCCCCGGTCATGAGGTGGTGGAATATTACAGCTTTCCCGAGACGGTGAAGCATCTTGCACGCATCCGTCGCGCGCTGGACGTGCCTGACCTGCCGCTGAAGGCTTTTCCCAAATCGCTAAAAGCCCGTCTTCTGAAGCGCGCAAGACGCCTCGATCAGGAGCGGCTGGTGGTCCTGCGCGAGAATATCGCCGAGCTGAACCAGTATGATGCGGTGGTGGCGACGGAATATACAGCCGGTGTGCTGAAGGAAATGGGGCTTTGCGGCCCGAAACTCATTCTGCTGATGCATGGTGCTGGAGACCGCTATGTCAATGACGAGCATCTGGTGCGGGACTTTGATCTGACGCTCGTTCCTGGCCCCAAGGTCGAGAGCTATTTTCAGGACAAGGGCCTTCTGAAGCAGGAAACCACGCGGGTTGTGGGATATCCGAAATTCGATGTGTTCGAGGCCGTGCAGCGCGAAAAGACGATCGCGTTCGGCAATGGTCGCCCGTTTGCGCTGTATAACCCGCATTACCAGCGCAAGCTGACCTCCGCCTCAGGCTGGATGATGCCGCTGATCCGGGGGTTCAAGGCCCAGAGCGAGAGCGGGGATAGCGACTATAATCTGGTCGTGGCACCGCATATCAAGACCTTCCACAAGGGGTTCGGTATTCGCGAACGTCAGCTCAAGCGGCAGCGAAGCCCTGAAGTGATGGTCGATACGGGGTCGTCCGCCATGCTGGACATGACTTACACGTCTCAGGCGGCACTTTATATTGGCGATGTCAGCAGTCAGGTTTACGAGTTCCTCGGCATTCCGCGCCCCTGCGTTTTCCTCAATCCACGCAAACTGCCTTGGCGGGATGATCCGTATTTTTTGCACTGGACGCTGGGCGAGGTGGTGGAGGATCTGGACGATCTCATGCCCGCCATTGCCCGCGCCCAGGAACGTCATGCGGCATATCGTCCGGCGCAGGAAAACCTGTTTCAGGAAACCTTCGGCACCCCGCTTCTGGGGGGATCGCAACGCGCTGCGGACGCCATTGCGGAGTTCATGGCCGCAGCGTGAGGCTTTTCAGCATTCGGGGAAATTGACGGCCAGACCGCCGAGCGATGTTTCCTTGTAGCGGTGGTTCATGTCGCGTCCCGTCTCGGCCATCGTGCGGATGACCTGATCGAGCGAGACGTGATGCGCGCCATCGCCGTGCATGGCGAGGGAGGCCGCGTTAATGGCCTTGATTGCTCCGAACGCATTGCGCTCAATGCACGGGATCTGCACCAGCCCCGCTACCGGATCGCAGGTCATGCCCAGATGGTGTTCCATGCCGATTTCGGCAGCGTTCTCCACCTGAAGCGGCGTGGCGCCCAAGGCCGCCGCCAGTCCTGCCGCCGCCATTGAGGACGCGACGCCGACCTCGCCCTGACAGCCGACTTCCGCGCCTGAAATTGACGCATTGAGCTTGAACAGTCCGCCGATGGCTGCGGCCGTCAGCAGAAAGCGGCGCTGTCCGTCGAGCGAGTATTCGGGGCAGAACTCCCGGTAATAACGCAGCACGGCCGGGATCACGCCCGAAGCGCCATTGGTGGGAGCCGTGACGACGCGCCCTCCGGCGGCATTTTCCTCGTTCACCGCAATGGCGAACAGGCTGATCCAGTCCATGATGCCGTGTGCGGATGGTTGATTGCTGCGGCTCTGCTCCTTGAGCCGTTCGTAGAGTGCGGCGGCCCGTCGGCGGACGTTCAGCCGCCCCGGCAGCGTGCCGGAACGGTGCAGCCCGGCGTCCACGCAGTCCATCATCACGGAGACGATCCGGTCCAGATAGGCTTCGACCTCCGCACGGGGTCGCAAGACGCTTTCGTTCGCCAGAACGACGCCTGCGATATCGAGCCCCGTGTTTTGCGTGCGCTCCAGAAGCTCCGTGCCACTGGTGAAGTCATAGGGCATGTCGGGCTGGGCGTAGGTCGCGGTTTCGGTCGCCTGTTCCGGCACGATGAAGCCGCCGCCGACCGAACAGAACCGTGCGCAGGCGAGTAGGGTGTCCGTGGAATCGAATGCTTCGAACTGGAGCGTGTTGGGATGGACCGGCGGGACGGTCTTCGTGTCGAGCACGATGTCCGTGTCCGGGTTGAACGGCGTGGGATGACCGTTGAATGCAATGAGATGCGCCTGCGTCACGGACTGCACGATGCCGTCCGCGAGCGTCGGGTCCATCGTGTCGGGCTTTTCTCCCGCCAGTCCGAGAATGACTGCGCGGTCCGTCGCATGGCCCCGCGCCGTCCAGGCAAGCGAGCCATAAAGCGTTACGCGCAGTCGCACCACGTCTGGCGCATCGCACAGGCTTTCTGCAAAGCGGGCGGCCGCACGCATGGGGCCGACGGTATGGGACGAGGACGGCCCGATGCCGATCTTGAACAGGTCAAACAGGCTGATCATTCAGGCGGCAAGCTCGGCCAGCAGCGCATCGACGTCTTCGATGCGTGTGTGAAAACTCGGCACGAGGCGGATGAGCGTGCCCGATACGCCTTCCGGTGTGGGCCAGCGATAGAAGCCAAATCCTGCTGCTTCCAGTTCTTCGACAAGCCGGTCCGGCAGGATGACGAACACCTCGTTGCCCTGCGTCTCGAACGGAAGCTGTGCACCCGCGTGACGGCGCAGGCCTTCGACGATGCGCTGGGCCATGGCGTTGGCATGGGCGCTGTTTTTCAGCCACAGATCGTCTTCCAGCAGGGCCAGAAGCTGCGCGCTTAGAAAGCGGGCCTTGGACCACAGATGCCCGCTGCGCTTGATGCGACGCTCGAAATCCTTCAGCACCGGGCGCGTGCGGTCATTGACGAAGAACACGACCGCTTCCGCCGCCATCGCCCCGCACTTCGTGCCGCCGAACGACAGCACATCCGCCCCGGCTTTCCATGTCGCCTCTGCTGGCGTGCAGCCCAGATGGGCAATGGCATTGCTCAGTCGCGAGCCGTCCAGATGGACGGAGATGTCGTGGTCATGCGCGATTGCACAGAGATCCGCGAGGTCTTTCAGCGTATAGACCGTGCCCCATTCCGTGGCCTGCGTCAGCGACAGGGCGTGGATGGGGGGTTTGAGAATTCCGCCCTGCGCATTGACCCGCAGGCCCGTGCGCAGGGCTTCGGCGTCCATGCGGCCGTCGGCGGAGGGGAGCGTGACGAGTTTGGCGCCATGCATGAAGAATTCGGGGGCGCCGCCCTCGTCGTTGCTGATATGCGCGCTCTGGTCACACAGAACCGCGCCGTAGGGTGCTACCAGCGAGGACAGCGCCAGACTGTTGGCCGCCGTGCCCGTCACGACCGGGAAGACCGCAACCTCCGTTTCGAATACGTCGCCAAACCGCGCATTCAGGGACCGGCTCAGCGCATCGTCGCCATACGAACCCACATTGCCCGCGTTGGCGCGCATCATGGCGTCCATAACGGCGGGGCATGCGGGAGAAACATTGTCACTGGCGAAGTTCTTGCGTATTTCGTCGGTCACGAGACCATCCTCAGTTCCTGTAGCCGTTACGGCCCATTCGCCAGCGTAACTGAAACGACCGCCTGTTGTCATCCGGAGAGCCCATGAGCATGTTGTCCCCCGAGAAGCAGTCCGAACTGGCCTCAAGGATCATCGACGGCAAGGCCATCGCCCGCGCCCTGACCGATCAGATCGGTCGTGAAGTGGCGAAATTCGTCGAGCAGGGCAACACGATCCCCGGTCTTGCCGTGGTGCTGGTGGGTAACGATCCGGCGTCGGAAGTCTATGTGAAGAACAAGGCGATCCAGACCCATCGCGTGGGGATGCGCTCTTTCATGCACATGCTCCCACAGAGCACGTCGCAGGACGAACTGCTGGATCTGATCGCACAACTCAACACTAACCCGAAAATTCACGGTATTTTGGTCCAGCTTCCCCTGCCGGCACAGATCGACCCGGTTGTCGTGACGAATGCGATCGCACCGCACAAGGACGTAGACGGTCTGGGCGAAGTCAATGCGGGCCGTCTGTCGCTCGGGATCGACGGGATCGTACCCTGCACGCCGCTGGGCTGCCTGATGCTGCTCCAGTCCGTCCACAAGGACATGACCGGCAAGCATGCCGTGGTGATCGGTGCGTCCAACCTCGTCGGCAAGCCGATGGCGCAGCTTCTGCTCAAGGAAAACTGCACGGTTACGGTCGCGCATATCCATACCCGCAACACGAAGGAACTGGCCCGCGAGGCCGATATTCTGGTTGTTGCGACCGGTAAGAGCGGTCTGGTCCGTGGGGACTGGATCAAGCCGGGTGCGACCGTGATCGACGTTGGTATCACCCGCGTTGCAGCGGAAAACGGCAAGACCCGTCTGGTCGGGGACGTAGTGTTTGACGAAGCACTTCCGGTTGCCGGGCACATCACGCCGGTTCCGGGTGGCGTTGGGCCGATGACGATTGCCTGCCTGTTGCACAACACGCTTCAGGCGGCTCGCGCCACATCGTCTTCAACGTCTGCGGATGCCTCCTCATGACGCGCGTCTCTGTTGAACTGGTTCCGCGCACGCCGGAATCCCTGATGGCGGATGTGCAGACCGTGCGGGATATTCTGCCGCAGGTCAGCATGCTGAACGTCCCGGACCTGATCCGCTTTGATCTGCGCAGCCATGACGCCGCATCGCTGATTGTGAACCAGACGCCGTTCGAGGTGATCGCGCATGTCCGTGCGACCGACATCGCCCCGGACGCGCCGCTGCCGGGTGCGGACCGGCCGGAACTGACTTCCATTCTGGTCGTCGCCGGAGATCCGCCGCCTGCCGGCAGCGATCGGGTGGTCTATCCCAACACGTCCGCCCAGATCATTGAACGCTACCGCCGCGAGGCCCCGCATCTGAAGGTCTATGCGGTGTTCGACCCCTATCGCCGCGCGCCCTATCACGAGCTTGAAGAGATCGCCCGCAAGCGCGACGCCGGAGCCTGTGGCTTCTTCACCCAGCCGCTTTTCGACATTCCGATGCTCGAATGCTGCATGGACTGGCTGCGGGACGACACGGTGTTCTGGGGTATCTCCCCCGTTCTGGGCGACAAATCCCGCCGGTACTGGGAGCGCATGAATCATGTGATCTTCCCGCGCGATTACGACGGGACGCTTGAAGGTAACATTGCTTTTGCGCGCCGGATGCTGGGTGTCGTGAAGCAGAAAAACGACAATGCCTATCTGATGCCGCTGAAAGTTGATCTTGCCTCCTATCTGGGAGCGCTTGGAGATATTATAACGGAATAACATCGAACTTACCCAACGGAGGGCCTGCCCCGGATGTCTGTGCGCCTTTTTCTGCTTCCCCTGCTGGGAGGCGTACTCGTTCCCGCCGCCCTGCTGCCTGAGACCGTTACTGCGAAAACCCTCGCTGACCCGGCCGCCGTCTTCGCACCTCTGACCCTTCCCGACGCTCCGAACGTCTATCGCTCAGGGTCGGGGCTTCCGGGGCCGCAATACTGGCAGAACCGCACGGACTACGTCATTCACTCGCGGATCGACACGCAGGCCCATGTGCTGCACGGTTCCGAAACCGTGACCTACAGCAACAACAGCCCCGAGGCGCTGGATGTCCTGTGGCTCCAGCTTGACCAGAACATTTACCGCGCCGACACGCGCGCTGCTGTCGGCGCCATTCCTGGCAGCCACATGATGACGGGAGATCATACCGACGGCATGACGATCGAACACGTTTCGGTCGTGCAGGGTGGCCGCGAAGTGGACGTCACGCCGCTGATTTCCGACACGCGGATGCAGCTTACGCTGCCCCGTACGATCGATCCGCATGGCGTGGCTTTCGTGAAAATCGACTGGCATTACACAATCCCCGGTCCGTGGGGTGGCCGTACCGCTGTTACGCCGACCCGCGAAGGCGACATCTATGAAGTCGCGCAGTGGTATCCGCGCCTGAGCGTCTATGATGACCGTCGGGGCTGGAACACGCTGCCCTATCTGGGGCAGGAATTTTTCCTCGAATATGGCAGCTTTGATTACAGCGTAACGGTGCCGTGGAACTACACGCTGGTAGGCTCCGGCGCGCTGCTCAACCCCGAACAGGTCCTGACACCCGTCGAGCGGAACCGTCTTGCACAGGCCGCCCAGAGCGATGCGCGCGTCATGATCCGCACGCTCGATGACATCACCGATCCGAAAAGCCATCTGAAGCAGAGCGGTGAAGTCACCTGGCATTACGGGATGCGGAACACGCGCGATGTAGCCTTCGCGGCCTCGCCAGCCTTTGTTTGGGATGCCGCGCGTATCAACCTGCCGCCCGTTGTGCCCTGGACGAACTATCATGCCGTGCCGAGGCTTGCGATGTCTGTCTATCCGCGGGAAGGGATCGGGCCGCATGGCTGGGACCGCTCAACGGATTACGTCAAACACGCCATCGAATATTTCTCGTCGCAATGGTTCGAATACCCTTGGCCGAACGCCATCAATCTGGGCGGCCATGGTGCGGGCATGGAATATCCGGGCATCGTTTTTGACGGCATCAGCGACCGCGATCCGCAGCTTTTCTGGATCACGACGCATGAACTGGGTCACGGCTGGTTCCCGATGATCGTGGGGACGGACGAGCGTCGTAATGCCTTTATGGATGAGGGTTTCAACACGTTCATCGACGTCTATGCGTCTGATCACTTCAACAACGGTGAGTTCGCCCCCAAGCGTGATTCCGAATTTGCGCCCAAAACCGGCAATCCCGCGCAGGATATCGTCCCAGTCCTGACCGACCCGGATGCACCGGTTCTCATGACCGCCGCCGATGGTGTGTCTGAAAAATATCGCCACAGCGTGACGTATTTCAAAGGCGCTTACGGCCTGAAACTGTTGCGCGAACAGATCCTCGGACCAGTCCGGTTCGACGCGGCTTTCCGGCGCTATATTGCTGAATGGGCCTACAAACACCCGTCTCCGTCGGATTTCTTCCGCCTGATGAGCAGCGAAGCGGGCGAAGACCTGGGCTGGTTCTGGCGCGGCTGGTACTTCACCAATGCCGGCCCGGACTATGCACTGGGAACCGTCCATCACGACGCCGGAAAGCCCGTAACCGTACAGGTTCGTAACTATGGTGCGCTTCCGCTACCCGTGGTTTTGCGTGCTGATTATGCGGACGGAAAATCGGAAGATCTCCGCATCCCGACGGAAGCCTGGCGCCAGAGCAGCGACATTGTGGTCTCGCTGCCGGTTCATGACGGCCTCAAGGCCGTGACGCTCGACCCCGATCACGTCATCCCGGATATTGACCGTTCCGACAACCGACTGGCCATGACGCCCTGAGGCCACCGGGGCACACGAGAATGTTTCGTGTGCCCGGACTTTGGAGCATGAAAAAAGGGCGTCCGGCTGAACCGGCGCCCTTTTTTAGTTGGGGGCTGCTTTGCGGTCGAAAACTCTCAGCCCACAAGTTCCAGAGAGGACTTCGCGGCCGAGCCGGCATAGGCCTGAGACGCGGAGGGCGTTGCGATATAAGGCGCGGGCTCGGTGGACAGTCCTTCGATCATGTCGTTGTTGATATCGACGAGGGGTTGAAGGTCCTTCGGGGCATTAAAGGCCGCGTTGGAATACCGCATGGACCACGATCCGACCTTGAGAAGATCGTCGCGCAGAACGGCCGGAAGGGGGCAATCGACCCGCTCGACGCTGAGGGACAGAATGCTCCACAGCTTCAGATTGGCGGCCAGCGCCGCAACCTTCTTGTCATGATCTTTTGCCTGCGTCAGCAGCGTGTTGACGTGCCGGAACGCCATGACCTCGACTTCCCGCGAAGACAGATAGCTTCCGGACTGTTTCTGATACTGTGAGGCTGCATAGGTCACGACGGCAAACTCCTTTCGGAAAAGACTGTTTCAAAAGCCTCTGGGCGAGGGAGCAAGGGGCTTCTGAAGTAGTCCTGCGTATTGGCAGGGGAGTCTGAAGGGGGCCGGATGAACCGGCACCCTTCAGAAACCTGATCAGCCGCGGAAGAGGCTGAGCAGGGTGGACGACTGCGAGTTCGCAATCGACAGTGACTGAACGGCGAGCTGCTGCTTCGTCTGAAGCGAGGTCAGCTTGGCGCTCTCGGCTGCCAGATCGGCATCCGTGAGCGCGCCAACACCCGTCGTCAGGGCGTCGGACAGGCTGGACGTCGTGGTCTGGAGGTTGGAGATCGTCGTGCTGGAATAGCCGATCGAAGACGCGGTGCGCGTTACGCTGGAGATCGCTGCCTGAACGACAGCGCTGACGACGGATGCGCCGGTGACGGCCGTGGCAGTGACGCCTGATGAACTGGTTGGCGCAGTAAACACGCCCGCTGCAGTGGCAGTGCTCAACTGTGTGCTGGTCGCATCAATGGAATTACCGGCGATCGTCAGATTGTTGTTGGAATCCCGTGAAGCGCCAAAGCCTTGATAGTTCATGGCCTGCGTCAGTAGATCGACCTGTTTGACGCTCTGGGTGCTGGACGAGCCGCCAGTAGAGCTTAATGAATTTGCGGAGGACATGTCGACATCGGTCACAACCGTTTGGGTCGTGGCATTGCCGTTGGCGTCGAAAGCCGTGTTCGCTGTGTATACGGAATTACCGTTTCCGTCTGTTGACTGAACAAGGCTCTTTCCGTCCGACAGGTTGTAGGTGGTCGACCCGTCGGACGCCGTTGTCTGCGATGTGATCGTGACACTCGAACTGCTATCAGTCGTCAGTTTGCCATCTGAATCCAGTTTGAACGCTGTCGCCGGCGAGGTAGCGGTTGCCCCCACAGCCGCTCCGATCATCTCCATAGCTTTTGTCTGACTGGTATTAGCCGTGGTCGTGGTCACGGGGGGAGTGGCAGTAGTGTCAGTGCTAGAGTGACTTTTAGCGTCAGCGATAAAATTGTATGTGATAGATGGATTGGTTGCGCTGACCGAACCGCCGGTTCCAGCCGCCGCTTCGTTTTTCAGCTGAAGAACGCTCTGGGTATCAAGAGCTGCAGAAGATGTCCCAGGGTCAGTCTTCAGTGCATTTGCGCTCGTGCTGCTTCCCAGAGCCAGCGAAGAACCGGACATTTCCATGCTCAGGTTCGTCAGGCCGAGGCCCGCAGACGTCACATTGAAGCCGTTCTGCGTGAACGTGCCACCCTGTGCGTCCATGGCAGTCGACAGGCTCGTGTAGGTCGTGCCGTTGCCGGTCTGGCCGGAGAGCAGGTTCACGCCCTGGAACTTTGCGCCCGTAGCAGCAGAGTCGATGGAGGCCAGCGTCTTGGTGATGGCATCGTTCAGGGTCGAGTTGTCGACGCCTGTCGTGTTCGTGCCGATCGTAGTGGCCAGAGACTGGAGAGCGCTCGAAATGCTCGACAGGCCGGTCGTTGCCGTGTTCAGCACCTGAGCGGAGAACTGGAGGCCCGTGGAGACGCCCGACAGGGTCGAGATCTGGGCGGTCATGTTCTGGGCGATGGAGTACATCGCGGGATTGTCAGAGGCCGTGTTGACGGACTTGCCGGTGGAGACCGTGTTTTCGGTCTTGTTCAGGTCGGCCGTCGTCTGGTTCAGGCTCTGGAGTGCGGCCATTGCCGCGGTGTTCGTATTGATGGACAATGACATTGAATCGGTTCTCCGTCGGTGCAGGTTTGCGGCCTCAGGATAGGGGGGAGTGGTTAACGGAAGCTGAATCGGTTCCGTTAAAAAAAGTCCTTCAAAAATAACGGAAAACCGGCAAATAACAGGTTAATTTCACGGTTTCTCTTGCGTTCCATCATCTGGAACGAAATAAGAACACGACATGAAGAAAACACTCTCCCAGAGACTGGCGATTCTCTCCGATGCGGCGAAATACGATGCCTCCTGTGCGTCGAGTGGCTCGACGCGTCGGGACTCCGCAAAGAGCGGGGGGCTTGGGTCCACGACCGGGAACGGAATCTGTCACGCCTATACGCCGGACGGGCGGTGCGTGTCGCTGCTCAAGATCCTGCTGACCAATTTCTGCGTCTATGACTGTGCCTATTGCATCAATCGGTCGTCTTCGAATGTGGAGCGCGCGCGCTTTACGCCCGAGGAAGTCGTGTGGCTGACGCTGGAGTTCTATCGGCGCAACTGCATTGAGGGGCTGTTTCTGTCTTCGGGCATCATCCGCTCATCCGATCACACGATGGAGCAGCTTGTGCAGGTGGCGCGGGACCTGCGTCTGAAGCATGGGTTCAGGGGCTATATCCATCTCAAGACCATCCCCGATGCGTCGCCGCGTCTGCTGGAAGAGGCGGGGCGTTATGCGGACCGTCTGTCGATCAATGTGGAAATGCCGACCGTGGCAGGGCTGGAGCAGTATGCGCCGCAGAAAAAAGCGGGCGGTATCCGGCAGGCGATGGGGGAGATGCGGCTGAAGATTGATGCGGGCAAGGACCGTAGTCATACTGGACGCCGGGCCGAACGGTTTTCGCCGGGGGGGCAGAGTACGCAGATGATCGTGGGGGCGGATGCGGCGTCCGATCAGGATGTTCTGGCCAGCAGCGCCAATCTTTACGGCTCTTATGGGCTGCGGCGTGTCTATTATTCTGCCTTCAGTCCTATTCCCGATGCGTCCGCTTTGCTGCCTGCGAAAAGTCCGCCGCTTCAGCGCGAACACAGGCTCTATCAGGCGGACTGGCTGTTCCGGTTCTACGGATTTGCTTTCGGGGAGCTGACGGCCGGACGTGCGGACGGGATGCTGGATCTGGATCTGGACCCCAAACTGGCCTGGGCGCTGGATAACCGGGCGTTGTTTCCGCTGGATCTGAACCGCGCGCCGAAGGAAATGCTGCTGCGGGTGCCGGGGCTAGGGGTGAAAGCCGTGGCCGCCATTCTCAGGGCGCGGCGGCATCAGGCCGTGCGGTTGGAGGATCTGGCTAGGCTGAACGTGTCCATCCGCAAGGTTCGGCCCTTTGTACAGACGCCGGGTTGGAGTCCCGCCCGCCTGACCGACCGACACGACCTGCGCAGCCTGTTCAGCCCCGCGCCCCAGCAGATGAATCTTTTGTGACACGTTACGTCCTGACCCTTGAGGACAACGCAGCCTTTGAGCCTTGGCGGGAGATGGCGCGTTCTGCGTTGCAGCGTGCGATTCCGCCGGAGGCCCTCGACTGGCGGATCAGGGGCGGCGAGACGGATCTGTTCGGGCAGCAGACCAATGACAGCGACGGCATGGTGGCGCTGATGGAAGGGCCCGTCCTGAAAAGCGTGACATTGCGCGCGTCCTGCATCGCGTTGCTGCGGGACATGCTGTGCCATTCCGATCCCGGTCGGTTCGCGCTGGCTTACCGGATTGCATGGCGCGTTCAGGGCAATCCGCATCTGCTGGATGTGGCGACGGATGTCGATATCGCAAAAGCGCGGATCATGATCCGGCAGAACCGGCAGGACTGCCACAAGATAACGGCCTTCGTCCGCTTTCGCGAACTGCCCGCACAGATCGGGGAGGCGGGACGGCGACGGTTCCTCGCATGGTTCGAGCCGCAGCATCATATTCTCGAACGGGTCGCGCCGTTCTTTGCCAAGCGCTTTACGGACATGGACTGGATGATCCTGACGCCTCGCGGCTCCATCCGCTGGGACGGAAAAAATCTGGCTTACTCCGCCGAACCCTGCGAACAGCCGGAGTTGGATGACGGGTTCGGAGATTTGTGGAACACCTATTATGCCTCTACGTTCAATCCGGCCCGCGTCCGCACGAAAGCCATGCGCCGTGAGATGCCGGGCCGGTACTGGAAAAACCTGCCCGAAACGCGCCTGATCCCGCAGCTTGTCGCCGGGGCAGAGGCGCGCGTCCGGGCCATGGCCGAACAGGTGCCTCTGCCAGCGCCGATCTTTCACGAAAAGCTGCGCTCCCGCGACAATCTTCCCATCCAACCTCTTTCGGACACGCCTGAAGATCTGGCGGCGAAAATTCGGACCTGCACCGCCTGTCCGCTGCACTGTGCGGCCACGCAGGCCGTCGTCGGGGAGGGGCAGATCGATGCGCGGATCATGCTCGTCGGCGAACAGCCGGGCGATCAGGAGGATCTGGCGGGGCGGCCCTTCGTTGGCCCCGCGGGGCAGGTGTTGCAGGAGGCACTGGAAAAGGTCGGGGTCGATCGCCGCGCGCTGTATCTGACGAATGCGGTCAAGCATTTCCGCTTCCGCCTTCAGGGGCGCCGCCGCATCCATCAGAGCTCGGATGAGGCACATGTCGTGGCCTGTCGCCCTTGGTTAGAGCAGGAAATCGCGCTGGTCCGCCCCACACTCATCGTCTCGCTTGGTGCCACGGCTCTGAAGGCGCTGGATGGTCCGGGCAGGGCGATGGCGGAGAGACGCGGAACGCTTTGGACGGCGGGGGAGGACGAAAATGCCGTCCAGCGTCTGGCGCTTGCCCACCCGTCCTGGCTGCTGCGGCTGGGCGACAGCTCGCAGGGAGAGATCGAACGGGCGCGGTTCGAAGAGGGGCTCGCGCGTCTGCGGGATTTTTGCGAGCGTCCCGACGCGTGAAGAACGGACAATTGGAAACGGATCAGTTTTTTCCAGCTTGAAGCCCGCGAGACGATATGTCATGGATGACCGAACCGATCGGTCAGTATGAGGGTTTCAGGCCCTGCACAGTCAACCCGGTCACGATCTGACAGACCTGTTTTCAAAGCGAGAAAAACATTATGGCGCAAGGCGATCAGGCCGATCACGCGCAGGATGGCACAACATCCGACAAGAACGGAAAGCCGCAGAAAAAGCGCAATCCCCTTGTCCGGATCGCGTTGATCCTGCTGGTGATTCTGGTTCTCGTGGGTATCGGGGCCTATCTTTTCCTGACCCGCAACAATATCGAGACGGATGACGCCTACACGGCCGGTCGCAAGATCGCCATAGCCCCTCACGTCAACGGGTACGTTACGCAGCTTCTGGTGAACGATAACCAGTTCGTCCACGCCGGTGATCTGCTCGTGAGAATCGATAGCCGGGACTACGCTGCTTCCCTGAACAAGGCCGAAGCCGCCGTGTCTCAGGCGAAGGCCAATATTGACGCCTATCAGCTCATGCTGGCCGTGGCGCATAAGAACTTCCCCGGACAGCTCGTCACGGCGCAGGGCAACCTCGCTGCCGTTCAGGCGGAACTCATCAAGGCTGAAGCCGATTACCGTCGCCAGCGTTCGGTGGCCCGTGCTGCCACGTCGCAGCAGGATATCGACTATGCCCGTGCTGCGCTGGACCAGGCGAAGGCCCGTGTCCTTCAGGCCCAGGGTCAGCTCACGCAGGCTGAGCCGGTCAAGGAAAACGTGGCCAGTGCCGATGCCCGCGTCACGCAGGAACAGGCCTCCCTCGCATCCGCCAATGCAGAGCTGACGCAGGCTCGCCTGAACCTTGAATGGACGGAAGTCCGCGCCCCGCATGATGGCTGGATTTCCCAGCGTAACGTCGAGCGCGGCGATTACATGCAGGTCGGGCAGGAGATGTTCTCCATCGTCGAGCCGGAAGTCTGGATCGTGGCGAACTACAAGGAAACGCAGCTCACCCACATGCGTCCCGGACAGAAGGTGGATATCGACGTCGATGCCTACCCGCAGCTCAAACTGCATGGCCATGTGGATTCCATCCAGCTTGGCTCGGGTGAATCCTTCAGCGCCTTCCCTCCTGAAAACGCGACCGGAAACTTCGTGAAAACGGTCCAGCGCATCCCGGTCAAGATCGTGGTGGACAGTGGACTTGACCCGAACCTTCCGCTGGCCCTTGGCCTGTCTGTCGAGCCGACGGTTTATGTGAAATGAGTGATACTGCCGGGCATCAGGACTGGAAACCCAGTCATAATCCGTGGCTTGTGGCCGTCACGGTCACGCTGGCGGCCTTTATGGAGGTGCTGGACACCACCATCGTCAACGTGGCGCTGCCGCATATCGCGGGATCGCTCGGCAGTTCGTATGATGACGCCACCTGGGCGCTGACGTCCTATCTGGTGGCGAACGGCATCGTGCTGACGATTTCGGGCTGGCTGTCGCGGTTCTTTGGCCGCAAACGCTACTTCCTGATCTGCATCACGATGTTCACCGTCTCGTCCTTCCTGTGCGGACTGGCGACATCGCTGCCGATGCTGGTGGTGTTCCGG
The DNA here is from genome assembly GCF_018256215.1 of Gluconobacter sp. Dm-73. NCBI lineage: Bacteria > Pseudomonadati > Pseudomonadota > Alphaproteobacteria > Acetobacterales > Acetobacteraceae > Gluconobacter > Gluconobacter sp. Dm-73. The sequence goes on along the minus strand of NZ_JAERLW010000003.1, from coordinate 252,220 downwards.
CTCATGCAGGGCTTCTTCGGAGGCGGCCTGCAACCCAGTCAGCAGTCCATCATTCTCGACACGTTCCCGCCTGAAAAGCGTGGGGCGGCGTTCGGCCTGACGGCCATCGCCACCATCGTCGGACCGGTTCTGGGTCCGATGCTAGGCGGCTATCTGACCGATAATTTCTCCTGGCGCTGGATTTTCTTCGTCAACGTGCCCTTCGGCATCCTGACGGTGATGGCCGTGACGGCTTTCGTCGAAGATCCGCCGTGGGAACGCATGAAGCGCGAGAAGGTAGACGTGATCGGCATCAGCCTGATTACGCTCGGCCTCGGCTGCCTCGAAGTCATGTGCGATCGTGGTGAGGATGACGACTGGTTCGGTTCGCCCTTCATCGTGACCATGGCCGTGCTGGGTGTGATCGGCGTCCTCGGAGCCATTCTGTGGCTGTGCTATGCGAAGAACCCGCTGGTTCGCCTGTCGGTCTTCAAGGACCGCAACTTCGCGGTCGGGACGTTCCTGATTTCGATGGTCGGTGCGACGCTCTATGCCTCGGCGATCGTCGTACCGCAGTTTGCCCAGCAGGTTCTCGACTATACCGCGACCACTTCGGGTCTGCTTCTGGCGCCGGGCGGCGTTGCGGTGATCTGTCTGATCCCGATCGTGGGCATCCTGATGAAGTTCATCCAGATGCGCTATCTCATCGCGTTCGGGTTTTTCGCCATGGGCATGGCCATGTTTCAAGCCTCGAACCTCTACGCCGCGATCGATTTCAGGCATCTGATGCTCTACCGTATCAGCCAGACGGCCTCGCTGGCGTTCCTGTTCGTACCGATTTCGACGATCGCGTACTCGACCTTGCCGCGTGAACTGAATGCCGATGCGTCGGCCCTGTTCTCGATGGCCCGGAACTATGTCGGCTCCCTCGCCATTTCTCTGGCGACGGCGGCGATCATCGAGACCCGGCAGCGCCATCAGACCTATGTCACGGACAACATGACGGCGGCCAATCCGGGGCTTAATTCCTATATCGCCAATGCGCAGAAGGTCGCGGAGGCGCACGGGTTCCCGGCCGCGCAGGCACATCAGTTCGCCCTCTACCGGACCTTTCAGGAATTCACCTCTCAGGTCGCCATGCTGGCTTATAACGAGGTTTTCTGCTGGATTGGCGTGATTGCGCTGTTCGTGGTGCCGCTGTGCTTCCTGTTGTCTCCCAACGGCAAGAAGGCGGCTCAGGCCTCAGGCGGTGGTCACTGATGGCGCGGTTCGTAGATCTTCAGGAAACTGTCGGCGGTAAAGGCGGCGAAGTCCGCGATGGCGGCATTGCTATCATCGACCGGCAGCCCGAAGCGGCGACGCTGGATGATGCGGGCCTGACACATCAGCAGGAACTGCTCGGCCGACAGGCTCGGGTCGGCGATGTCCAGCTCTCCCTGCGCCACACTTCGCGCCAGATATTCGCTCAGATTGCTGAGCGTCCGGCCAAAACCGTAGCGCCAGAACGTATCGGCCAGATGGGGAAACTTGTCGACCTCGCTGACGATGATGCGATACAGCCCCAGCGCCACCGGCGAAATCAGCAGGTGAACCGTCATGTCTGCAAAGCGGGTCAGCGTCACGCGGACGGATTGTTCACCGCCGCGCGACAGCGCTTCGATGGGGGAAAGACGGCAGCGGACCTGTTCTTCGAAGAACGCGGAAAACAGGGACGCCTTGCCATCGAAATGGTTGTAGAGCGTCCCCTTGGACACGCCGGCCATCTGCGCGATGCGAGACATGGACGCGCCTTCATAGCCGTCCGCCAGAAAGATCGCTTCGGCCCCTTTCAGGATCTGTTCGCGCTTGGCGCTGCCCGCAGGATCGGTGTTGCCCGACCCGTCGGGAGTGTCCGTGTGGCCGTCGTCCGTGATGCCCGTCATGTGAGCGAAAAATCCTTCTGTCCGTCAGGTCGTCTCTCTAACATGCTGACCGAACCGGTCGGTCACTGCAAGATCATTTCCGCTTCAGGAGTTTCTTTGTGAGCGCAGCCTTCACTTCCCGCGCGCTGCTTTGCGGCTGCGCCCTGTTCACCCTGTCCGGCTGCCTCATGGTGGGGCCTGAATATCACGCGCCCAAACCCTGGTCGCCCGCGCACTATACGGACCATATGGCGGGTGCGCCTGACAGCATTATCAGCGAGATGAAGGCCGACAGCCGCTGGTGGCAGGTTTTCCACGATCCCGAACTGACGTCGCTGGAAGCCCGTCTGGTCAATCAGAACCTGTCCTTCCGCCTTGCGACCGCCAATCTGGCGCAGAGCCGCGCGCAGCTCATCATGGCGGGGGCCGAGCGCTTCCCGGCCCTGAGCGCCTCGGGTTCATATCAGCGCAGCCAGTACAGCACCAAGGAAATGCAGGAGATCATCAGCCGGGTGGGCGGCAATATCGCGAAGTCCGCTGGTAACACCCTCGGATCTTCGGTCGGACCACTCCTTCAGGGAGGGGCCGATGGCGCCACGGTTCCGCTGCTGAACCAGTGGCGCAGCGCGATTGATGCGACCTATGAAATCGACCTGTGGGGCCGTGTCGCGCACCAGTACGACGCCGCCAAGGCCGATCTTCAGGCGACGGACGAGGAGCGGCGCTCCATTCTCATCGCCCAGCAGGCCGACATGGCACGGGGTTATATGGGCCTGCGTGGCGACCAACAGCGCCTGAAGATCCTACGCGACAACCTCAGGATTCTCACGCAGATCACCTCCATCGCGCAGGAGCGCTATCATGGCGGTCTGGTGACGGAGCTGGACGTGGACTCCGCTCAGGGCCGTCTGCATGACATGCAGGGTCAGGAAGCGCAGCTCGAACAGGCTGTAGCGCAGGAAGAGAACGCGCTTGCGCTGCTTCTGGGCGCCCCTCCGGGCAGCCTGAATGCCGAGCTGGACAAGAACGCCGGCGTGCCGGTCGTGCCGCCTGTGGTGCCCGTTGGTATTCCGTCCGAACTGGCCCAGCGCCGTCCGGATATCCGCGAAGCCGAGGCCCATCTGCGTGGTGCGGTGGCCGAGGTGGGCGAGGCCACGGCGGATTTCTATCCGAAGGTCACGATCAACGCCGATTTCGGTTTCCAGACCCTGTCGTTCCGCGATCTGGGGTTCTGGAACGCGCGCGCCTGGAATGTCGGCCCGTCCATTTCGCTCCCGATCTTTCAGGGTGGACGCCTGTACGGTCAGCTCGAGCTGAAGAAATACGCACAGAAAGCGGCAGCGATTTCCTATCAGCAGACCGTCATCAAGGCCTGGCATGACGTGGACAATGCGCTGATCGCGTATCGGGACGAACAGCTCCATCGTCAGGGCCTTCAGGCGGCTGTCAACGACAACACCCATGCCCTCATGCTGGCGCAGAGCCAGTATCGCAGCGGCCTGACGAACTATCTGAACGTCCTGAACGCGCAGTCACAGCTTCAGTCCGCCCAGCTTGACCTCGTCAGCAGCGACGCCACGCTGGCGACCAACCTGACGCGTCTTTACAATGCGCTCGGCGGTGGCTGGGAAGACGCTCTCCCAAACAACCCGGACGTGACGAAAGCGCAGCTCGCCTCCGCAACGCCCGGTCCCTGAACGGAAAGCTCTTGAACGGGAGGCTTAGGCCTCCCGCAAGCTGGTCCCGTCAGGCCCTTATCCGTTAGGCTTTGTGCGCGACGGACCGGCCCTTCGAGCCCAGAATCTCGAAGGCTTCGTCCAGTCGGCCGACGATGGATTTCTCGCCCACGCGCAGCCATTTGCGCGGATCGTAGAGGGACTTCATCGGCTTGTCGGTGCTGGGGTCGATCTGGTGCTGGAACGCGACCGGATGCTCCAGAACATAGTGGCCCACGCCCTGTGCGAACGCGAACTGGATGTCGGTATCAAGGTTCATCTTGAACACGCCGTAGGAAACCGCGGCATCGATTTCCGCAAGCGTCGAGCCTGAACCGCCGTGGAACACCAGTGGCAGCGGCTTGGGACCGCTTTGCGTGGCCTGTTCGACCGCTTCCTGCGAGTTCTTCAGGATCTCCGGGCGAAGCTGCACATTGCCCGGCTTGTAAACGCCATGCACGTTGCCGAAAGACGCGGCAATCGACACGGTGCCAATCGGGGAGAGCAGGTTCCACGCTTTCAGAACATCTTCGGGCTGCGTGTAGAGATGGGCGTTGTCCGCACCGTCTTCGAGGTCATGACCAACGCCATCTTCCTCGCCGCCGGTCACGCCCAGTTCGATTTCCAGTCCCATCCCCAGAGGCGCCAGCCGCTTGAGCATGGCGGCGGACGTCGCAAGGTTGTCCTCGAGCGGTTCGGCGGACAGGTCGAGCATGTGGGACGTAAACAGCGGCTTGCCGGTCGTCCGGAACTCGTCTTCGCTCAGGGTGATGAGGTCGTCGAGCCAGGGGATCAGCTTGCGGTCGGCATGATCGGTATGGAGAATGACGGCGATGCCGTATTCCTTCGCCAGAAGATGGACGTGGCGTGCCATCGAGGCCGCGCCGAGCACGCGGGCGCGATGGGCGTCGGGCAGGCCTTCGCCGGCATAAAAGCGCGCGCCACCATTCGAAACCTGAATGACGACGTCCGATCCATTCCGGGCCGCTGCTTCCAGAACGGCATTGACGCTGTCGGTGCCGACGACATTGATGGCGGGAAGGGCATAGCCCCCTTCATGGCAGGCCTTGATAAGGGCCGTATAACTGGCGCCACTGACGACGCCGGGTGAAACTCTTGACATTGGCGGCTCCAACTGAACGCATGAAACAGGCCAGCAAAACGGGTGCGGCTGTAATGCGTTGTACTGTACGATGCCAATTGGTTTTCGTCATGAGCCTTCAAATCACTGAAAGATTTATTGTCAGGATTTGTCGCTTGTGATGCCCGCCCTGTGGAGACTATGGAAAAAGACATGGTGCCAAATCTTTCCGACCCAGATCTTCCCGCCCGTATCCTCGTCGTCGAAGATGACGCCGGAATGCGGACCCTCATCCTCCGTGCCCTTCAGGGCGGCGGCTTCCGCGCACGGGGTGTTGCCTGTGGGGAGGAGATGTGGGCCGCGCTTGAAGTCGCACCCGTCGATCTCATCATCATGGACATCATGCTGCCGGGCAAAAGCGGCATTGAACTGTGCCGTGCCCTTCGCAGCGGACAGGGTGCCCAGCACGAAAACGAGACGCCTCCCGCTCAGGTGCCGATCATCATGGTCTCCGCGCGGGGTGAAGAGCGCGACCGCGTGACCGGCCTCGAATCGGGCGCGGATGATTACGTCCCCAAGCCGTTCGGGCAGCGCGAGCTTCTGGCGCGCGTGCGGGCCGTGCTGCGTCGCGGCATCGCCACCACCGGCGCCCCGCAGGAGCGTGTCCGCCGCGAGACGCTGCGTTTTGCGGGCTGGACGCTTGATCTGCGCCGCCGCGAACTGACGGACCCGTCGGGCGCGACCGTCGATATCTCCGGCGCTGAGCACGACCTGCTGACCAGCTTTCTGGACAACCCGCAGCGCGTCATCGCGCGCGACCGTCTGCTGGAACTGTCGCGCACCCGTCTGGGGGATGTGTCGGACCGGAGCATCGATGTTCTCGTCAGCCGCCTGCGCCGCAAGCTTGGTTCGGACGCCGACCAGCTCATCCGGACCGTGCGCGGCCTTGGATACATCTTCGTGGCAGAGGTTGAACGGGTCTGAACATTCAGAATCGCATCCTGCTGTGGCCGCTGGGGCTGGTCGGGCGCGTCTGCGTTGTCCTGACCGTCGCAGTGACACTGGTGTTCCTGACGAACGCCATTTTCTACGGTCAGGCTGAAACCTATATCGTTGATGACGTGCGCATCGCCCAGCTTGGCGAGGCGTTGAGCACGGATCTGCGGGTGCTGGCTGCGGCGCCCGTCAGTCAGAGATCGTTTCTGGCCGTCATGCTCTCGGGCAGCGAACTCAGTGTGGCCTGGCAGCCAGCCTCCATCGCGCCCGTATTGCCGGGACATCCCCCCGTCGCGCTCACACAGCTCGTCCGGCGTCTGAAGGCGGACGATCCTATTCTCGAACAGGCCCATCTGGACCTCTATACACTCGGACCGGGGAGTGCGGACGTGCTGGGGTCCCAGCGTCTGCCAGATGGAAGCTACATCCATTTCCGGGTGCCGGGGATGCTCGGTCATCACCGCGTCACGCGCGGACTGGCCTCGGCAGCGATTGCTGCCGGAGCGGTCGCCATTGCCGCGACCATGTTGATCCGCGGCCTCAGCATGCCGCTCCGTGCGCTGGCCTCGGTTGCCGACCGCATCGGTTCCAACGAAACATGGGTGCCGCTGGCTGAGCGTGGTCCGCCGGAAGTCCGCGGCCTCGCCCGTGCCATCAACGCGATGCAGGAGCGCATCCAGAGCCTCATCAACGACAGAACGCAGGCTCTGGCGGCGGTTTCGCACGATCTGCGAACGCCCCTGACGCGCCTGCGCCTGCGCTGCGGTTTTCTCAATGACGGCGAAGCACAGGCCGCCATCGAGGCCGATCTGGACGAGATGGAAGCCATGGTGAACGGCATCCTCGCCTATCTGGCCGGTGCCGACGATCCCGAAGTCCCTCGCACCATCAATATCGTTGCGACGCTCGAAACCCTCGTGGACGACCATGTGGATCGTGGCCATGAGGCCCATTACGAAGGGCCGGACCGCGCACTGGTCCATGTCCGTCCGCTCGCGATGAAGCGCGTCCTGTCGAACCTGATCGAAAACGCCATCAATTATGGTGGTAATGTCCTCGCCACGCTCCGCACCCGTGAGGACGGCGCGCTGGAAATCGCCATCAGCGACAGCGGCCCCGGCATCCCCGAAAGCGAATACGAACGTGTGATCGCCCCCTTTTATCGTCTGGAAAGCTCACGCTCGCGGGCCACGGGGGGAATCGGGCTGGGTCTGGCCATCGTGCAGCGCGAAATCTCGCGCGAGGGCGGCACGCTGGTGCTTGGACGCGGAGATGCCTCGAAAGGTTATGGCGGGCTGTGCGCGACCATCATTCTGCCGAAGGGACTCCCGTCTCCATCAAGGAAAAATGAGGGAAAAGGCGAGGGGCAGGGCGAACAGGTCTGATCGGGCGTGTTCCAGCGTTAAAAACACGCGAAGTCGGACCAATGCAGTCCCGACACTTGCACCTTGAGGCGAAGTGGCACATGTCAGGGCGGACTGGAACGCAAGGACATGACCACGATGTTCATCGAGACCGAAGACACTCCCAATCCCGCTACCCTGAAATTCCTGCCCGGCCGCAGCGTGACCGGCGATGCCCGTCCCGTCGATTTCGGTGATGCCGATGTCGCTGCCGGACGCTCCGAACTGGCGACCGCGCTGTTCGGGCAGCCAAATGTGCGCCGCGTCTTCCTTGGCGGCGATTTCGTCTCCGTCACGAAGTCCGACGACATCAGCTGGGGCGACCTTAAGCCCGTCGTGCTCGGCACGATCACGACGTTTTTCGAAAGCGGCCGCCCGGTCCTCTCGGGAACGCAGTCCGCTCCGGAACATGATGTTGCGCCCGAAGACGCCGAAGTTGTCAGCCGCATTCAGGACCTGCTCGACACGCGCGTTCGCCCTGCCGTGGCCGGTGACGGCGGCGACATCGCGTTCCGTGGCTACAAAGATGGCGTGGTCTATCTGGCTATGCAGGGCGCCTGCTCCGGCTGCCCGTCTTCGCGTGCGACCCTGAAGCACGGCGTCGAGAACATGCTGCGGCATTATGTTCCCGAAGTCGCTTCGGTCGAACAGGTCGAGGACTGAACCATGGACGGCCAGACAGCCCCTGATTGCGCTCCGGTTCCGGGTGCGGAAGCCCTGTTCACGCAGGCCCGGACGCCGCGCAGCTTCTCGCCGCGCCCGGTCGGGGAAGATGTCCTGCGCCGTCTGTACGATCTGGTGAAGCTGGGGCCGACCTCCGGCAACTGCTCGCCGGGTCGCTTCGTTTTCCTGACGACACAGGACGCCCGCGAGCGCATCCGCCCCGCGCTATCGCCGGGAAACGTATCTCGCGCCATGGCGGCCCCGGTTCTGGCCGTCGTGTGCCATGATCCGCTATTTTTTGAAGCGCTGCCCCGTCTGAACCCGCAGGAGGGCCTGCGCGACTGGTTTGCCGCTGATGTGGGTTTGTCTGACGAGACGGCCTTTCGCAACGGTACGCTCGAAGGTGCCTATCTCATCATGGCCGCCCGGATGCTGGGCCTGTCCGCCATGCCGATGTCCGGCTTTGACTGCTTCATGGTCGAGGACACGCTGCTGAACGCCACCGGCTGGCGCGTGAACTTCCTTGTCGGGCTTGGCTATCCGGCGCAAAACGAACCCGCCCCCGACCATGCCGAGCCGCGTGCGCCCCGTCTGGATTTCGGAGAAGCCTGTCTGTGTCTGTGACGGGGTCTTCACGGACGGTCGTTTTCAATGGAGCCGGGGCAGGGGCCGGTCTGACCAGTCTGGTGGCTCTGGTTGAGGATGATCGGGTTGTTGCGGAAAAATTGATGGCCGGACGCGGCGCTTCCGAGCATTTCGCTCCCGCCATCCGCGACCTTTTGGCACAGAACGACTGGACCACGGCCCCTGATCGTGTTGTGGCCGTTCTCGGTCCGGGATCCTTCACCGGACTGCGCTCGTCCCTGTCACTGGCCGCAGGTCTGGCGGCAGGCTGGAACTGCCCCACGATCGGCGTCACGCTGGGTGAGGCGATCCGCGCCACCCTCAGTCGTCCGGACGCTGTCTGCGTTAGCATTGCGCGTCGGGGGCGGGTGTTCGTGGACCCGCCGCACGGGCCCGTCACGGCCAGCCAAACGGTTGATCTCGATCCCGCGGACTGGGTCTGCGTGACGGGCGATGCCGTGTCCGAAAAATCGGACTGGCTGTGTCCTGTGCTGTCCTGCGAGGCCCCGACCGCTCTGGGCATCGTTCAGGCCGCACAGGGCGTTTCTCCCGGTCCCTTGATGCCGCTTTATGTCGATCCGCCCGAAGCCAAGCCGCCCGCAGCCGGTCTGAGGCCCTTGCCCCTGTGAGCAGTCCGGAACCGGCGTTTGAATTGCGGACGATGGGGATCGAATGCGCGCCGCTTCTGGCGGAGCTTCATGAAGCCGCGTTTCATGGCGGAGAAGTCTGGAGTGCGGCGTCCTTTATTGATTTACTATCCATGCATGGAACAGAAGTCGTCATTGCACTGATCGACAATAGTCCTGCCGGTTTCATTCTCTCGCGGACAGTTCTGGATGAAACGGAAATCCTGACACTTGCGGTTCATCCATATTTTCGCCGCAGAGGTGTCGGAATGTCTTTGGTGCAGGCCATTCTGTCCAAAGGACAAGTATTTCTGGAAGTAGCAGTCTGTAACAATCCGGCTGCTGCACTGTATGAAAAATGCGGTTTTGTAAAAGCCGGCCTGCGTCGCGGCTATTACAGGGACGGAAGTGACGCGCAGGTCCTTGTTTCTAACGCCTTTTGATACTCAGGCAGTAAAGATCTGCCCTGTCTGGAACAGGCGAATCAGCCAGAATTGTATGGGCCAGTGCCTGCACTGATGCCCGGACGTTCTTGCGTGTTTCTGTTCCATGGAGCCACACGTCAAGTCTCTGTCCCGAAGTCATGGCATCGAGTTTGGCCCGAACATATACAGTCGTCATGGGGCATTTTTTCTCTGTTATATCTATGAAGAATATTTCATTTTCTGTCACAGTCTCGTTTCTTTCTTTTTATGCTTGAACGAAGCAATTTATGACTGCTACATGCTCACTCGCTCAAGGATGAAGGACTTATCTAATATGTCGCAAGAGACAAATGCTCCCGAACTGCATCAGCTGACCGCGCAGATCGTTACGGCCTATGTATCAAACAACGATATTCCGGCTGACGCTCTTCCGGCCCTGATCCGGTCCGTTCATGACTCTCTTGCAACGGTGAACGTTCCGGAAGAGGCTCCTGCCGAGAAGCTGGTCCCGGCCGTTTCGCCGCGCAAGTCGGTTTTCCCGGACTACATCATCTGCCTTGAAGACGGAAAGAAGCTGAAGCTCCTGCGCCGCCACCTCAAGACAGCCTACAACATGACGCCGCAGGAATATCGCGAGCGCTGGGGCCTGCCGCCGGAATACCCGATGGTTGCTCCGAACTATGCGAACCACCGCTCTTCGCTGGCCCGCAAGATCGGCCTTGGCCGTCGTCGCGAAGACTGAGAGCCTCGTTTCCCTGTCGCCGGTTTCTTCATCCCGGTGACAGGGAAAATCCCGACAGGCTCCATAAAGTGGACAACACGCCTGTTTTTCGGCTAGGCCGCAGATATGGTCGCAGATACGAAAACCGCTGAGAGACGCAGCAGCCCCGGGAATCGGAAGGCCTCCTCTTCCCCCGTGCCGGATGATTCGCACATTGCCCGCCTGTGTGTGGAAAGCGGTCTGAAAATGACCGGCCAGAGACGTGTCATCGCACATGTCCTGTCCATTGCCGACGATCATCCTGACGTCGAAGAACTCTATCGCCGTGCCTCCGAGATCGACAGCCGCATCTCCGTGGCGACCGTCTATCGCACGGTGCGTCTCCTTGAGGAGAAAGGCATTCTCGAACGCCGCGATTTCGGCGGTGGACGAGCACGCTATGAAGCCAGTGACAGCGGCAACCACTACCACCTGATCGACGTGGATAGCGGCCGTGTCATTGAATTCGAGGACGACGAACCGGTCCGTCTTCTGGAGCAGCTGGCTCAGCGTCTGGGATTTGACCTCGTCTCCCATCGCATCGAGCTGTTCGGTCGTCGTGCCGAGCCCGAAAGCAGGAAAAAATCTCCTCCCGAAAACAGGAACAAGAGCGGATCATGACCACCAAACTGGATGGCACTCCCATTTCCGCTCCGCATACGCTGGCCAGTAGCGAAGAAACCCTGCGTCAGATGGAGACGCTCTCCACCCTGTCCCTGAACCGCGAAGGCGGGTTTCAGGAACTGCGGGGTGGCACGCTGGGGGTACGCATCGCCGAGACGGAAGAGGAGCGCGACGCTGCTCAGGCCCTGCGCTATCGCGTCTTCTTTGAAGAACTCGGCGCCCATCCTGACGAGCGCGCCTTCCGCACCAAGCGTGACGTCGATGAATTCGACGAGGCGGCCGATCACCTTCTGGTTATCGATCATGACAAAGGCCCCGGTGCCGCCGGTGTCGTTGGAACCTATCGTCTGCTGCGTTCCGATGCTGCGGAGAAAGTTGGGCGTTTCTATACATCCTCCGAATACGACATCTCGACCCTGACGGAATTTCCCGGACGTCTGCTCGAAGTTGGTCGCTCCTGCGTGGCGAAGGAATATCGCGGCCGTTCCGCCATGCAGCTGCTGTGGCGCGGTATTGCGTCCTACATCTTCCTGCACCGGATCGACGTGCTGTTCGGCTGTGGCAGCCTGCCGGGAACCGATCCGGATGCTCTGGCCGACCAGCTTACCTACATGCATCACAACCATCTGGCACCCCCGGCTTTGCGTATCCGCGCGCTGCCAGACCGTTATGTGGAAATGCAGCGCACCGATCCGCATGTGCTGGACTACCGGGCCTGCCTCAACAAGCTCCCGCCGTTGATTAAGGGCTATCTGCGTCTGGGCGGTTATGTGGGTGATGGTGCCGTGGTGGACGAGCAGTTCAACACCACGGATGTCGCCGTTCTGGTGAAGAGCGAACTTCTGGCGGACAAATATTACCGCCATTACGAACGCCGCCTGCGCGACGCCCTCGACTGACAGCCTTTCCGCAGCTGGATCTTGAGGGTCCGGCTGTTTTCTGTTTCAGCCCCTTCGTCAGCCGGACGGTTCTCCCATGATTTCGACGCTCCCTGTCCGCGGCTGGCGGCTCGCCGGACTGATGCTGCTTGCCGGAGCGCTCGCAGCCCTGTCCCTGCCTCCGGTCCATTTCCTGTTCCTGCTGCCCGTTGGACTGATGGTCCTGTATCGCGTGTCGGAGGATGCGCGGTCGTGGAAGCAGGCGGCATGGTGTGGCTTCCTGTTTGGCATGGGCTTCCACACCGTCGGGCTTTACTGGCTGACGAATGCGATCCTGACCCGCGTTCACGAATTCTGGTGGATCGTGCCGTTTGCATCTCCCGGCGTTTCGCTGCTGATCGCTCCCTTCATCTGCGTTCCGGCCGTGCTGTGTCGTGTAGTGCCGCCGGGCTGGCGACGGGTGCTGATGTTCGCGGGAAGCTGGACCGTCATGGATATGGGGCGCGTCTTCATGTTCTCGGGTTTTCCGTGGAATCCGCTTGGCAGCGACCTTGAACTACCGGGCCTCGCTGGAGACGTCCTGATTCAGCCCGCCGCCGTTCTGGGTGTGGATGGGCTATCGCTGGCCCTCGTGCTCGGCTCACTTGCTCTGTTTCGCGGCAGACGTGCGGCGTTGGCGGTACTGGCCGTCTGCGTGCTCTGGGTTGGTGCGGGCGCATGGCGACTGTTCACTGCAACGCCCCTGAACATCACCAATCCTCGCGCGGTTCTGGTGCAGGGCAACGTGCCGGAAGCGGAAGTCATCAGCCATGCGGATGCGGTCGGTAATTTCCGCCGCTATCTGAGCCTGACGGCACAGGGGGCGCAGAAAGCCTATGCGCAGGGTGGTCGGTCGCCTGTGGTGATCTGGCCGGAATCCGGTTTCCCCGGCCTTCTGGACGAAGATACGCTCGCCCGGCAGATGATCGCTCGTGCCGCAGATGGCGCTCCGGCTCTGGTCGGTTCGGACCGGCAGTCCGGCAAGGACTGGTTCAACAGCCTGATTGCGGTTGCTCCCGATGGCAGCATTGCGGCTATTTATGACAAGAGTCGTCTGGTGCCGTTCGGCGAATACCAACCCTGGATTCTGCCGTTTAACGTGCTGCCCGGTGTTCTGACGCCGGGGCCGGGTCTGAAGACATGGGATTTGCCGGGTCTGGGGCGCGTGGGGCCGATGGTCTGCTACGAGATCATTTTCTCTGGCTCCGTCACGGCCCGCAACGACCGCCCGGACTGGCTGGTGACGATTTCAAATGACGCCTGGTACGGCAACAGCGCCGGTCCGCGCCAACATCTCGCTACGGGGCGGATGCGGGCCGTGGAGGAGGGGCTTCCGGTTGTCTTTGCCAATAATACCGGAATTTCCGCCATTTATGACGCGACCGGACATGAAACTGCCCGTCTGGGCTGGGGGCTAGCCGGTGTTCTGGTCAGCGATATTCCGTCGCCGCTTCCCCCGACATTTTTCTCCCGCTTCGGGCGCGCGACGCCCCTCACGCTTGCGATCCTGTGCATGATTATGGCCCTGTTTCCTGCGATTCAGAGTCGACATAGAACGACACAAAAAGGTTAACATTGACAAGTTGTTGTAGTTTTATTAACCATCAGGACGTGCCAGAAAAACAGTCCTCTTCCTCGGATCGTACTCGCTCCGAAACCCGCAGTTCCGCTGCGGCCGGGCCTGTAGACGCCCATGTCGGCAACCGGATCAGGCTGCGCCGTACCCTCATGGGGTTGTCGCAGGAAAAGCTTGGCGAGGCGCTGGGCCTGACTTTTCAGCAGATTCAGAAGTACGAACGGGGCGCCAACCGCGTCGGCGCCAGCCGTCTTTACGATCTGGCGCAGATTCTGGACGTGCCCGTCGGCTTCTTTTTCGATGATATGCGGGAGGCTCAGGAATCCCGGACCTTTGCGTCGCGGCCTTTCCCTGAGACTTCCCGGCCTTTCACCCCCGTCTTTGGTCAGTCCCAGCCTTTCAAGGGACCGGTTACGGGGTTCGCCGAAACTCAGGCTGCATTTGGCGATCGTCCGGCCCGAAGCGCTGCATCGCCCCGCCTGTTCGATCTGCCGGTGGACGAGGCCGCCCTGTTCAGCCGCCGCGAGACGGTCGAGCTGGTGCGGGCCTATTACCGCATCCCGGACCCTGCGGTCCGTAAACGGATGCTGGACCTGATCCGCTCCCTCGGCGCGGCAGATCCGAAAGCGGACTGAACGTCGGGTTTTTATTCCCGACGCAGAATGCTGTCATTGACGAAAGACGCCAGCTTTCCAGCCTTGAAGTCGGCGCGCAGACGGTCCTCGTCATACTCGTTCCGCACCCAGTCCATGAACGGCAAACGTCCCTCGGCTTCCTTCTGATAGTGCAGGAAAAACGCATCCAGAATCCCGGTGCGGGAACGGTTGAAATGTCCGAACCGCCAATGCAATTGCCCCAGAGCGTCCTGAGCCGTACCGCCCTCGAACATCAGTACCAGCCCGGAGGCCAGACCCGCGCGGTCCGCGCCGGATTTGCAGTGCATGAGCATGGGAAAAGCCAGCGTCTGATACATGTCGTAAAACCGCAGGATACGGTCACGATGCGGGGCGCCCCGGCTTTCGAATGCCATGTCGAGATGCGTCAGCCCCAGTTTTGCGCTAGCCCCGCGTGACAGCGCATCGGAGCCGCATTTGCGATGTCCGCGCAGGTTCACGAGCGTCTTCAGATGCAGTCGCCGCTTCAGGCTCCGCAGCCGCGCGGGCGTCGGATGGTTGCAGCGCCAGACCTTGCCCGGCACGACGGGGGCAAGATTGGTCCAGCCGAGCCGGAAGATGGAATGGTCCACGAACAGACTGTCCCACCAGGCGCGCCGCCGTGTGGCAGGGGTCGTGATCCGGCCTTCGAACATGGTAAATGCATCCTTGCTGGACAGGCCGCTGATCGCGGCGGGAACGCGCTGTGTCCCATCCTGCAAAGGGATGCGTCAACCGCTGAAAAGTGCTATATTGCCTGTCATGCGTTTCGTCTCTTCCCTCTTTATGCTGTCGTTTCTTGCCATGACAGGCTGCGGCTCCATGCTCAGCGGGCCATCCCCGGACATGGCCCCCCTTCCGCCGCCAGGTGCAGGCCCGGGTCACGGATCGCATGCCCATGGCAGCGCCCGTCACCGTCAGGGAAGCGGCGTGTCCTATGCCGATGACGCTCCGGTCATGCCCATGCCGCCGGGTGCGGAAAGTCCGGCGCCGTCCTCCCATGAGACCGACAGTGGGCCATCCTCTGGTGGCATGTCCTTCGGTGGGCAGGGTGGAAGCGTCGATATCGCACCGCATCCGGCAACGCCGGATACCGAAGTGTCTTACGGTAAAAACAATACGCCCAACTGACCGGAGATCTGTCGGGGTTTCTTCATGATTGCGTAACACTTGGCGTGTTAGGGGCTTTGGCTTGAACATGCGCCAAATCCACGCTCTGGAGACTCCGATTATGACTGAGCAGGTCAAGGCAGATATTGCCGAACGACTGCTTTTTCTTGGCATCGGCGCGGCTGAGAAAGCCCATCTGGCCAGAATCCGCCCACAGGCCCTGAGCGTTCTGGGATCTGCGCTGGACCATTTTTATGGCCGGATTCTTAAAACTCCGGCCCTGAACAAGTTTTTTTCCAGCGAGCAGCACCGCAATGGCGCCCGCAGCCAGCAGGAAAAGCACTGGAAGCAGATCCTCCAGGGCGAGTTCGGCGCCGATTATGTTGCGAGCACGCGTGCAATTGGGAACACGCATGCCCGGATCGGCCTCAAACCCCAATGGTATGTCGGCGGTTATGCCCTCCTGATCGAAGGCATGGTGACGGAACTGCTTCGCCAGCACTGGCCCCAGCCGCGCCGCAGCGTTCTGGATCGTCTTCTGCGCCGGCCGGCCAAAGGAACCTCCGCTGAGGAAGCGGCTTCCCAGATCGGACTTCTGATCCGCTGCGGCCTGCTCGATATGGAACTCGGGCTGGAAACCTACACCCAGAATCTGGACGTGCAGGAACGGTCGCGGGCGGAAAACGAGCGCATTCAGAGCCTCGCAGCCCTGTCGGACGCGCTGGCCGATGCACTGGATCGCATGGCAGGCGGCGATCTGGTCCAGCAGATCGACCCGTCGTTGGAAAACGGCTCAAGCCGGATGGGCGGTGCATTTCATCGCGCCTGCGAAGGGCTCGGACGGATCGTTCATGCCGTTCGCGAGACCTCGGGGGCCGTGGAACAGAGAGCCCGCGAAATCAGTGGCTCTACGGAAGACATCACCGGCCGTATCGCCGAGCAGGTCGATGCGTTGGCGGCTGTGGCGCGCAACATCGCGGAACTGACGTCTTCGGTGAAGGCCGTGGCCGACGAAGCCCGTCAGGCCGATACGACCGTGGCCGATTGCTGTCAGGAAACCGAACAGGGCCGTGAAATCGTCGGCAAGACCGTCGAGGCGATGGCCAAGATTTCGTCGTCCTCCAACCGGATCGTCCAGATCATCGGCGTCATCGACGAGATCGCGTTCCAGACCAATCTTCTGGCGCTCAATGCGGGTGTGGAAGCCGCCCATGCCGGGGATGCAGGACGTGGTTTTGCCGTCGTCGCGCAGGAAATCCGGGCGCTGGCGCAGCGTTCCGCCACGGCGGCCAAGGAAATCAAATCACTGATCGCCAGCAGTATGCAGGATGTGCAGCGCGGTGTGCAGATGGTCGACGAAACCGGTACGGCCCTCGGCAACATCAGCACGTCAGTTGAGCGTCTGGGAACGGCTGTGGGGCAGATTGCCTCGGGCGCTGAAGCGCAGGCCCAGCGCATCATGGATATCAACGCCAGCACAACGCAGCTTGAGGGCGTGACCAAGAGCAACGCCGCAATCGTCCATCAGACCAGCAGCGCCAGCCAGAAACTGGTCGGTGATGCCGGGGAACTGACGCGCGTTGTGCGGAACTTCAAGGTCCGCAAAGCCCAGTCCCGCCCGTCACAGCGAGGAGGGCTCCCCTCCGCGCCAAAAATGCCGTCCCAGAACGGCATCCGGGAAAAAGCCTGACTTCAGGTCTCGATCGAACGGGCTTCGTCAGCCAGCATGACCGGAATCCCGTCCCGGATCGGGAAGGCGAGCTTGGCCCGGGGGCTGATCAGCTCCTGGGTCTCGCGGTCATAGGTCAGCGGCCCCTTGGTCAGAGGACAGACCAGAAGGGAGAGGAGGCGGGGATCAAGTTCAGTCGTCATGACTATTCCATGCCCCTCTCAAGCAGATCCAGCAAGAGCCCGGCGCGTTCGTCCAGCGTCATGGCTTCCAGCAGGGACTGCTTTTCCACCGGTGTGAACGGTACAAGCATCGGCAGGACAACCAGTAGCGTCTCATCGTCCATATCCTCGATCAGCGGCCAGCTTGCCTGAAGATCGCGGGATTCGAGATAGGTTTTCAGACCCTCCAGCAGCAGATCGCGATTGATCGGCATCGGATCTTCTTCGACCAGATCGGCGGCGAATGGGGTGGCATCAATGATACCTTCGCGCCATCCGTGCTCGGTAGGGGTTTCACGGATCAGACGGAAGCGGGAAATTCCGAGCAGGGTGACGGTGAAGGTACCATCCGTATGTTCGGCAAATTCCGTGATGCGGCCCAGCGTTCCGGTCCGGTAGAGCAGGGGGTGCTCGTCCGTATCAGGGTCCATGAGTGGCTGGATGACGCCGATCATCCGGCGTCCGGCCAGCGCATCTTCCAGCAGCGCTACATAGGGCGCTTCAAAGACCAGCAGCGGCAAATGGCCGCCGGGCAGTAGTAACGCGCCTGACAACGGAAACAGGCCGACGCGGGGCGGAATATCGGCCAGCGTCAGTTCCGTCAGGGGCGGAGCGCGCCGGGCGGGCTCGTTCGATACGTCGTCAGGCGGGAGATCGGGAGTTTCGGTCATCGGCTCACGAGAACAGAAGGGAAGAGAGTTTGCGTCTTGCGGCCAGCGTAGCAGGGTCCGTATGTCCCCACGCTTCAAAAAAGCGCAGAAGCTCGGTTTTCGCTGCGCCATCGTTCCAGTCCCGGTCGGTACGGAGAATGTCCAGCAGCGTATCGGCGGCCTGCGCGCGCTGACCGGCTCCGTTAAGGGCGGCGGCTAGTTTAAGGCGCAGATCGAAATCATCGGGTTCTGCGGCGCTCTGCTGACGTAGCGTGTCGAGTTCCGAGGCGGCTTTGGTGCCTTCTACATGCAACGCCAGCGCGGCGCGGGCGCCTGTGATTTCCGGATGGGTGTCCAGTTTGGTCGGAACCTGCGAGGAGGCATCTTCGGCGGCTTCCGGCTCGTTCAGGGCAATCAGCGCACGGATCATGCCACCCCAGCCTTCGGGGCTTTCCGGTTCTGCTTCCAGAAGCTGCGAGAACAGACCGGCCGCCTGATCCGCATGGCCATCTGACAGCGCCTGACGGGCGGCTGTCAGAATTTCCGTGGCGGGCATGACATCTCCGGCCAGTTTGAGCAGGGACTCCACAAAGCGGCGGATTTCGCTTTCCGGCTGGGCGCCCTGGAAAAGATCCAGCACCTGCCCTTTCCAGAACGCCACGACGACGGGAATGGATTGAAGCGGCAGGCCGAGTTGTTCGAGCTGTGCGGCGAGGGCCTTGTTGGCTTCCACGTCCACCTTGACGAGTCTGACCCGCCCTCCGGCCGCGCGGACGATTTTTTCCAGAACGGGCGTCAGCTGTCTGCATGGGCCGCACCACGGCGCCCAGAAATCGACCAGAACCGGAATCGTGCTGCTGGCGTCGACCACGTCCGCCATGAAGCTGGACTGATCGGCGTCGATGATGGTGGCGGTTGCGCCTGCCGGGGGTGTTTTGGGGGATTGGCCGATAATGTGTTCGTCGAATGTGCTGCTCATGGGGGCGGGGACCGTTCGCTGGGAAAACAAGTTCCCTGAAAGATCGGATGTGTGTGCCTGTGGTGCAAGTCCACACCCTGTCGGAGGGGGGCGGGAAGCAGATATTGCATCAGAATCGAAAAATCCCTCTTGCGCGGTTCTGCTGATTCGGCCATAAGCCCCTCCACGGAGTGCGGGTGTAGCTCAGGGGTAGAGCACAACCTTGCCAAGGTTGGGGTCGTGGGTTCGAATCCCATCACCCGCTCCAATGAAAAAAAGGCACCTTCGGGTGCCTTTTTTCGTTTCTGCATTCTGTCGCCAAAGTGGTGTTGGGATGGCCTCTTCTTCTCTTGCGCCGGGGCTCTGATTCGGCCATAAGCCCCTCCACGGAGTGCGGGCGTAGCTCAGGGGTAGAGCACAACCTTGCCAAGGTTGGGGTCGTGGGTTCGAATCCCATCGCCCGCTCCAGAAAAAATCCAGCATATTGAAGTGATCAACCAGTCCCTTCCGCGGTGCGGGCGGGGAATTTCCGCTGCATTTTCGAACACTGTTCGAAACTCAGGATGGTCTGGAAAAACGCCATGCGGGCAAGCGGTTTATCCGGGAAGCCGCCTGTTGAGATCGTGCTTCCCGGACGAAGTGTTGTTCAGAAGAACTGGATGTGGCTTTTGAAGCCAAGCATTGCGGCGTCCTTGAGGGCTTTCTGTGCGCCCGGACGGAAATAGTACTGGAAGTCAGGCGCGAAGGTGACGCCGCGCATCACATGGATGCGGTATGTGGCTTCCAGAACTTCGCCGAATGTCTGCGGTGTCAGGGAGCCTGCCATGAGCGGCACGCCATACAGGGCCTGAAGCCGTTCCGTTGCGGTCGCGTTCTTGGAAACGCGGACATAGGAGAAGTTGATACCGATCGTATCCAGCGGGCGTGAGGCCCAGAATCCGGTATCAATCAGGCCCGCGAAATATTGCTGGCCACGAAGCTGGGTGCGCGGGCTGTTGGCGTACATGCCGCCTAGCAGGATCAGGCCGGCATCGGCATTGCCCTTAACGTGATGGCGCAGCACCATCTGATCGGCCAGAACCCAGGCCGACCATGAATAGTTCACGGTCCGGGGGGGCAGGCCGCTGATGACATAGGGCTGCCCGTTCATGTCATAGTAGTTGTCTTTGTGGGGCGCGTTGTCGATGGCGTAGCCGACCTTGTAGTGACCGGGCAGCTTGTCCTTGCCGAACAGCGGTTCCCACCCGGCTTCGACCGGGATTGCTTCGCCGTGGATGTCACCGCCATTGAACTTAAAACCCGTACGGTATTGCACGTTGCCGTAAATTCCGGCCTGCGCGAAATAGACGCCGGTCTGGATGTAGGTGCTGACGGTTGGCCGGGTCCGGGCGCGGAAAGCCCAGCCCGCATCCGGGTAGGACGAATGGGTCGTGTTGTCTGACGATGCTTTCGGGTTTCCGCAGAACGCATTGTTCTGGAAGGTGCAATACAGCGGATTGGACGAGAAATCGTTCAGGAACGGGATACGCCCGGCCGCAAGGTCCACGCGGCCCTTGGCGATTGTCTCTTCGGCATAGGCATAGACGAGATGGACGACCACGTTGCCGCCTGCGCCGTAGATTTCGGAGCTGGGGTTGAGGTTATCGCCAAACATGCGGCTGCCGGGGATACCGTACCGGCCCACGACAAGTGCATGGGTCGAGAAGCCGCGGACATTGGCGAGCTTTTCCCAGTCGATATCGTTCTCAAGGCTGTACTGGCCAGCATTGCTGCTGCCCTGTTTCAGGCCATAGCCCGGTGTCGGGCTGGTGATGGCGCCGGAAAACTCGTTGGTGGTGTCCATCGTTAACGCGATGCCGCGATCGCGCAGCCAGGTATTCCAGCCGAACGGGTTCGTCAGAAGAGCTTCGGGTTTTGGAAGGGGAGGAACCCATTCATTGCCGAAATAGATCTGGTTCAGAGGCGTGTTGACTCGCTCGCTGGGGAGTTCCGAGTTTTCGGACGGCCAGATGACGGGCGGAATTCCCTGCTGCGGGGCTGTGACCTTGATCTGTGTGACTTTTGCGTCCGGGCTATAGGCCTGAAAGGTCGAGAGCGTCCGGTCTGAAGCGGATCCCGTGCTGGGTGTTGAGGAGGTCCCTGAGGTGTTCTGGGTCCCAGCACTCTGGGCCATGACGCAGGACGGAAGAATTGTGGCCAGGCAGAAAGCTGCGTGGAGATGAACTCGAGACAATCCGCTGATTCCTTGGAAAAGCAGGTTAGCATCTCGGAGGTAACATATATTTACCGGTAAAGAACATAATATAATGTTACTTGTATCATAAATTCCCACAAATATATGTGATATCGAACAAAAACCCCCTGCCTCCGGGGGAAGCAGGGGGTTTTGAAAGCGTACCCGTCAGGGTGTCCGTCGGGAGCACACTATGGGCGTTCCTCCGACGGAAGTCAGGGGATTACTTGGCGGCGGCAACCGAAGCCATGATGACTTCGCCTGCGGCGGCCTTGTCAGCCCAACCCGTGACCTTGACCCACTTGTTGGGTTCCAGATCCTTGTAGCGCTCGAAGAAATGCGTGATCGCCTTCTTCGTGATTTCCGGCAGGTCGTCTACGGAGTGGACGTTCGTGAACTGCGGGTGGACCTTGTCGTGCGGGACGCAGATGATCTTTTCGTCCTGTCCGCTTTCGTCTTCCATCTTCAGCATGCCGATCGGGCGCGCACGGATCACGGCACCCGGCACGACGGCGGACGGCGTCAGGACAAGAGCGTCAGCCGGATCGCCATCGGCGGCCAGCGTGCCCGGAATGAAGCCGTAGGCAGCCGGATAGGCCATCGGCGTGAAGAGGAAACGGTCCACGACGAGGGCGCCGCTGTCCTTGTCCACTTCGTACTTCACCTGCGATCCCTGCGGGATTTCGATGACGACGTTGATGTCGTTCGGCAGGTCTTTGCCGGGCGAGATCTTGGAAACGTCCATGATGTTCATGTCCTGAACTGTTTGGAGAGGCGGGGATAATACCGGCGCCCGCGGCCCCTGCCCAGAGCGGAAAGGGGCGAAGTCCGGTCTGGTGGCGGGAAGTGGGCATAAAAAAAACTCCCCGTGCCGTGGGGCAGGGGAGTTTTTGCGAAATCCGGGTCCTGCGGGCAGGGCTCAGAGCATCGGCTGTGCGGCCTTGACGGCGGCGTGACAGGCGGCGCGGCGGTCGTCTTCGTTCGTGTAGGCCACGAGGTAGAAGCGCTTGCCGTTGCTGTCGAAGTAACCGGCGGTGCCGAGCGCATAGTCGAAATTGCCGACTGTCTGTTCGGTTGCCTTGTACTTCTCGCTCAGCCCGTAAAGAACCGGGTTGCCTTCGTCATAGGACACATACTGCTGCTCGACGCAGTAGTTCATGATGCCAGCGAGGTTGGCGGGCGAAACGCCCGTGAAGTCCTTGCCGGGCGTACCCTGAACGGCCGGCGGGGGCGGGGGGGACTGTTCCTGCGCCATGGCGGCCTGGGAAGCCAGACCGAGCCCGAGGGCGAGGCCGAGGACGGGCACGATACGACGAAACATCACGGTATCCTTAGTTCTGAAACCCAGTAGGTCTTAAACCTGTCGTCCGCGGTATCCCGCGGCTGAAAACGAACAATTCCTCCGTTTCCCGGAAAAGGGAAGTGTGTTTCAGAACATTTCTTCGTGATCGGTTCGTGAGAATTGTGTCAGCCAGTCGATTCCAGTTCCTCGGAGCGGACGGACGGGTCGAGATACGGGCTGTTCGCGTCGAAGAAAACGCGGTTCGTGTCCAGTTCTGTGGCGATGACGTCCAGACTGGTTAGGGCGGCGATCAGGATGAAGCGTTCGCGGGGGCGGGACTCGTTGCGCTCGCATGTGCGCAAGTGCAGGATCGCGAGCTTTGTCGCCCGTAGGGTGCGGCCGTAATGGCCGTGATAGCGTCCGCTGAAATGGCTCATGCGCCCCATGACGAGGGAAAGCGCCTTGCTGGCATCCCCGACAAGCCGCGTATCGCGGCGAATGGCCTGAAGACGCAGAAGATTGAGCATGACGCGCATGCCCGACAGAATTCCCGTCAGATAGGCCTGAATGACGGGCGACGGGGTTGAGCCCGAATTGGTCATGAGCCGCACGAAGCGGTCCACATTGCGCGAGACCACGCTGTCCACCGTTTCGCGGGCGCTCCCATCCGCGATCCGATGCAGGTCACGCAGGATGTTTTCGCGCATGGTCCAGCGTTGATGGGCGGGGTCGTAGGGCAGAAAGACGCGATACATCCATGAGGCGTAGAGCAGACCCAGAATGAGCGGCATAGCCGTGTTGAAATAGGTAATTTCGTCGGTTTTGGCCTGATTGGACGGGCCAATCAGGATGGGCAGGAACAGGTTGTACGATACGGCCGGGAGGGTCAGGGGCGGGTAGGCAAAGGCCAGTCCACCGATCATCATCGCAAGGCCCGACCACATGCCCAGCATTTCAAACGTCGTCGATTTGCCCATCAGGGCCAGATTGAGGATGCCCGCTGCGACGACCGCACAGCAGGCTCCGCGCAGGAACGCCTGCGTGGCCAGCGCGGGGCGCTCCAGTGTCGAGAATAGGCTGCACACGATGCAGACGAACATGATGAAGGTCAGTCCGCTGGGCCAGGCGGTACAGATCCAGATGAGGCCCGCTCCGAAGACTGTAACGGACGAGCGCAGGCTGTTGGTAATGGCCTGTTGCCAGTCGCGGTAGGAGCGGATCGGCGCATGGAAATGGTCGTGCGCTTCGGGGTGTCGGCTGGCCTCGAACTGGCTTAACGCCATGCGGAGTGCGTCGATCAGTTCGACGAGGGCCTGCTGAAGCATGCCGTGGCGCAGGACGGCTTCGCGCGCGGCATCGTCCGGCTGGGCGGTGTTGAAATCGATCACAACCTTCTGGCGGCATTGGCGGCGCAGGGTCAGCAGATCGGCCAAAATGGCGCTCATGGGCTCCGTCCCATCCAGTCGGGCGGGGAGTTTGAGAAATACGTCCCGGATGGCCTCGGCTTCCTGATGGAACGTGTCGTCCTGACTGAGCGGCAGGCGCATGAGGGTCGCCAGATCGAGGGCGCGGGCGAGGAGGACGGCGATATCCGCCAGCGCCGCGCGGGCGTGGTCTCCGGCATGGTCGCGGCGGCCAAGCTCGACTTCCGCGAACTCCACCTGATCGCCGAGCGTCGTGATCTGGGTGAAGATCCCCTGCACGTTCTGCATTGCCCCGTCCTTGCCGATCAGGATGTCCGCGATGGCGGTGAGGGCGGGTTTGAGCGTGTCTTCGAACGTGCTGGCGAGCTGGTGGCGCGTGCGTTTGGTTAGACCGAGCTGGAACAGCCCGGAAATCGAGGCTTCGAGCACGATGCCCAGCAGAATGTAGGTGGCGCGCGCCATGGCGATGGCGAAGATGTGGTGCGGGTCCGCGATGCCGTCGAGGGAGACGATGGCGTAGGTGAAGCCCGAGGCCCGCATACCGTGGATGCGGTAGTTCGTCATCGATGCCGGACCGGGCATGAATGTGCCGATCATGCAGAACGCGCCGATTCCGCCTGCCAGCAGGAGAATGAACATCAGAGGCGACTGCGGAAAGGAAGCGACCAGTATGATTCCGCTGATGACGCCGACCACCATGCCGAACAGGTGCCATTTGGCTTTCGCAAGGCTGCGTCCGCGTGTGCCCTGTGCCACCATCCAGACGGTCAGCGCGGCCCATTGCGGGCTGCCAAGCTCCATCCGCAGCGCGATTCCGAGTGCGAGCAGCGAGGTGAACGTCGTCCGGAGCGCATATCCGGCCATGACCGGATCGGGAGCGTAGAGCCAGCGCAGTTTGCGGATAAGCGCGACCGGCCCGGTCTGTATCATGTCTGCGGAGTACTGCTGGGTATTTTCGCGATATTTGCAGGCATCGGACATCCCTTCGGGCAATACGGACCAGTGAGGCCATCTCGCAACGGCAGCAAAGGTCGCCTGAACGGCCTTTAGGGAACGGGAAGGCGTGACACACTAACTTAAAAAGACACATTCCACCATGTCAGCCCTTGCAAAAAGACCCGAGTTGGGCGATTGCGGACTGCACCCGCGCGCCTGTAGCTCAATTGGTTAGAGCCGGCCGCTCATAACGGCTTGGTTGGGGGTTCGAGTCCCTCCGGGCGCACGGTGTGCCGATCTGATCTGCGTGGAACGGATGTGTTCCGCGTCTTCCCCGCCCATCCACCGATTGAGGAGACCTCCCATGGCCGCCTACCAGTACGTCTATGTCATGAAGGACCTTACGAAGGCCTATCCGGGTGGGCGCGAAGTCTTCAAGGGCATCACGCTGTCCTTCCTGCCGGGCGTCAAGATCGGTGTGCTGGGTGTGAACGGCGCGGGTAAGTCCACGCTGCTCAAGGTCATGGCGGGCATTGAAAAGGAATATGGCGGCGAGGCCTGGGCTGCCGAGGGCGTCCGCATCGGCTATCTCGAACAGGAGCCCAAGCTCGACGAGAGCATGACGGTCGGCGAGAACGTCGCGCAGGGCTTCGGGGACCTGAAAAAGGCCGTGGACCGCTTCAACGAGATTTCGATGAAGTTCGCCGAGCCGATGTCGGACGACGAAATGACCGCGCTGCTCGCCGAACAGGCCGATCTTCAGGAAAAGATCGACGCTGGCGACGGCTGGGAACTGGACCGCAAGCTGGAAATCGCGCTTGATGCGCTGCGTTGCCCGCCCGCCGACAGCCCGGTCACGAAGCTTTCGGGTGGTGAACGCCGCCGCGTGGCGCTGTGCCGCCTGCTGCTCGAAAAGCCCGATATCCTGCTGCTTGACGAACCGACCAACCATCTCGACGCCGAGAGCGTGAGCTGGCTCGAGAAGACGCTGCGGGACTATCAGGGCACCGTCATGGTCATCACCCATGACCGTTACTTCCTTGATAACGTCACGAACTGGATTCTCGAACTCGAGCGTGGTCGTGGCTATCCGTTCGAAGGCAACTACTCGTCCTGGCTCGTTCAGAAGCGCAAGCGTCTGGCGCAGGAAGAGAAGGAAGAAAGCTCCCGTCAGCGCGCTCTTGCTGCCGAGCAGGAGTGGATTTCCAGCTCGCCCAAGGCCCGTCAGGCCAAGAGCAAGGCGCGTATCACGAAGTATGAGGAAATGCTGGCCGCCAATGCTGAAAAGGCCGGCGGCACGGCGGATATCGTAATTACGCCGGGCCCGCGTCTGGGTGGTACGGTTATTGAAGCCGAAAATCTCAGCAAGGGCTTTGGCGATCGTCTGCTGATCGACAATCTCAGCTTCAAGCTGCCGCCGGGTGGCATCGTGGGCGTGATCGGACCGAACGGTGCAGGTAAGTCCACGCTGTTCAAAATGATCACGGGCGATGATGCGCCGGATGGCGGGTCGCTCAAGATCGGCGAGACGGTGAAGCTGGGATACGTCGATCAGTCCCGCAACACGCTCGATGACAACAAGACGGTCTGGGAAGAAATTTCTGGCGGTACGGACGTCATTCAGCTTGGCAAACGCACGGTGCCGTCGCGGGCCTATGTGGGCGCATTCAACTTCAAGGGTGCGGATCAGCAGAAGCGCGTGGGCATTCTGTCGGGTGGTGAGCGCAACCGTGTTCATCTCGCGAAGATGCTCAAGCAGGACAGCAATGTCATCCTGCTCGACGAACCGACCAACGACCTTGACGTCGATACGCTGCGTGCTCTTGAAGACGCTCTGGCGGAGTTTGCCGGTTGCGCCGTGATCATCACCCATGATCGCTGGTTTCTTGACCGTCTGGCCACGCATATCCTCGCATTCGAGGGCGACAGCCATGTCGAGTGGTTCGAGGGCAACTTCCAGGACTACGAAGCTGACAAGCGCCGTCGTCTGGGCCCGGATGCAACCGAGCCGGGGCGCATCAAGTATCGTCCGCTGGCCCGCTGATCCGGCGTTTTCCCTTCAGTGGACGGGACACCCCTGTTCGCTGAAGGTTTCTGCTGATGGTCTGGGGAGAGCTGCGTGCTGGGGCGTGAAATCCGAACCGCCCGTCTTGTCCTGACTCCGGTCAACTGGCCGGATCTTGAAGACATGATCAAGCTCAAGGGCGATGCCGGTGCCTTCGCCAAAATGTTGGGCGGTGTACGTAACCGGACCATGACCGAACAGGAAATGGCGGAAGACGTCAGTTTCTGGGCACGGTGCGGTGTGGGAATTTTTGCCATTCGCGAAAATGGCCGCTTCGTCGGCATTACCGGCGTACACGAGCGCCCTGACGGGCGTGGCCTTGGCCTGAGATTTTCCATTTTTCCGTGGGCTGCCGGGCGCGGCATTGCTCGCGAAGCCGCGGCTGCGGCCCTGCGCTATGTGCTGGATACGGGCGAAAAGCGCATCGTGGCCGTGGCCAGGGAAGACAATCTGGCCTCCCGCACGGTTCTGGGTAGTCTGGGACTGCGTCATACGGCCACTTTCGACCGCGATGGCGATACAATGTTTCTCTACGAAATCACGGCGGACTGACAAACCTGCACCGATTTTTCCGGACGGCCAAAGCGGCCGTTGTGTTTTCAGATGCTCCTGCCTATCCATAACAAATCGAAAAATTTTGTTACAATTGGGGCGGGAGTTTTGTCGTGAGATTTATGAGTGTCTGCACACGAGGTCTGGGACTTGTCGTCCTGACTTTTGCTTCTCAGGCCTCTGCCGAGATCTCAAAGCCCGTTGAGAGCGTGGTCAATGGCGTGCATATCATGGACCGGACCATCGCGCTTCAGGCAGGTGCGAGCGAGATTGTGGCGCTTCCCCCAAACGTCCAGTCAGCTTCGACGCCGCTTCCGGATATTCTGAGTATCAATCTCGTGTCCCATCAGGTCGCGGAGATCATGGGACGACGGGAAGGGCGGACAGACGTCCTGTTTACAGGTCGGGATACGATCTATCGTTATCATGTCACGGTGCAGCGCCCTGTACGCTGAGCCGCACCGGCAGGACCGGCCCGTGTCGGGCGGCCCTGCCTTATGTCTTACTTGTGGGCTGAGAGCTGTCGTTCGAGAGCGGCGTTCAGGGCATCGACGTCACCGTTATGGCGCGCGAGATAGGAGCTGTAGTCGCCGCGCTGGTTCATGCGCAGGCTGGCACCTTCGCCATACATGTCCATGACCTTGGGCGGGTTACCGCCGATGACCAGCTGCATGTTGACTTCCGGCTGGCCCGGACGGTCGATCAGCGCATTGACGCGTTCGCCTTCGGGCGTGGTCGTCGTGGATGTGACGCGGAAGCTCACGCCCTGATAGCTGCCGATCTGGTCCGTGATGGTGTTGACCAAGACCTGATCGAACAGGGAGAGGTACTTGTCACGCTGGGCCTGCGTTGCGGTCCGCCAGTATTTGCCGAGGCAGTAGCGGCCAATCCCGGCGATATCGACATTCTCCTTGAGCAGGGGAAGAACTTCCTTCTTCTTCTGCTCAAGCGGCTCCTTGGAGTTGACCACGCCTGCCAGACGGCCCCCGAAAGAGTTTACGAAGTCCGTCGCCGGGTTGGCGTGTGCAGCTCCGGTGGCGACGGCGAGGGAGACAACGGCCCCGAGAATGGTGCGGCGCGAAAATACGTTGAACATGTCGTTGTCCTCAGTTGTACCAGTCGGGGGTCGTGGCGCGGTCGTCGTTCTTGATCGTGTCGATCTGGCTCTGGCGGTTCTGCTGCCATGCACTCCGGATATAGGAGTACGGGTCCAGACTGTCCTGTTCGACATGGTCGATCTGGTCGATGGAGCTGGCATAGCCTTCCATGGTCCCGGCCACGTTGTAAGCCCAGTTGAAGGTTAGCAGATCATAGCCGCGCGGCACATAGTTGATCGGCGTCAGGCCCTGGCCGATGCCGTAACCGGCACCATCACGGAAATTGGACGGGCCGACAAACGGGATGAACAGGTAAGGCCCGCTCGCCACGCCCCAGGTGCCCATTGTCAGGCCCGGATCGGTTTCATGCTGGTTGTAGCCGACTAGCCCTGCGACATCGAAGAAACCACCAACGCCTGCGCTCATGTTGATTGCAAAGCGCATGAAGGCATCGCCCGCGCGGCGCGGCTTGCCTGCACCAACGTCGGAAAAGAATACCGCAGGCTCGCGCCAGGTTTCGTTGATGTTCGCAATGGAGTGACGCACGGGCTTGGGAATGGCCCAGATCCATGCCTTGCCGACCGGACGCAGGACCTTGTGATAGGCCCACATCTGGACGTTGTACATCTTGCGGTTCAGGGGCTCGTAGGGATCGTTTGCGGCTTTGTAATCCGCGAGATCATCCGGATCTGTCGGGGGCGGCTGGCGGAGTGAGCCACAGGCGCCCAGCGCCAGCAGGGCGAGCGTACCTGCGAGAGCTCTGCTGCGACGTGACACACGGCGTGAGCGCGTCTCCCGGATTGCGTTGTCGTCCTGCCGAAAGTCCATAACCATCCCCAAAATACCCTTCCCGGCCCAGTGCTCACGAAGAAGTCACCGGAAAACGGAAATTTTCGTAATCCGTTCCCTGAAGGACTCCATGAACCCCGATCGGCCACGCGCCATCCGTCGCGGAAAACTGCGGAGGGGCGTAGTCATAACGTATCCTCCGATAGCGTGCATCCCTGTATGTCTGCAAATGCTGCTCGTTTGAAGAGGCCAGATGCTTTAACGATCCAGATGCTTTCCGGCTGCTTTCGGGCCTTTGACCCTTCGAGATTTTTGGGATCAGTGTGGCCTCAACTCAACACCCGGGAGGTTTCCAATGTCCAGATTCTTCGGCTCGAAGGGTACGTTTCTCGCCACTGTCGCAGCTCTGGCCCTGAGTGCCGGTGTGGCGCAGGCGCACCCCACCGTGGCCAATCAGCCCTGGGGCAACACGCCGGATGGTAAGCCCGTGCGGATCGTGACCCTAAAGAACGGTCTCGGCACCACGGCCCGCATCATCACCTATGGCGGCATCATCCAGTCCGTCGAGACGCCGGACCGCGAAGGACATGTTCAGGACGTGGTTCTCGGGTTCGACAATCTGAAGGGCTATACGGTTGATAGCGCGAAGGGTGGTCTGTTCTTCGGCGCCATCATCGGTCGTTACGCGAACCGTCTCGCCGGCGGCAGCTTTCCCGTGGACGGCAAGATCTATCATACGGACGTGACGGCCCCGCCGAATGCGTTGCATGGCGGCAAGAAGGGCTTCGACAAGAACGTCTGGACGATCGAGAAGACCGGCACCAACGACAATGGTGCGTATGTGACCCTCAAGCTGGTCAGCCCGGACGGCGATCAGGGCTTTCCCGGCAAGCTGACGACGCATGTGACCTATACGCTGGGCACAGACAACGCCCTGTCGCTGCATTATGTCGCCACGACCGATGCGCCGACGGTTCTGAACCTGACGAATCACAGCTACTGGAACCTGAACGGCGAGGGTTCGGGCTCCATTGAGCCGGAAATCCTTCAGATCAACGCCGATGGCTTCACGCCGACCGACGCAACGTCCATTCCGACTGGCAAGATTGCGCCTGTCGCCGGGACGCCGCTTGATTTTAGCAAGCCGACCGTCATCGGCGATCGTCTGCGTAGCAACGACCAGCAGATGATGTATGCGCGTGGTTATGACATGAACTGGGTCGTCAACGGGCCGTCCGGTCAGGCGCCGCGTCTGGCGGGTAAGGTTTATGATCCGCGTTCGGGCCGCAGCATGGAAATCCTGACGAACCAGCCGGGGCTTCAGGTCTATACATCCAACTCGCTGGATGGTGGTTATGCCGGGGTGTCCGGCCATGCCTATCGTCAGGGCGATGCGATTGCGTTCGAGGCCGAGCATTATCCCGACAGCCCGAACCATCCGTCTTTCCCGACGACTGAACTCAAGCCGGGTCAGACGTTCGATTACACGACGATTTTCAAGTTCTCGAACAAGTAAGAGACATCAGGGTCCGGGGCGCAGGCTCCGGACCCTGAGTGCTTTATGCCGGGCGGGGTGTGGTGCCCACGATCCGTGCCGGATTGCCGACGGCGGTGGAATAGGCCGGGATATCTTCCAGAACCACCGAAGCTGCGCCGATCCGGGCATATTCTCCGATCACGAGACGACCGAGGATTCTGGCGCCTGCGCCGATCATGGCCCCGCGCCGCACGATGGGGTGACGGTTGCCGCTCAGCTTGCCCGTGCCGCCCAGCGTGACATCCTGAAACAGCGAGACGTCATCTTCGACGATGCAGGTTTCGCCAATGACGATGCCTGTTCCATGGTCGATGCTCAGCCGCCGTCCGAGACGGGCCGCGGGGTGAATATCGATGGCGAAAAGCTCGTTGATCCGGCTCTGGAAATGATGGGCCAGATGCTGACGGCCCTTCGTCCAGAGATGATGCGAGATCCGGTAGGCCTGAAGCGCCTGCCATCCCTTGAAGAACAGGAAAGGCGTGACGAGGTCCGGGCAGGCCGGGTCGCGGTCATAGGTTGCGAGAATATCGGCGGCGGCCGCTTCGGCGATATCGGGGTCGGCGCTCAGGATTGAGGCGACGAGACGGGTGATCGTCGTGGCCGGGATGGAGCGATCCGCGAGTTTTGTGCCCAGCAGGGAGGCCAGCGCGGACGCAAAATCCGGATGGTCTCCGATATTGGTGGAAAACACGTCCTGAATCAGCGGATCGTGGCAACTGCACGCCTGTGACTGCATGTCCCGCCAGAAGGCCGTGAGATCCGATGTTCTTTCGGGAGGCGTTTCGATGATGGCTTCCGTCATACGCCCATGGCCTTTCGGACGAAGGCCCGGCGCAGGGCGGGGAAGCGCTGAACGCCCGCGATGCCGATATCGCGCAGGCGGCGCAGGACCGGGTTGTCGTTGCCGAACAGGCGTTCGAGCGCGTCTGTGGCGGCCAGCATCGCCATATTGCCGGGGCGGGTGTTGCGCTGATACCGGACGAGAAGCTCGCGGCTGCCCATGTCCTTGCGCGTGCGATGCGCCTCGATCAGCAGGTCTGCGAGCGAGATCACGTCCCGGAACCCGATGTTCAGGCCTTGCCCTGCGATCGGATGGATGCCGTGCGCGGCGTCACCCGCCAGAGCGAGGCGCGGGCCGATATAGCTGTGGGCGTATTGCGCGGAGAGCGGATAGATCCAGCGACGACCGGTCGGGGTGATCTCGCCCAGATCCTCGTCCGCCATGCGGGCCTTGATTTCGCGCGCGAAAATCTCGTCCGGCAGGTCGTGGAAACGCTGGGCGCGGCCTTCGCCTTCGGCCCAGACGATAGCGGAGCGGTGCGGATGTTCGGCGGTGCCGGGCATGGGCAGGCGTGCGAACGGGCCTTCCGGCAGGAAATGTTCGAGCGCCACGCCATGATGCGGCTTTTCATGAGCGATCGTCGCGACGATACCGTACTCGTTATACGGAATTTTGGTCAGGCCGATCCGCGCCTGACGACGCAGCGGGGAACGGCGTCCTTCCGCAGCGACGGCCAGTTTTGCCGTCACGGTGTTGCCTGAGGCCAGACGGATGGAGACATGATCCGGATGGAACGTGAAGGTTCCCAGATCCGGCGCATGCACATCAAGCGTGTCGTACTGCTTCAGCGTCTGGTTGATCGCAAGCCGCAGGTCCCGCGCTTCGACCATCCAGCCGAAGCTCTGGCCTTCGGGGGCGTCTTCCGGGCCGAAATGCAGCGTCAGCGGGGAAGGGGCCTCATGTGGGCGTCCGTCCGCAACACGGATTTCGTGGATCGGCTGGGCTACGTTGGGCAGATTGTCCCAGATGCCTGCGTCCGCGAGCATCCGGCGGGAGCCTTCCGCGATGGCATAGGCCCGCCCGTCCAGAGCAGGATCTTCCATGCCGGGCAGGGCATTGCGGTCGATGAGCAGGACGCGCACGCCCTCTGCTGCCAGACGACACGCCAGCGTAGCGCCCACAGGGCCGGCGCCGTTGATGCAGAGGTCGTAATGGGTTTTTTTCATCGTACTCATCTCCCTGCCCCTGTCCTACTCCTGCGAGGGTTCGAGCGGAAGGGGGCGCTTTCCTTATGGAGGGCAGCGGGCGAGACGCATCTGAAGCAGCGTGAGGGCAGCCTGATGGAAACTGCGTTCGGGATGTTCCCGGCAGTACTGGATGAGAAAGGCCTGATCCTCGCGCACCACTTCGGGCGTCAGATTCAGGGTCATCACGCTTTTTCCGTCCTGATGGCGGGCGGCGTTGATGGCCGTTACAAACCCGAGATACCAGTTGTAGAAAATCACGCTGACGGGGGATGCTGCGTCGGTGATGGCCTGTGTGAAATCCGCGCAGGACCGCGCCCCTGCGCCGTAAACCATGGGTCGCGGAAGGTCCGCAGGCGCTTTCTCGTCGACCACGACCTTGCCGTTCGGGTCCAGATCGTAGCGTTCGCCATTGTCGCCAACGACAACGGCTTTGAGGCGACGGCTGATCTGGACCATTTTGGCCATCTGCTGTTCATCGGGATATTTGCAACTGATGGCGTTTCCGGCCCAGTAGAATAATGTGTCTTCCGGCTTTTTGGAGGCGGTGGGATGATTGAGCCATTCCGCGTCCTGTGTTGGATATTTTCTGGGTTCGCTCGATACAGCGAACTGGAGTTCGTCATCCTTCTGGATGACGTCGAACCACTCTTCCAGCAACAGGGGGGTGCCGGGCCTACCAGACCAGATGGGGTTGCGCGTAATCTCTAGATTGTACCCCATGGAGGCATCCTTGAATTGCTGAACTATAACGTTCAAGACAGACTGAAAACGGATCTGTGGTCCATAGTCAAACTGTCTTCTTCATGTGAAAAATGGGTGTTGTGGTCCTCCATGTGAGGCTTCTGTGCTTTCATGGAAGGGAATTCGACAGGCACGCTCCTGAATGATTTCAATCCGCGTACGCGATTCGGGAACGATCTGCAGCGGATGATGTTGTCTTGCGGAGGCCCGCGCCAGACAGCAAGAAGATAAGGAACCGCAGAACGCATGATTGAAAACTCTTACGTCAGGTCCATCAGACGGATCGGGCATCTGCTGGACTGGCTTCCGGCTCCGCTGGGCTCGATTCTGATTCTGGTGTTCGCGGCGGGTATCGCGCTGCTGTCCAGCCGCATCATTACGGATGCCCTCCCGCGGCTGCCGGGGCTGCGGCGTGTCCAGTTCATTCATGCCATTATTGCGCGGCTGCGGGCGCCTATCCGCAATGGTCTGATGATCATTGCCGCCAGTGCCGCCCTTCAGGCCACGATCGGCTTTACGGATGCAACGACCTCGTTTCTGGAACAGGTCTTCATCTGCCTTTTCATTCTTAATCTTGGCTTTGGCATCATCCGGACCTTCCGTCTGTTGACAGATCAGTATCTGACAAGGATCAGCGCCAAGGAGCATATGGATGATATCTCGGTCCGTTCGCACCAGACGCAGATCCGAGTTCTGCGTCGCCTGATCGAAATTTCCTTCGGTGTGTTGACGGTCGCGTCCTCGTTGATGGTGTTTCACTCGGTGCAGAAATTCGGCGTATCGCTGTTTGCGTCCGCCGGTGCGGCATCCCTGATCGTCGGTCTGTCGGCCCGTCCGGCCCTGACGAACCTGATCGCGGGCATCCAGATTGCCGTCACTCAGCCGATCCGCATGGAAGACATGCTGATCCTCAACGGAGACTGGGCGTGGGTGGAGGAAATCAACGCGACCTATGTTGTTCTGCGGACGTGGGATCGTCGCCGCTATATCGTGCCGATCTCGTATTTCCTTGAAAATCCGTTCCAGAACTGGACGCACAGTTCGCCGTCCCTGATCGCCTCGCTGTTCCTGTGGCTGGACTACCAGACGCCGGTGGACCGCCTGCGGGAGATGTATTTCGAGGAACTGGCCAAATGCCCGGACTGGGATCAGGACAAGACCTCCATCGGCTGTCAGATCGCGGACAGCAATGCGCAGGTCATGTCCATCCGTCTGATCGCAGGGGCACCGGATGCGGACTCGATGTGGAATCTGGCCTGCGACATTCGCGAGCGCATGTTGCGTCGCCTGCGTCTGGAAATGCCGGAATGTCTGCCGCGTGGTCGCACGGCCATTGTCTCCGGTGCGCCGGATCAGAACGCCTGGCCGGATGCTCTGGTTGCCCCGCCGGTCAACCGGCCGCAGGATGGTCCCTATCGCGGCCCCGATATGCCGGGCTCGCCACCCGCCGCAATGCCCGGACGTGCCTGAGGCGAAGCGTTCAGGCAACGCGTCATGGGAATTTCAACATGAACGGCATGATCGGGCTGCCAATATCATTATGAGACTGGCATGATCTGAGGCATACTCTGACAAAGATTACCCGATCGCAACGAGGATATGCCGTTCGTGAAGCTCGTTACTGCCATCATCAAACCCTTCAAGCTTGATGACGTCCGCGAAGCCCTGACCCCGCTGGGTGTTCAGGGTCTGACAGTTACCGAAGTCAAGGGTTTCGGTCGCCAGAAAGGCCAGACCGAAATCTATCGTGGCGCCGAGTATCACGTCAGCTTCCTGCCCAAGCTCAAGATCGAGGTCGCCGTTTCCAACGCGATCGTCGAGGACGTGATCGAAGCCATCATGACCGCAGCCCGCACCGGCAAGATCGGTGACGGTAAGATCATGGTCTCCAGCCTCGACCAGCTCATCCGTATCCGCACGGGAGAAACCGGCGAGGGCGCGCTCTGATGCGCGCGCCCATCGATACGGGCGATACGGCCTGGATGCTCGTCAGTACGGCTTTCGTGCTGATGATGACCATTCCCGGTCTGGCACTTTTTTATGGCGGCATGGTCCGCAAGAAGAACGTGCTGGCGACGCTGATCCAGTCTTTCATGATCTGCTGCATTGCCAGCCTCGTCTGGATGGTCGCGGGTTACAGCCTTGCGTTCTCGACCGGCTCGCCGTGGATCGGGGATCTGTCGCGCGTCATGCTGCATGGCGTGGCGGATAATTTCCGCGCAGGCGTCGATTCCGCCTTCACGCTGGGCGCTGGAACGCCCGCCGCCGTGACGATGACGATCCCTGAGAGCGTCTTCATGATGTTCCAGATGACGTTTGCCGTCATCACCCCGGCGCTGATTACGGGCGGCTATGCGGATCGTATGAAGTTCTCCGCCATGTGCCTGTTTAGCGTGGCGTGGCTTCTGCTCGTTTATGCCCCGGTCGCGCATTGGGTGTGGAGCCCGACTGGCTGGGTCGCCGGGCTTGGTGCGGTGGACTTTGCGGGCGGGACGGTCGTTCACATCAATTCCGGTGTGGCCGGTCTGGTCTGTGCCATCATTCTCGGCCGTCGCAAGGGGCTGGGGCATGAAGACTTTTCGCCCTTCAACCTGACTTACGCCATTATCGGCGCGTCCCTGCTCTGGGTGGGCTGGTTCGGCTTCAATGCCGGGTCTGCTCTGGGCGCCAATGGCCGTGCGGGTATGGCGATGCTGACGACGCAGGTCGCGGCAGCTGCGGGCGGTGTGGCGTGGATGGTTGTCGAATGGGCGCGGACGGGGAAGCCGACGGCTCTGGGCATCATTTCAGGTGCGGTGGCCGGTCTGGTCGCCATCACGCCAGCGGCGGGTTTCGTACTGCCGGGAAGTGCAGTCGTTATTGGCCTGATCGCCGGGGCAGGGTGCTTCTGGAGCGCCACATGGCTCAAGCATCGTTTTGGCTATGATGACAGCCTCGATGCATTCGGCGTTCATGGAACAGGTGGCATCATCGGCGCCATTCTGACGGGTGCGTTTGCCTATGGCCCGCTCTCGGCCACGGCGTCCAACCCGGAAGGAACGGTCGCCAGTGTTCATCAGGTCATCGCGCAGACCGAGGCCGTAGGGGTGACGATTGTCTGGTGTGTTATCATGACAACCGTGATCCTGAAGGTTCTGGATCTAGCGATGGGCCTGCGGGTTTCGCCGGACGAGGAGCGTGAAGGTCTCGACATGGTTCTGCACGGTGAGCGCATCAACTGATCGCGCTTCTCTGACGCTCAAGCTGCGGGGGGCTTTTATCTCCCGCCGATTTCAGAATGAAGGTTCTTTCTGCATGACGTTTACAAAAGCCTTTTCCGGCCTCTCCCTCGCCGCCTTGCTGGCCGCAGGACTGAGCGTCGCACCCGCTCACGCCCTGACCGCCAAGGAATGCCATGCCGCGTTCAAGACGGCCAAGCAGAATGGCTCCCTGAACGGCCAGTCCTATAAGGCATTCAAGGCCGCTTCCTGTGGCGATACGGCCAAGGCCGCCGCCCCGGCTGCCGCAGCCAGCACAACGCCTGCCGCTGCTGCCCCAACAACGGCTCCGACCACGACGGTCCCGGCCGCCCCTGCAAGCGCCGCGCCTGCGGACTCGTCTCCGGCCGGTACAAAAGCCCCGATTGCTCCGAAGGCTGCCGTTGCGTCCTCGGGCAATGTCGTG
The DNA here is from genome assembly GCF_018256215.1 of Gluconobacter sp. Dm-73. Classification (NCBI taxonomy): domain Bacteria; kingdom Pseudomonadati; phylum Pseudomonadota; class Alphaproteobacteria; order Acetobacterales; family Acetobacteraceae; genus Gluconobacter; species Gluconobacter sp. Dm-73. The sequence goes on along the minus strand of NZ_JAERLW010000003.1, from coordinate 215,322 downwards.
TTCCCGACTGCCATTTCCCCCGAGTTCAGCAAACTCTCCGCCGGCCGAGCCCGTCAGAAGACCTGCGTCGCCCAGTACAACGCCAATAAGGCGAATGGCGGCAATGGGTCGCTGAAATGGATCCAGAAAGGCGGCGGCTACTGGTCGCAGTGCAATTCCCGCCTCAAGGGTGAATAATCTGACACCTTAGTCGAGCCTTATCGGCCTGAAAGCTCCTCCTTTGCGGGAGGAGCTTTTTTTTATTTCTGAGGGTCAGTTCAAGGCATGCCCAGCTGATTTATGGAATTTCCGCAAGGTTTTCCGGGTTTCTGGTGAACAGTTTCGGAGTGTAACATGTCGGTCAGTGGTGAAGGAAAGAAAGAGGGACCATGACATTACGATTTTGCGGAATAATCGGGCCGACCTCCGTTCTTGTCGCTCTTCTGTTCTGCGTTCCGGCCTCAGCCCGCGATTTGGGCGCGGCGAATGCTGTGGGTCTATTTGGTCAGAGCTGTCTTTCCTTTACGGGTAACCCTTCCGGTTTGCGGGAATGGGCTGCACGCTATCACCTTCCTGAAGGACCGCCCCCGACGCGGAAGGGGTTTCTGCACGGCAATCAGGGACGTGTTTATGTGGCCAGTACGGTCTATGGACAGATGGCTCTTGTGTCGCTCGACAAAGGGTATTGTCAGGTCGTGATGCGGCAGGGAAGCGTCGCGAACGTTCAGACGGAATTGCGGGATCAGCTTCTGGCCCACCATGCCACGCTCAACCTTCTCCTGCAGCAGCAGGATCCGCAGCGTGGTGCGGCTCAGAAAATTTTTGCCTATGAGCAAGGTGCCGTGCATCTTCAGCTTTCCATCACGGCTCATGGAATTTCCGGGCCTGTGGCAGAAGTTGTTCTGACATCGACATTGCCTCCCGAGAGTTCAGACCCGCCAGCGCGATCTCCTGCGCCAGCCGGTAACGGGTCTTAATATCGTCGGCAGAATCTACCGAAAGAACAACCGCCCACTGGCGTAGGACAGCCAGATGTCGTGATGGGCGAACCAGTCCGAGCCCAGCAGCATGTCGGCCTGATCGTGGACCGGGGCGACGGTCAGGACGGGATGGGGCCAGACGGTACCGCCCAGTTCGAAGCGTTTGAAATGGTGCCAGTGATATGCGCGTTCGTGCAGATCCACGCCCGAGGTCATGCCGCCGGGATCGAGGGCGAGCTGGTCGTCCGTCAGGCCGAGGCGATGGGCAAAATCCGTGCTGACGATATGCGAACGCGCGCCACTGTCCAGAAGCGCCGTTCCGCTTAATCCGTCCAGTGTGAAAGGCACCGTCAGGCGGCCTGAGATCCGGCGGACAGGCACACTTTTCCAGTGGCCGCTCCAGACGGGTGGGGGCTGGCAGGCATGGGAGCCCAGACGGACGCGCCATAATGTCAGACGCTGGTGCGGGACGTCGAATTCCAGATCGTAATCCGCCAGCACATCCGCACCCAGTAGCCCGAAAACGGGCGGCGTGATCATGGGAGAGCCGGGGAGAGCGCCAACCGCCATCGTTCCGGCCCCGAGCGCGAGTTCTCCCGAACGGGGTGTGCCGAGTTTCAAATCCTGTATCCGGACGTTCGGTACGACACGCGGCGCACCGTTCGGACCCTGCATCATTGTCCGATGCTGGGGATCGGGCGGTAGGTGGAAGGCTGCGACGCCCCTCGGAGTCATGAGGCTGCCTTCGGAGCCCGTATCGACGATCATCGAGGCATCATGGCCGTTCACTGTCACCGGGACGCTCAGATAGCCGCCATCATCGCGCAGTGGCAGCACGACGGCGCGGCTCATCTCGCAGACCGGGGCCGCCGGGGCGGTCGTCGTGCAAAGACCCAGAATCAGAGCAGCGGACAGGAGGCGTTTCATGACTCCTGATCCGCGCGGGGATGGGCCTTGCGCCACACATCCAGCAGGTGTTTTTCGTCCGCCAGCGTATAGGCCTGCGTCGTGGACAGGCTGGCGTGGCCCATCAGTTCCTGAATGGTCCGCAGGTCCGCCCCGCCTTCCATCAGATGCGTGGCGAAGGAATGGCGCAGGGCATGGGGCGTTGCGGAATCGGGCAGGCCTTCGCCTTTGCGCCAGTTCCGCATGGCGCGCTGGGCCACGCCGGGATTGAGGCGGCCGCCCCGCACGCCGCAGAACAGCGGCGCATCCGGCGCGGGGGAAGGATGGGCTGCTTTCCAGCTTTCGAGCGCCTCGATCACCGCCGGAAGCAGGGGTACGAGCCGTTCCTTGCCACCTTTGCCAACCACGCGAAGCATGTTCTGCCCTGCATTCGTCAGGTCCCGGATGTCGAGCGAGAGCGCCTCGCCAATCCGCAGTCCTGTGCCGTAAAGCAGGGTGAACAGTGCCCGGTCTCGCAGGGCGGCCTGACTGGTTTCGGCATCATCGGAAATGCCATCGGCCGCGGCAAGGGCCGCTTCCTGCCCCAGAGGACGGGGCAGTCGCTTCTTCATGCGCGGCGTGGCGAGCAAGGAGGGTGCGGGATTGGACAGATCATGTCGGAGAGCCAGATAGCGGAAAAAGGAGCGCAGGGCCGAGACATGCCGCGCCCGCGAGCGGGCCCGCGAGTCGGCACTGGTGGCGCGACGGGTCGGTTTTTCGCTGCGGGCCGTTTCATGGGCGAGCCAGGCGCGCAGGTCGGCGAGGGAGAGTTTCCCCAAATCCGACAGCGCCACCTCCCCGCCCAGATGCTGCTGGAAAAACGTCAGCGCCAGAAGAATGTCGTGGCGATAGGCCTCGACCGTGCGCGGGCTGGAGCGTTTTTCATGCGTCAGCCACTCGGTCCAGTCGCGCAGGGCATCGAGCGCCATTAGGGATGCGGTCATGGCATTTCGCAGCGGGGGAGGTTAGACACGGTCATGGCATCCAGCAGCCTATCCAAGCCTGATCCTCGGCGAAAGCCACCTTCCACTGGAACGCGCGTTTCGGTGCTCGTGCCGCTGCCGTTTCCGGGGCCGCTCGACTATCTGGCCCCCATGCCGCTCGAGCCGGGAGATCTCGTGACGGTCCCGCTGGGGCGTCGTGAAACCGTGGGTTGCGTGTGGGAAACCGATCGCACGCTGCCTGCCGATTTCGCGTTGCCGGTCGGGCGTGAACTTCCACTCGAACGTCTGCGTCCCGTTGTCGGGAAGCTGGATGTGCGCCCGCTCCCGCAGAGCCTGCGCCGCTTCATCGACTGGGTGGCGGCCTATACGCTCACGCCGCCGGGGCTGGTTCTGGCGATGGCGACGCGCATTCATCTGAAGGATGCGCCCAAGCCCACTCTGGGCTGGGTGCGGACGGAAGCGCCGGAAGGCGATCTGCGGATCACGCCCGCGCGCCGGTCCGTGCTGAATTTTGCGTCTTCCACACCCATGAGCACTGCCGAACTGGGAGATCGCAGCGGGGCGAGTGCGGCCGTCATTCGCGGTCTCGCTACGGCCGGTCTGCTGCGGGAGGCTGTCATTGCTCCGGCCGCTCCGTTCGGTTTGCCAGACCCGGCGCATGGCGCGCCGAAGCTTTCCGAAGAGCAGGCTGAGGTCGCGCAGGAATTGTGCAGCCCCGTCGATGCCGGGCGGTTTCAGGTCACGCTGCTGGAGGGTGTGACCGGATCGGGCAAGACGGAGGTCTATTTCGAGGCCGTGGCCGCGTGTCTGGCCAAGGGAAAGCAGGTTCTGGTCCTGCTGCCGGAAATCGCGCTTTCCGCCCAATGGACGGACCGCTTTATCCGGCGTTTCGGGGCCGAACCTGCTGTCTGGCATTCCGATCTCGGAGCCAAGCGGCGGCGCGAGACCTGGCGCGCCGTGGCGGAAGGGAGCGCCCGCGTTGTGGTGGGGGCTCGCTCGGCTCTGTTCCTGCCGTTTGCTGATCTGGGTCTCATCGTTGTGGACGAGGAGCATGAAAGCGCCTTCAAGCAGGAAGAAGGCGTCATGTATCATGGGCGGGACATGGCGGTCGTGCGCGCCCGTCTGGCGGATGCACCCGCCATTCTTGTCTCCGCCACGCCATCGCTCGAAACGTTGGCGAATGTGGAGAGCGGCCGCTATCGGCACGAACTTCTGACCGCGCGGCATGGTGGGGCGACCCTGCCGGATGTGTCTCTGGTGGATATGCGGGCCGACCCGCCGGAACGCGGTCTGTTTCTATCGCCCAAACTCTGCACCGCTATTGATGAGACGTTGGAGAAAGGGGAGCAGGCCATGCTGTTCCTCAACCGGCGCGGCTATGCGCCGCTGACACTGTGCCGGGCGTGCGGACACCGGATGCAGTGCCCGAACTGTTCGGCCTGGCTGGTAGAGCATCGGGCGCGGGGTATCCTGACCTGTCATCACTGCGGGCATAACGAGCGGATTCCCAAGGACTGCCCGGAATGTCACGCCGAGAATTCGCTCGTGCCCATCGGGCCGGGAATCGAACGCATTACGGAAGAGGCCAAGCTGCGGTTCCCGGAAGCAAAACTGCTGGTGATGTCGTCCGATACGCTCGGCTCCCCGGCCGCCACGGCGGAGGCGGTGCGGAAAATTTCGGACGGAGAGGTTAATCTCATCATTGGCACGCAGATCGTGGCCAAGGGCTGGCATTTCCCGAAATTGACGCTTGTGGGCGTTGTGGATGCCGATTTGGGGCTTGGGGGTGGGGATCTGCGGGCGGCGGAGCGGACGGTGCAGCTTCTGCATCAGGTCGCGGGCCGTGCCGGGCGTGCGGAGCATCGCGGGCGCGTGCTGCTCCAGAGCTATGTGGGCGAGCATCCGGTCATGACGGCGTTGGTCTCCAACGATTTCCAGACCTTCATGGAGCAGGAAGCCGAGCAGAGACGGCCCTCGTTCTGGCCGCCTTATGGGCGGCTGGCGGCGCTGATCGTGAGCGCGCCGAGTGCGGACGCGGCGGATGCGCTGGCGCGTGAGATTGCGCTCTGCGCGCCAGAGCGGGAAGGGGTGCAGGTTCTGGGACCGGCTCCCGCTCCGCTTGCCGTCCTGCGCGGACGGCACCGGCGCAGACTGTTGCTACGGACGATGCGCGGCATTGCCGTACAGCCGATCCTGCGTCAGTGGCTGGGAGATATCAAACCCACGGGCGGAGCAAAGGTCGATATCGATATCGACCCCATTTCCTTCCTTTAGGGCTGGAAAAATCAGCCCTTACGCTTGCGGAAGAACTCGACCGTGGCGGTCACGACTGCGATGACAGCCAGGATCTGCTGAAAATACGGGCGGAAACGCTTGGGTCCGAACGTCGCCATGGCCGTCATGCCAGCGAGGCCGATTTCACGGGCGCGCGTGGCCTTCTGACAGCAGGTCTTCATCTTGGAACAGCAGCCCTTCTTTGAGCTGACGTCTGCGATGGCGGTTTCGGCGGCGGGGGATGGCTTGGTCATACGGGATCTCCTGAAAAATGGAATCAGGGGATCAACACGCGACATTACAAGGGGTTGCCAGAGCAGCACGTGCAAGCCATAGCGCAGAGACGTTAGTCCTGCTGGCCGTCGCGGGCCTTTTCAAGTGTTTTAAGCTGCGTGTCGGAATCGGGGGTTTTCGGGTTCAGAAGCAGCATCTGGTGGAAAGCCTGAAGGGCGGCTTCGGGCTCATGCCGGTCATGTTCGGCTTCTGCGAGCATCCCCCATGCCGTGGGATCGCCGGGATCGGCCTGAAGGGTGACGCCCAGATCGGAGATCGCGCCATTATTGTCGCCCGCCGCCAGCCGGATGGCCGCACGCTGACGGTAGAGAATGGGCTGGTCGGGCTGAATGGTGATGGCGGCGGTCAGGTCGTCCTGAGCCTGCTGGAAATCATGTTTTTCCAGCGCATCGTGCGAATCGGTAATGAGCATCTGCACGCTGCCGGTCAGGGCGCGGCTGCGGAGGCCTTCGGCACGTTCGGAAATCTCACCAGCCTGCTTCTCGTTCCCGGCCATGGCGAGCGCTTTTTCCGCGTCCATGAGGCGGTCGTGGAGCGTTTTGCGTGGCGGGCGGGGCGCGGAGGCGGGCGGTTTGGCAGTCGGAGAGACTGCGGGGCCGGGCGCAGCAGGATTTGCGGCGGGCGCGGCCTGAACTGGCAGAAAAGTCAGGGCCGGGCTACAAAGCAGAACGGCGCCAGCCATCAGCCAGCGCCGCCCGTCCGTCATCCGGCAGACCAAGGGGTTCAGCCCTGGCGAGCCTTCATGCGCGGGTTCTTCTTGTTGATGATGTAAACGCGGCCGCGGCGGCGGACAACGCGGCAGTCCTTGTCGCGGACCTTGGCGGACTTCAGGCTGTTGCGGATCTTCATGGTTGCAGGCTCTCGACGGGTAAGGCCCTTGCGGACCGGACAGCGGGCCAGAACGCCCGCGAAAGAATGGCCCCGATTACCCATCCCGCCCTGTAGAGTCAAGCTGACAAGCCATCCGTGTGGCGGAATTCCTTGATGCTGCCGATTTGCAACAACCTGCAACAGCGTCGTTCAGGGTCTTTGTCCGGCCGGGATTTTCTCCTAACGTCAGTTTCATGATCAAGCGCCATTCCCGCCCCGCCCTGCTGCTGGCTCTTCTTCCTCTCGCCGTCGCCCTTGCCGCGCCTGTGGCCGCAAGAGCGGATGACGGAGAAGCCAAGACCAACGACGACGATCCGACGATCAACCAGCAGGGTTTCGCCATCAACAAGATCCTCCGGGTGCTCCAGACCAATCCGGATGCCGCGGGCGACTCCTGCATCAACGCGCTCAAGGAAATGCATCAGGCCCAGACGGCCTTGGGCAAGGAAGAGGGCATCGACCCCGAACACAATCAGGATATCGGCGTTGCGCGCGACGTTCTGTCCTCTGAAATGGAGGATGTCACGAATATGTGTGGTGCCGATGCACGGACCTACTGCCGCAAAGCCACCGATCATCCGGACCCCAAGCTGACAGCGGCCTGCAACGCCCTGCCTGCCGAAGAAGACTGAGTGGCGCGCTCTGGCAGAGGGATCGGGTCCGTCTGTCAAAACATGTCCAGAAGATTCGAGGACTAACTTTTCCGGTCCGCTGCTCTTAAGGTCGGAAGTCTGATTCTGGTAATGAGGGCTGTGGGACTGTTTCTGATAAAGTCTGTGTCGGGTGGGGAGCAGCGCTCTTGACCGCTGCACTACAGTCAGTCTTCCGCCCCGGATGGGTCCAGTTCAGTCTCAGAACATGGTCTGCACTTGTGCTGGCGCTGGGAACGGCCTTCTGGTCCCAGCTTGATTCACCCGCCAGTGCGGGCGTGACGGTCATGATCCTCGCGCAGCCTCTGCGGGGACAGGCGCTGTCCAAGGCGTTTTACCGTCTGGCCGGGACTGTGCTTGGTGTCGGCGTTTCCATCATTCTCGTCGCGATGTTCAATCAGGAGCGCGCCCTGTTTCTCGGCGGCGCGGCCCTGTGGATTGCGGCCTGCGCGTTCGTGGGGTCGCTTGAACGCGATTTCCGCTCCTATGGCGCGCTGCTGGCGGGGTATACCGTCGCACTGGTTGCGCTCCCGACGATGGATGATCCGCAGAACATCTATCCCGTCAGCATCGCCCGCGCGTCTGATATCGCCATCGGCGTTGCGTCTATTGCGGTTGTGAACATTCTCTCCGGGTCCCCCGAAGCCTGGCGCAGGCTTTCGAAAGCCATGGAGACGCTGTCGCATCGCGTGAGACAGACGGGCAAGTCCGCCATTATGGGCGATCCGATTGCTACGCCTGAGGAAATGATCGGGTTGAGCGGCGAAATCCTCGCGCTCATGACCCAGATTTCCTACGCCAGAACGGAAGTCGAGCGCGGGCGTTTGCGGATGGCGGGCGCGCGGCTGGGCATTATTGGCATGCTCACGGTTCTGACCACGAGCCGTGCGATTGCATGGCTGCTGGAGACCGGCGGCATTTCCGACCTGCTGATCCGTCACGTTCGGGCCTGGCACGAGCGCTCCGAGGACGGCACGACCCGTCTTGAGACGATGGATACGATTCTGGATAAAATCCGTGCGGAAGACCCGGATTTCGTGCCCTCCGCCCGCGAAGCGTGGTTTCTGGAGCGGTGTTCGACGCTTCTCAGCAACCGTCTGCATATCCGCACCGGCATGAACACGCTTCTGCGCGCCACACCGGCGGGCGATGCGCTTAAGCTTGCGCATCTTGCAAGCAATCCGGATTACGTGACGGCCTTCATCAACGCCATGCGCGTGTTGCTGGGCTTCAGCGTTGCGGCCGCTCTGTGTCTGGCCTCCAGCATTCCGGCCTCCGTGACATCCCTGTCCCAGACGGCGCTGGTCCTGACGCTGGCCTCCACCGCCATCGACACGGCGGAGTTCGGCAAGGGCGCTATTATCGGGATGCCCGCCGGTATTCTCGTGGCGGCGTGGCTGGATTTCATGATCCTGCCGCATGTGGGCAGCATGTTGAGTCTTGCGCTCGTTTTGCTGCCGCAGACCGTGATTTCCTGTCTGCTGTTGATGAACCCGAAAACCAGCGCCATCGGCTTTAATTATGGTGTGTTCTTTCTGGTGTTCATCGCGCTCGGCAACCATCACAACTACGATCCGCTGGCGTTCATCACGCGCAACACGTTCTATGCGATGGCGGCCGTCCTTTCTTTCGTATTGCTGGTGTTGCTCTGGCCACCGACCGCGCGACGGCATCGGTTCCGGCTGGCGGTCTCCATCGCCCATGATCTGGAACTGCAGCTTGCCGGGCACGGCGAGCGGATGGGGCCGCCGCTGCTGAGCCGGAAATACGAGCGCCTCAGCCAGTTCCTGATGTGGACGGACCGGCTGCACGATCCGGGACTGCGTTCCCGTCGGGTTTTCAACCGTTTCGTCGCGTTGGAGGATTTTTCCAGCACCATTGCCCGCGTCCGGAATTATCTGGATCAAGCCGGGCATCTTCCCGGCCTCAAACCCATGGTCCGCCATGTGCGGCGTCTGCTGGCGCATGACAGGCTCGGTCTTCTGGAAGCTGAAATCCCCGAGCTTCAGGCCATGTTTTACGAGCGGCTTTCAGACGGCATCCGCGAGGAGCAGTCCATGATCATCAACTGTATCGGCGGCCTGGAATCGGTGCGGACCATGGTGCGTCTGAATCGCTCGGCCGTGCATCACTATGGAATAGGACGCAAGCGATGGTGACGACACAGGTCGTTGACCTTGATGGCGTGCTGGTGTCGGCCTTCGTCATCAATCTGGCGCTGGCCCTGCTGACACTGGCCGTTCTGCGATGGATTCTGGCCTGGTTTGATCTGTGGCGTTTCGTCTGGGATCCGCCTCTGGCCCAGTTCGGCATCCTGATCTGTCTGATCGGCCTTTACACCCTGATCCTCTGACCTTTTCCTGTTTCGAATCGAACCCAAGGTGACCGTCCCGTGCTTTCCAGTGCCCATCGCCTGATCCGCCTGACCATCACGCTCTGCATTCTTGCAGTGGCGGCGCTCGTGGTCGTCATTCTGTGGGATTACTACACCGCCTCGCCCTGGACGCGGAACGGACAGGTGCGTGCGCAGGTCGCCAATATCGCGCCGCGCGTTTCGGGACAGATCATCGAGGTTCTGGTGAAGGATAACCAGTTCGTTCACAAGGGGGAGGTGCTCTACGTCATCGACCCGTTCGATTTTAAAGTGGCGCTGGAGACGGCCAAGGCCCATGTGGCCGAGCGTAAAGCCGATCTGGAATTCCGCCTCGTGCAGTCCCAGTGGCGCAAGGCCATTCCCGGCACTGCCGTTTCAGTTGAGGAAAAACGGCAGTACGAAGCGCTGTCGCAGCAGATGCAGGCCCAGTACGCCGCAGCCGAAGCCGCGGAGCATCAGGCCGAAATCAACCTTGAGCGAACGCAGGTCCGCAGTTCCATCGACGGCATCGTGACCAACCTCATCATGCGGCCCGGTGATTTCGCGACCGCCGGTGTGGTCAACATCCACATCATCGACACCAGTTCCTACTGGGTGGACGGTTATTTCGAGGAAACCAAGGTCCATGATCTCGACGTGGGCGATCTCGTCCGCATGGATCTGATGGGGTATCATGATCCGCTGTTCGGGCATGTCGAAAGCATCACGCGCGGTATCGCCAGCAACAACGCGCAGGTGAACAAGCAGGGTTTGCCGGAAGTGGACCCGGTCTATACATGGGTGCGGCTGGCCCAACGTATCCCAGTGCGCGTGAAGATCGACAAGATCCCGGATGACCTGACGCTTGCCGCCGGGATGACCGCCACCGTGACCGTCGTGTCAGAAGAGGGCAACCGCCGCCACCGCTCCACCCACGCCGCCTTTCAGCATTTCGGCGACGACATCCGGCATCTGTTCGGGCATCGATAAGGATTGGGGAATAAAAGTTTCTGGTAAAGCTTTTTACAAAAAGCTTCGGCGTTCTCCGCCTTTTTGTAAAAAGGCGGAACCCAAAAACTTTTATTCGTAGGGTCTTTTCAGGCCCGGTCGATGGCCCAGATGGCGAAGGCCTGGACGAGGGCGACTTCTTCCAGACGCTTGAAGCGGCCTGACGAGCCGCCATGCCCGGCTTCCATGTTGATGCGGCACAGGAACGGGCCGCCGGACGTGACTTCGCGCAGTTTGGCGATCCATTTCGCAGGTTCCCAGTACGTTACGCGCGGGTCGGACAGGCCTCCCATTGCCAGAACCGGCGGATAGGTTTTGGCGGTGATGTTGTCATAGGGCGAGTAGCTGGCGATCAGGTCATACGCGTCCGGGTCTTCCAGCGGGTTGCCCCATTCCGGCCATTCCGGCGGTGTCAGCGGCAGGGAGACGTCGGACATGGTGTTGAGCATGTCCACGAACGGCACCTGCGCGGCAATGCCCGCGAACAGCTCCGGCGCCATGTTCGTGATTGCGCCCATCAGCAGACCACCGGCCGAGCCGCCCTGCGCGACGATGCGTCCTGCCGAACCATAGCCTTTCGAGACGAGATGCCGGGCGCAGGCGATGAAGTCGATGAAGGTGTTGGGCTTCTTTGTCCCGCGGCCGTCCAGAAACCAGTTCCAGCCTTTTTCGGAGCCGCCGCGGACATGGGCGATGGCGTGAATCCAGCCCCTGTCCACCAGACTGAACACGGTTGTGGAAAAATCCGCGTCCATGGCAATGCCGTAGGAGCCGTATCCATACAGAAGCAGGGGTGCTGAGCCGTCCAGAGCCTGACCTTTGCGCATCAGGACCGTAATGGGAACCTGCGCGCCGTCTGGCGATGTTGCGAACAGGCGCCGCGTCTCGTAGCGGGAGGCATCATGGCCGGACGGAACCTCGCGGATTTTGCGAAGGGTGCGCGCGCCGCTGGCCATGTCGTAATCGTACCAGTGTGCCGGATTGGTGGGGGACTGGTAGATGTAGCGCAGGATCGTGGCATCATATTCCAGCGTGCCCAGCATCGTCAGGTCATAGGCCGCTTCGTCCATCCCGATGGCCTTCGCCTGCGCCCGGACATCGCCCTGCGTGCCTTCGGGCACCACGAGAATATGGATATTTCCGTCCCGGCGCTCGGCCCAGGCGAGATGCCCGCGCGAGGCACTGGCGCCTAGCAGATAGTGGCCCTCGCGGTAGGGGACGAACGGCGTCCAGTTCTCGCGTCCCGTGGCCGTGTCTGGCGTCTGCATGAACTGGAAGTCCACCGCGCCACCGGCATTGGTCAGGATGATGAAGCGGTCATTCCAGTGCGTCAGGGAATAGCGCTCGCCCCGTACCAAGGGTGCTGCCACGACGGGTAGGGCCGTCGGATCGGAAGCCGGGATGAGCAGGGTCTCGTTCGTATCGTGATCGCCGCGCTCAATGACGATCCATTTGCGGGAAGCGCTGACGCCGATGCTCAGGAAAAACCCCGGATCGGTTTCGTCGAACACCAGAACATCCTCGCCCCCCGTCAGAGGGCGGCGATAGATCTTCGAAGGGCGGCCATTATCGTCGCGGTAAATCCAGAACAGCCACTGGCTGTCCGGTGAAATGGCGAAGCTGCCCGTCGTACTGGGCACGGGATCGGCGCAGAGCGTTTCTGTTTCCAAATCCGCGACCTGAATACGATAGACCTCGGAGCCCTGAATGTCTTCCGCGTAGACGAAATAGCGGTGATCGGGCGAGTGGTCCGTCTGTGAGAGCGCATAATAGTCATGCTGTTTGGCCAGCGCATCGGCATCGAGCAGAACCTGCTCCGCTCCGCCCCCGCGTGGGTAACGCACCCGCAGTGGATGCTGGGCACCGTCTTCGAAACGCACAGAATATTCCCACGGGCCGTCGGGAACCGGAACCGAGGATTCCGCGGGCGGAATACGGCCGATCATTTCCTGAAGCAGTGTTTCGCGCATCGGCTCCATTCCGGCCAGAACGGCCTCCGCATAGGCGTTTTCAGCCTTCAGATGCGTGGCGATATCGTCGCGCAGAACGGACGGGTCCCGCAGGACCTGCTGCCAGTTCTCGTCCTTCATCCAGGCATAGGAATCCGTGCGGGGCCGACCAAGCTGCGTGGTGCTCAGTGGCTCACGACGGGCGATGGGAGGAAGGGGTGCGGCGGAAGGGGCATCGGGGCGCTGTGACATGACCAAACTGTGACGCAGAAACGTCCGGCATTCAATCGGACTTTGACTGGAAAAGAAGCCTCCTAAGAAACTGCGACTGGTCTCAAGTGTTATTCAGGGCAACGGAGCATTCTTCAGGACGCTCCAGACCGGATGAATTCTGTTTCTCCTTTTGGGGTGCAAACAGAACATCCTGTGATGTGGAAAGAAGAGTATCATGATTTCAAGCAAGTATTTTGCTGTTCTTGCCGCTGCTGGCCTGAGCATTTCCGGTGCTGCCGTCGCCCAGACCGTCCCGCAGGTTCCGCAGAGCAGCCCTGTGGTGACCATCCCCGCCGGAACGCAGGCCCGACTGCCCGGCGCTCATGTTCAGGCTGTCGCAGGTGGCAAGAATGTCCTGAGTGCTGCGTCACCGGGCGTTCTGGGTGCTGATGGCCTCCCGTCCATCGAGGGCGCGCAGGCTGGCAATATTGCCGGTCTGACTTATTACTGTACGCATCACAAGCTGGTGCTCGGAACATCGCCGATCGTGGCGGCCCGCAAAATCGCCAAGCGCCCGGATGTCCACAGTGACGAGTTCTACTCGCTGGGCGGTAAGGGTCTGCTTCAGATGACGGACGGAAACGTCTTCGATATCGGCACCCTCTCCAAGGACAAGCGCGTCACGACGTGTAACGACCTTGTTAAGAAGGCCCAGTCTTTCAAATAATTGCTCCGGCTTACAGGTCTGCAATGAAAAACGCCCCGGCTATGATGGCCGGGGCGTTTTTTGTGTCGTGACGTCCTGTAGTTCTTCAGGCCGCGAGCTTTTCCATGAGCGCCAGACCTTCGGCACTGCCCAGAACCGCGGCTTTTTCCTGACGGGAGAGGCGTTCCAGCGCGATCTGAAGCGACGGAGCCTCCCGTAGTTTGAGCAGACCGACCAGAAGATGCGCGTCGATCGGACTGCCGGGGCTACGGGCCGGAGGAAGCGCGCCTTCATGGGCGTTGAGAAGGGCCGCGTTCTGGCGGAGGGCGGCAAAGGCTTCTTCCGGCGGCGCATCGGGGGCATGGGCAGCGCGTTCACGCGCGGCGTCATTTGCGGCGGCGAGCTGAAGGATCGGGGGAGGGGCGGTTTCCTCCTCAATCAACAGAAGCCCGGCCCGACGCAACCCCAGACCAACGTCTCGGCTTGCGGTCAGCGCTGCCAGCGGGATGGCGAGCACCAGTCCGAGCAGCACCGGCGTCATCCATAGGAACAGCGCCTGTGAGACCGACCATGCCGCCACGGCCAGAAGCAGGCCGAACACGGTGTAGATCCAGTAGCCATGCGCCACGTCTTTCAGCGAAACCCGGCCATCGTCGCGGTTCTGCGCGTTCCATCCAGAATCCCGGCCTAGAAGGATCGAAATAACGCCGGACGTCTGGATCAGCATGGCAATCGGCGCAATCAGGCCGCCGATCAGGGTTTCGAGCACGATAGACACCGCGAGCCGGAAAACGCCGCCAGAACCCTTCAGGGCCGCGCGATCGAACATCATGGCAATGAAGGCCAGAGCCTTCGGTGCGAGCAGAATGCCCATCGTCCCAATGAAGACGAGCTTGGCCTGCACCGGATCAACACGCGGCCAGTGCGGATAGAGCGTCGGGGTCGAGCCGAAATATTCGGGGTGATAGAAATGCGACTGGAGCGAAATCAGGATGCCGAACAGCAGGAACAGCAGCCAGAGTGGGGACATGATGTAGGAGCCGATGCCCGTCAGCATATGAACGCGGCTGACCCAGTGCATGCCCTTCGTGCCGAGGATCTTGCTGTGTTGCAGATTGCCCTGACACCAGCGGCGGTCACGGATGGCGACGTCCGTCAATGATGGCGGGCTTTCTTCATAGGAGCCGAACAGTCCCGGCACCATGTGGATGGCCCAGCCGCCACGGCGCATGAGGGCGGCTTCCACGAAGTCATGGCTCAGGATATGGCCGCCGAAAGGCGGGCGGCCCTTCAGATGCGGCAGTCCGGCCTGTTCAGCAAAGGCCTGTGTGCGGATGACGGCGTTATGGCCCCAGTAATTGCCCTCCGAGCCGTGCCACCAGGCAATGCCATGCGCGATCAGCGGCCCGTAGACGCGGCCTGCGAACTGCTGCATCCGGGCGAAAAGCGTACGACCGCCCACAATGACCGGAAGCGTCTGGATCAGTCCCACGCCCTCATGCTGTTCCATGGCCGCCGTGATCCGGACGATCAGGCTGCCATCCATCACGCTATCTGCATCGAGGGTGAGCATCTGCTGGTAGGAGGCGCCAAATCGGGTCACCCAGTCGCCCAGATTGCCCGCTTTGCGGTCCGTATTCTTGTGGCGGCGGCGATAGAAGACGCGCTTTTCGCCGTTCTTGGCTTTGCGGAACTCAAGGAAGGCGCGCTCTTCCTGCACCCAGACGTCCGGATTGGTCGTGTCGGACAGGATGAAGAAATCGAAAGCGTCGATCTGCCCCGTCGCCAGAATGCTGTCATGAATGGCACGCAGACCCGCGAGAACGCGCGTCGGGTCCTCGTTATAGGTCGGCATCAGGACGGCGGTGCGGTTTTTCAGCTCCGGCAGCGGCCCCGTCCGGTGGATGCCAAGCCCGAGCCCACCCCGCCGGATCAGCGAGACGAAGCCGCCGAGGCAGGACATGAAGGACAGGGCAATCCAGAAGGCGAGAATGGCGAACAGGATCAGGATGATGACGCCGAGAGCCGAGACGCCCAGCGAGTTGAAAACCTGATTGATCCTGTAAATGCCATAGCCCGTCAGCAGCATCGCGCCACCGAAGACGAACAGACGGCGTGCCCAGAGGAACGAAGGCGTCGTCGGCAGCGGATCGAAGGGCCGGCCATGACGGTCCGGCTGCTGTTGAAGGTTCTGCGGCTTCATTGCCAGCGGCGCTTCAGGCGGCAGGAAGGGGGCGGCTTCCGGAGTGGCGTGAGAAGACAATTCGGTCACGGCGTCCAACGATACATCCATTTTTCTGAAACCGGACCTTGATCATTGGCGAGCTGGGCCTGAAGTTCGCAGCTCTTCGCATCGCCCGGCACGAATTCGAAGGTCGCGCGCCAGCCCTGGATTTCCGGGTTCGGTTCCACGACGACATTGCGGATCGTGCCAGGGCTGGCCTGTGTGATCAGATGGAAATTCGTACCCGGTGGCACGTTTTGGAAGGGGGCGCCCGTGAAATCGATCGCGAAGAAACGGGCGTCCGGATGGTCGGTTACGCTTCCGATCCGCGTTGCGGCAACGCGCGCCATCTGGGTTGGCCAGGGGGTGTCCCAGCCCCAGTACATTCTGTAGATGTAGCTGTATTCCTGACCGCCCTTCATGGGTTGTTTGGGGCGCCAGAACGAGACGATGTTGTCGTTTACCTCGTTGGGGGTCGGGATCTCCACCAGGTCGACAGCGCCGTCGCCCCAGTTACCGATGGGCTCGATCCAGAGAGATGGGCGCTTCTGATAGTTGAGCGCCAGATCCTCGTAATCATGGAACGAGCGCTTGCGCTGCATCAGACCGAAACCATGCGGGCTGCTGTCTGCGAAGGCCGAGAACTGGAGGTCGGTCGGGTTGGTGAGGGGGCGATAGAGCTGCTGCCCAGCGCCCGTCCAGATCTGGAGGGCCTCGCTGTCATGCGCGGCGGGACGCCAGTCATCGACGTGATTGCGGGCGTTCGCGTCGAAATAGAACATGCCCGTCAAAGGGGCGATGCCGGATTCCGTAATGTCCTGACGCGGGAACAGCGAAGACTGAACGTCAAAAACGGTCGTATCGCCCGGACGGATGGTGAAGCGGAATGCACCGGTCAGGGACGGGCTGTCGAGCAGTGCGTGAATGACGATGGACTCCACGCCCGGTTCCGGTTTTTCGATCCAGAACTCCCGGAACAGCGCGAATTCCTCGCCTTTGGGGTTGCCGGTGCCGTTTGCGAAAGCGCGGGCCGACAGACCGTAATTCTGACCCTTGGCCACGGCCCGGAAATATGATGCGCCGAGAAAGACCGCACATTCTTCCATCATGCCTGCCGTGTTGATGGCATAGCGCAGACGCAGCCCGGCGTAGCCGAGATCGTCCGTGACGCGCAGAACGGGGTTGGCATAGGTGAAGGCGTCAGGGTCGTAGGGAATGGGGGTGGACTGTCCGCCCGTAACTTCGTTCATGCCGATCCGCGGCTTGTACAGGAAGCCGCGCGGGAAGAACTCTACGTCGAACGCCAGATTCTGGCCGTGCCACAGGGCTTTGTCGGGATTGAAGGCAATGCTGCGGAACTGGTCGAAATCCATGTTCGCAATGGCACTGGGAAGCGTCTGGGACGGGGGGGAATAAGCCTTTTTCGACAGGCGCTGCGCTACAAGCCGAACCGTGCCGTCGTCAAACGGGGTCGCCTGCGGTGCAGGGGGGGCAGCGGGCTTGTTGGCAGCCAGAGGAGCTGTGGCCAGAGGAGCAGTGGACTGGGCATGGGCCATACGGGAGGCTGTTCCTAGAAGGGTCAGTCCGGCCCCAAGCTTGACCAGATCACGGCGCAGGATACTCATACTTTTCCCAATATCCCTGTTTCTGTCGGCATCTCCGCAACGAAGCCCGACGTTCCAGCGATACGCCGGAAGCCTTGCGTTGCGAAGAGCCCTTCTATGACGAGGACGTTATTTCACAAGGGTTGACGCGGCCTTTTTATGGCATGCGCCCAAGATGACACATTATTGTGAAATCTGTTGCTGCAAGACATCAAGTGACGGAACGTGACCCGATAATTCAGAGACGACCGTTTCCATTATTGCATCGAATTGCGGAACCCTGAACAGGATATGCGTTTTTCCGAAGTGTGCAATGTCGCGTTCATTTCCGGGATTGGGCGGTCCGACCGGAACCACACCCAGAACCGGAACACCGCGTCGTCGCAAAGCCTCAAGGCTCAGAAGCGTGTGATTGATCGTCCCCAGCCCGCTGCGTGTGACCAGAACGACCGGCAGATCCAGACGCTCGATCAGGTCCACGATCATCATGTCCTCACGCACCGGCACCATCAGTCCGCCCGCGCCTTCTACGACAAGCGGCCCCGGCACCTGTGGCAGGACGAGCCGCCCCGGATTGACCATCACGTTTTCCAGATCCCCTGCCGCCAGCGGAGCGAGCGGGGCCTGAAACGCATAAGCCGGGGGAATGATGCGAGACGGGTCCAGACCGGCCAGATCGCGCACGGTCGGCGTGTCGCCATCTTCGTCCGCAAGGCCGGTCTGAAGCGGCTTCCAGTAGGTGGCGTTCCAGGCGCGGCACAGAATGGCGCTGACGAGCGTTTTTCCGATTCCGGTATCGGTTCCCGTGACGAAGACGCCGCGTTGCCAGTGCGTCGAGATATCCCTCATAACTGTGGTCCTTCCCCGGATTTCACAAATGTGCCGATGCCGATCTGATAGGCCACGCTGGACTGTGCGCGGTCAAAATGCCGCATGGCCCGGCGCAGGGCCGCGCTGCTGGCGGGAGTGCTGTCCTGACGAGGCAGGGACGCCCCAATCTGCCGCAGACCCCGCAGGAACTCCCGCGCGCTGCCGACAGGATCGTGCAGGGTCAGCACCTCCCACGATCCGGTACCGCTGCTGGGCCAGTCCGCTTCCACGGTCGGGACGGACGGATAATCCGGCACGCCGCAGGGCGCGCCTTCCGCCAGACAGGCCTGTTTCCACTCGTCCAGACTGCCTTGCAGGAGGGTTGCGACCATCAGTCGCCCCTGTGGCGCGAGCAGATGGCAGAGCCTGCGTAATCCCTCTGTCCTGTTGGAAAACCATTGCAGGCACAGACTGGAAGCGATCAGGTCAAACGGCCCGGATATGTCCGGATGCTCGGCGTCCATGACGTGAAAGTGGATGTTCGTATCGGAGAGATGTTGGCGTGCTCGAGCGACCATGGCGGGGGCCAGATCGCTCGCCAGCAGACCGGCTTGCGGGAAATGTCCGGTAAGCTGGGCCGTTAAAAACCCCGTTCCACAGCCGAACTCCAGAATGGAGGCGGGTGTCTGCTCCGCCGTTGCTGTTTGGATGCGCTCCATCAGCGCGGTGACGCAGCGGCGTTGAATATGCGCGGCGGCGTCATAGCCCACCGCCGCGTCGAAGCGCGCGGCGATGCTGGTCCGGCGCAGGGTGTCGTCAGCCTGCGTCATCGAGCCTCCGTCGTACAAAGTCCGCGCAGAGTCCGGGATGGGTGAGGGGCAGCAGATGGCCGCCCGCGACCCGTTCGCCCGGTGATGCAAACCCGACCTGCGCGGCCCCGAACGGATCGTCCGTGCCGGTCATCCAGTGCAGCCTGTTTCCCCAGTCGGCTGCCTGCGCCCGATGGTCCTGCTGCTGAAGCGCCTCAAGCCCCTGATCTAGTGCGTCTATATTCGGCGTATGGGGCAGGGGCGCTTCCGTTCCGCAAAGGGCCCGGAAATCGTGCAGCACAGCAGCCGGATCGCGTTTTAGGCGCGCGCGCATCCGGACCAGAACCCGTTCGGGTGTGCCATTCGGGAAGTCGGGTGCAGCAATAAAGCGCGGAAAGCCGTTGAAAAACACCAGCCCCTCACATCCCGGCAGATCCTGCCCCAGCAGCGCCAGCGATCCGGCGGAATGCCCGATCGCCAGATAAGGTGTGTCGGGCAGCGCAGGACGATGTTCGGAGCTGAAATACCCGCAATCCACGACCTGCGCCCTCACATCCGGCAGATGAGCCAGCAGCTGCTCCCAGAAGGACATATCGAAGCCCCAGCCGTGAACGAGATAGAGCGCGCGTGTCATGCAACGTCTCTTGTCAAAGCGATGACGGCCTGTCCGAGGCGATCGATTGCATCATCGTTCAGCCCGGCATGCAGTGCCAGCCGCAGCCGCGCGGTTCCTGCGGGGACCGTCGGCGGGCGAATGGCCACGGTCAGGAACCCGGCGTCCTCAAGTCGGGCAGCCACCGTCATTGCGCGTTCGGACTCCCCGATCAGCACGGGCACGATCTGGGTCGTGGAGTCCGCCGTAGCCAGCCCCGCGCCATGCAGCATGGTCCGAAGCCGTTCCGCCTGTCCGAGCAGCCGGGCGCGTTCTGCGTCCAGACCGGGCGCGACATCGAGTGCTGCATCAATCGCGCCCAAAACCGCAGGGGGCAGGGCTGTGCTGTAGATGAAGCCTGACGCATGGTTCGCCAGATAGTCGCAGAGCGGTTTCGAGCCCGCGACGTAAGCGCCCATGCCGCCCAACGCCTTGCTGCATGTGCCCATCGTCAGATCGGCTAGCCCGCAGGACAGGCCGCGACCCTTCGGCCCTAGAACGCCGGTCGCATGGGCTTCGTCTATATAAAGGAACGCGCCCGCCCGGTCCGCCAGCGTGCGCAGGGCCGGAATATCGGCGCGGTCGCCGTCCATGGAGAACACGCTCTCCGTCACGATCATCCGCAGGCCGGGTTTTTCGGCCTCGCGGTTCAGCAGGCTTTCCAGATGGGACAGGTCGTTATGCCGGAACCGGATCTGACGCACGCCTGCCGCCGCGCAGCCGTGATGCAGGCTGGCATGGTTCAGGCGGTCCGAAAACACCAGCATCGGCGCGCCCGTCCGCGCGACGGACAGGGCGCACAAAGCAGGCATGACGGATGCATTGGCCTGCCAGCCCGAGGCGAACAGGATCGCGTCCTCACAGCCTTTGAACGCTGCCATTTTCGTCTCGACCTGCCGGTGCAGGTCCAGCGTTCCGCTGACCAGCCGGGAAGCCCGCGCACCTGTCCCGAAACGCAGTGCCCAGTCGGCAGCTCGTTCACGCAGCAGCGGGTGATCCGCCAACCCCAGATAGTCGTTGGACGACACATCCAGCATCCGCCGCCCGTCGCGGACGATCATCCCGTCCTGTCGGAGCACCGGGCGCAGGGTCCGCCGCGTCCCTGCGGCTTCGCGCTCGCTCAGAACTGCTGCAAAATGGCTGTCGAACAGGCTCATGCGCCCTCCCGCAACACGTCCGTGATCGCCGTCGTCAGGCGCGTGAGTTCGTCGGGAGTGATGGTGAAGGCGGGCGTCAGATAGACGATGTTACGAAAGGGCCGGATCCACACGCCACGTTCTACGAAGGCGCGGCGCAGGGCATCCGGGTTGTCCAGCGTCTCAAGCTCCACCACGCCGATTGCGCCGAGGACACGCACATCCTTCACGCCGGGCAGTGTGCGGCAGGGTTCGAGTTCCCGCGCAAGCTGGGCCGAGATCGCCGCGACCTGCTCCAGTCTCGGCTCGGATTCGAACAGGTCCAGCGAGGCGTTGGCAACCGCGCAGGCCAGCGGATTGGCCATGAAAGTCGGCCCGTGCATCAGGGCGTGCCCGGCGTTGTCGGATAGAAACGCCTCGAAGACATGTCGCCGGGCTACGGTGGCGGCCAGCGCCATGGTGCCGCCCGTCAGAGCCTTCGAAAGGGCTACGATATCCGGCACGATCCCGGCCTGTTCGCAGGCGAACATTGTTCCCGTACGTCCGAAGCCGGTAAAGATTTCGTCGAGGATCAGCAGGATACCATGCCGGTCGCACAGGTCGCGCAGACGGCGCAGAACCTCCGGGTCATGGAACAGCATCCCACCTGCCCCCTGAACCAGAGGCTCCGTGACCATGGCCGCGATGCTGTCGCCGCGTTCCGCCAGCAGGGCTTCAAGCCGCGCTAAGCTGTCCGCATCCACAGGGAGATCGGCCAGATCTTGCTCGGGCAACACGCCTGCGAACAGGCTGTGCATGCCTTCCTCGGGGTCGCAGATGGACATCATGCCCAGCGTATCCCCGTGATAGCCGCCGCGGAAGGACAGAATTTTCGTCCGGCCCGTGGTTCCGCGATTGATATGGTACTGCACGGCCATCTTGATCGCGACTTCCATCGCGACCGACCCGGAATCGGTGAAAAACACGCGCTCAAGATCATCCGGCAGCAGCGCGGCCAGCCGCGCGGCCAGACGGATGGCGGGTTCGTGGACCATGCCTCCGAACATCACATGCGGCATCTGCCCGGCCTGTCGGACCAGGGCTTCGTGAATATGTGGGTGGCTGTAGCCGTGACACGCCGTCCACCACGCGGCCACGCCGTCCACAAGCTCGCGCCCGTCCGCAAGCGTGATCCGACTGCCGGATGTGCGGACGGCTTGCACGGGGAAGGAGGCAGTCTGCATCTGGGTGTAGGGCAGCCACAGATGGGAGAGGTCAGCGGCGGTATGAGGGGTGCGAGGCATGGTTTGCGTTTTCCCGCATGGTTTGGGGTGAGTCCATCCCCCTGTCTCCTGTGACGTCATAGAGAAAGGCGGGATCGTTCCGCAGGCGGGACGCCGTATCATAAAAGGGTCACGTTTTGTCAGGCAACGATGTGGCATGAGCCCCGTTAGTGACGCGTTCCTAAAAGAACGTGGAAACATTCTGTGCTCCCGGTGTGGGAGCTCTGACGAGGTTGAAGACCAATGCTGAGTTCCAAGGTCATTCATGTCGATGGCGTCTTTCTGGGGACAGCCATCATGACGGGAAGCCTGAACACCCTGCGGTTCTATGCGACGCATGAGAGTGTGCGCGCGTTGCACAATGCCTGCATGTCCGACTTTGGCGCGCTTTATGCCCAGGTCAAAAGCCTGTTCAACCGCAGCCGTATGCTGACGCCGCAGCCAGCCTGATCCTGTTTTTGCGGCGCATCAGGTGCCGCAGAAGGTATTTTTTACCTGTTCATGAGCAGTCGGCGGGGCTTCGAAACCGTCAGTTCCACCTTCAAACGGACGCGACAGCGCCTCGGTCAGACGATGGAACGGCGCATAGTCGCCCGCCACGGCAGAACGGATCATCTCCTCGATCCGGTGATTGCGCGGAATGATGCGCGGATTTGTGGCCTGCATGTCGGCATGACAGGCTTCTGCGGAGCGCTCTTCCCGATCCAGTCGTGCCTGCCAGTCCCTGATCCACTCTTCAATCTTCGATCCCGGCCCGAACAGCGACACGACGTCCTCAGTCCGTCCGCTCTGAACAGCGTCCCCAAGTCTGCGGAATGTGAGCGTGAAATCTGCCTCTCCGCGATGCATGGCCGTCAGCAGACGCCCCGCCAATCGGGCATCCCCGTCTTCGTTCAAAGCCAGCCCCAGCTTTCTGCGCCAGCCCCCGAGATAGGCCTCGTTGAAGACGCCATCAAAGCGCATCAGCGCGCTTTTGGCCTGTTCAACCGCCCGTTCATGGTTGGAGTCCAAGAGCGGCAGGAGGGTTTCCGCCAGTCGGCCGAGATTCCACAGAGCCATGTCGGGCTGGTTCCCGTAGGCATAGCGGCCGTTCTGATCAATGAAGCTGAAAACCTTTGCCGGATCATAAGCGTCCAGAAAGGCGCAGGGGCCGAAATCAATGGTTTCGCCCGCAATGGACATGTTGTCCGTGTTCATGACGCCATGAATGAATCCGACCAGCATCCATCGCGCCACCAAGTCCGCCTGTCGGGCCGTCACGGCTTCAAGCAACGCCAGATAGGGGTTTTCGGCGTCCGACAGCTCCGGATACAGACGCCCGATGACGTGATCCGCGAGAATGCGGACGCTCTGCGTGTCGCCCTGTGCCGCGAAATACTGGAACGTCCCGACCCGCACATGGCTGGACGCAATCCGCACAATGACGCCGCCGGGCTGCATGGTCTCGCGCATCACGCTCTCGCCCGTTGTCAGGGTGGCCAATGCGCGCGTGGTCGGAATGCCGAGCGCGTGCATGGCCTCGCTCACCACATATTCCCGCAGGACCGGCCCCAGAGCGGCCCGTCCGTCGCCGCGTCGTGAAAACGGCGTCGGCCCGGAGCCTTTGAGATGGATGTCCCGAAGCCGCCGCGCCCGATCCGTCACTTCTCCGACCAGCATCGCCCGGCCGTCGCCAAGGCTTGGAACGAAATGCCCAAACTGATGCCCCGCATAGGCCATTGCCACCGGAGATGTGCCATCCGGTCGGCTTCCGTGACCCAGAAATGCAAGCCCTGCCGGGCTGCGGAGCCAGTCCGGGTCCAGTCCCAGTTCCCGCGCCAGAGGCTCGTTCAGTGCAACGATCTGCGGATTGCGGAGCGGCGTCGGGGTGAGGGGGGCGGAAAACTGCTCGGGCAGGGACGCATAGATGCGGGAAAGCTGCATCGGAGATCCAATCAGGACTGGAAAAGTCTGTCTTTAGATGGCTCACTAAAGACCAAAAGGAAAGACCTCTCTTCTTTGTTCAGTCCCGGAGTTCATGGGGAAAGCAGTGTTGTTCCAGAAGCCCCGTCAGCCACTCCGTAAAGACTTCGAGCCTGCGGGAGAGATGCTTTCTGTGTGGGAAGAGCAGTGTCATCGGCAAGGCCGCGGCCCGCCATTGCGGCAGGACATCCACCAGTTCTCCAGAACGGAGATGGGGCAGGACGTCATAAGCTGGCAGTTGCGCGAGGCCGAGCCCGGCCAGACAGCAGGCGACCAATCCTTCCGCACTGTTCACCGTCACACGCCCCTGAACCGCGCGGCTTTCTTCCCGGCCGTCCTGCTCCCATTCCCATGCCTCGATCCGCCCGGTGGAGGGGGAGGCATAGAGAACGGCCTGATGGGCTGACAGGTCATCAGGCTTTAGGGGAGTGCCGAAACGGTCCAGATAGGACGGGCTTGCGACATTGAAGACGGGCAAGAGGCCGAGCCTGCGCCCGATCAGACTGGAATCCTGCAAGGGGCCGACCCGGAGCACACAGTCTGTTCCATCTTCGGCCAGATTGATGCTGCGATCCGTCATGCCGAGCTCGATATCGAGCCCTGGATACTGTTCCAGAAACGCGGGCAGGGCGGGAGCCACCACCAGTCGCCCGATCCGGCTGGGCAGGTTGACCCGCACATGACCGCGCGTTTCCGAACTGTGCAGCCGGAACTGGCTCTCGGCTTCCTCGAAATCCCCCAGAAGCCGCAGGGCTGTCTGCTGAAACCTCTGTCCGTCATCGGTGAGCCGTACGGAACGCGTCGTCCGCGCCAGCAACTGCGTGCCGAGCCGGTTTTCCAGTTCCTGAATGGCGGTCGAAACCGTGGAGCGGGGCATCTGAAGCGTATCGGCCGCATGCGTAAAACTGCCGCTTTCCGCAACCCGGATGAAAATACGAAGCAGGTCGATCCGGTCCATGATGTCTTCCGTGTTTGTTCGGAAAATCTGACGGATGATGTCAGAATTTCAGACTTTTTCCGGATTTATCGACAAATCATAGTCCCTGTCATCATCCATCATTGCGAGGACATCCTCTCATGGCCGATCACAGCATCAAGGGAAAAACCGCTCTCATTACGGGAGGCGCCAAAAATCTCGGTAGGCTGATCGCTCTGGATCTCGCCGCTCAGGGCGCGGCTGCCATCGCCATTCATTACAACAGCGCCGCCACGAAAGCTGAGGCGGACGCAACAGTGGCGGCGCTTACGAAGCTCGGTGTTCAGGCACAGGCGTTTCAGGGCGATCTGACGACTGCCGGAGCGAATTCCCGACTGTTCGAAGCGGTTGTCGCGGCTTTCGGAAAGCCGGATATTGCCATTAACACGGCCGGAAAAGTTCTCAAGAAGCCCATTCTCGAGACATCCGAGGACGAGTATGACGAGATGTTCGCGGTCAATGCAAAGGCGGCTTATTTCTTTATCAAGGAAGCCGGACGTCATCTGAACGACAACGGCAAGCTGCTCACGATCGTCACGTCCCTGCTGGGTGCCTACACACCGTTTTATTCAACCTATGCCGGGTCCAAGGCTGCCGTCGAACATGTGACGCGCGCGGCGTCGAAGGAGTTCGGAAGCCGCGGTATTTCCGTCAACGCCATTGGACCGGGCCCGATGGATACGCCGTTCTTTTATGGTCAGGAAGCGCCTGAGGCGGTGGCCTATCACAAAACCGCAGCCGCGCTGTCGTCTTTAAGCCGGACCGGCCTGACCGATATCGAAGACATCGTCCCGATCGTTCGCTGTTTGGTGTCGGATGGCTGGTGGATGACCGGACAAACCATTCTGGTCAATGGTGGCTATACGACGAAGTAATGGGTTCCCAGCATTGCAGGCGTACGAAAAATACGCATGCAATGCCGGAACTGTTCCTGAAGCTGTTAATGAGTTTTTGATCCTTCTGGACTATGCTGGCATCAGGTATTTTTCCGTTCCGGCCTGTAGGGGTGGTGACGGAAAAGAGAGTCTTCTCTATTCATGAGAAGACGAACTGGCGTTCCTGCCTTTGGTGCCGCCCTTTGGTCCGCCTTTGGCGCGACAACAGCATAGAGGACATTTCGTGGAGCATACCCAGAGCTTGTCAGGCCCGGGCGGAAGAGTCAGTCCGACCGTCATTCGGCTTTATGCCGTGCTGGCCGCAGCCCGTTATCACGGTCTGGAACTGGATATCCGCGATTTTGCGGCCGAGCCGGGGGAGGATTCACCGTCCCCTGCCACTTTGGCAAGATGGCTGACGGACCAGGGCGCTGTCGCCAAAGGTATGCGTCTTCGCTGGCGTTATCTGGTCAAAATCCGCAATGCCCCGCCTGTTGTTCTGATGTTCAAGGATGGATCGGCTGGGCTTATGGTCCGCGCCGATGCTGAAAAAGGCGTGGTCTGGCTGCGTGACCCGATGGGTGGCGATGGAGACGCGCCGGTTCCGGTCGATGAACTGCGGCTCATGCAGGTCTGGACTGGTGATGTCCTGCTGGTCAAACGCCGTCGTGATGAGTCCGAGGCTGACGCCAAGTTCGACCTGCTGTGGTTCGTCAAGATGGTGTTGCGCGAAAAGAAGATCATGCGAGACATCGCCTTCGGGTCGATGGTGCTGAGTATTCTTCAGATTTTTCCACCATTGATTGTGATGCAGGTTATTGACCGGGTGGTGAACTACCATTCCATGGCGACCCTCATCTCGCTGAGTGGCTTTGTTATCATTCTTTCGTTTTACGAAATCCTGCTGACTTATGCCCGGCGCGAACTGTCCCTGATCCTGTCTACGCGTCTGGACGCCAGAATTTCGCTGCATGCCTTCAACAGATTGCTTGCTCTTCCGCTCGAATTCTACGAACGCGAGCAGACGGGTGAGATTCTGGGGCGGTTCATGTCCGTCTTCAAGGTCAGGGATTTTCTGACCGGCCAGCTGATGACAACCCTGCTGGATCTTTTCACGCTTGTCGTAATTCTTCCCGTGCTGTTCGTGATCAGCTCTACGCTGGCCTGGATGACGCTGGCTGCCGCCGGTTGCATCGGCCTTATCGTGGTGATTTTCCTGCCCCCTGTGACGCGTGTCATGGGCCGACAGGTTGTTGCGGACATGAAGCGTGGCTCCGTCCTCTACGAGACGGTCGCTGGTATCCGGACGGTCAAAACGCTTGCTCTGGAAGCCACGCGGCGTGAAATATGGGATGAGCGGACAGCCGAAGTGGTGCGCTGGAAACTGGCTGCCGGACGCATGGCTAGTTGGCCGCAGACCCTTGCCATGCCGTTCGAAATCTTCATCAATCGCGGCATTATTTTGATCGGCGCCTACCTGATTTTGACGAACGCAAGTTCGATTCAGGCGGGTGCGCTGATGGGCTTTATGATGCTGGGTGGCCGTGTCGCCAGTCCTCTGGTCAATCTCGCCAGGCTGATGGAAGCCTTCAACGAAGTTAGTGTTTCCCTTGGCGAGGCCGGTCTGGTGCTGAACCAGCCAACGGAAACCAAGGCCCTGACAACCGGCATGCGCCCCGTTATTAAAGGGGCTCTATCTTTCATGAATGTTGATTTCACATATCCGGGATCGACCAGCAAAGCCCTGAATGATGTGACGTTCGATATCCCGGCGGGCACGATGCTCGGCCTTGTGGGACGTTCAGGGTCTGGCAAGTCGACGATTACCCGCCTCCTGCAGGGTGTGAGCCGCAACTATACTGGCTATCTGCGTCTTGACGGTGTGGATCTGCGGGAAATCAACCTGACGCATCTGCGCCGTTCGTTCGGTGTGGTGCTTCAGGACAACTTCCTGTTTCGGGGCACAATCCGCGACAATATTACGGCGGGGCGCCCGGGGCTGACGATCGATGACGCCATCCGGGCTGCACGTCTTGCGGGGGCCGAAGAGTTCATTGAGCGCATGCCTGCCGGTTACGATACATGGATTGAAGAAGGTTCGACCAACATCTCGGGCGGACAACGGCAGCGGCTCGCAATCGCCCGTGCGGTCATCAGCGATCCGAAGCTCATGATCCTTGACGAGGCGACTTCGGCTCTGGATCCGGAATCCGAAGCGCTCGTGAACGCCAACCTGCAGCGGATCGGCAAGGGTCGAACGATGGTGATTGTCTCCCATCGTCTGTCCTCGCTTGTGAACTGTCATCAGATCGCCGTGATGGACAAGGGCAAGCTGATCGATATCGCACCGCACCGGGTTCTGCTCGAACGCTGCGAGATCTACCGGATGCTCTGGCTCCAGCAGAACCGGCACATGACAGATAACGACGTTCCTGGCTCTGCCGGGCAACTGACTGAAGGAGAGTAATCATGAGCTCTTCCGACATGATTCCGAAGGATGACCGGGGCCCCCGACAGTCCGACGAAGACTTCAACCAGCACATTCCGCGCTCTGCCACGGACCCCTTCGCGCCTGATGATACTCCGCTGGCGCTGTTGGAATTCCATTCGCCAACGGCAGGGCTGGTCAATCTTCCGGCCACACCCTCGGCGCGTTACATCATCCTGCTGATCGGGGGGCTGTTTATGGCGTCCCTGGCCGCCATGGCGTTCTTTCCGATCAACCGTGTTGTCTCAACGCCCGGTCGCCTGATTTCCACACAGCCAACCATCGTCGTGCAGCCACTTGAGACGGCGATCATCCGCTCGATTGACGTCAGGGTTGGCGATTTCGTGAAGAAGGGTCAGGTGCTTGCTCATCTCGATCCGACCGTGACCGAAGCCGATATCACGAACATGCGGGTGCAGCGCGATGCCTATCAGGCTGAATATGACCGTCTGAAAGCGGAAGCTGCCGGGCAGGAGTACAAAGTCAATTTGAACGATCCGGCATCCGTGGAGCAGGGTGCTGCTTTCCTGCGTCGTAAGGCGGAATATCAGGGCCATGTCGACAATTACGATCAGCAGATCGCAGGTCTTGAAAGTGATATTCAGGGTTATCGCGCCAATGCGGCCATGTATGGCAGCAAGATGCGCGTTGCGTCCGAAGTCCTGCAGATGCGTCAGCGCGAACAGGCTGATCAGGTTGGTTCCCGCCTGTCGACCCTCGGGGCCCAGACCGATCTGATGGAAGCCGAGCGTTCGGAAATCGCTGCCCAGCAGAGCGCCAACTCGGCCGAAAAAAAGCTGGCCGCCATGAAGGCCGAACGTGAAGGCTATATCGGTAACTGGCAGGCCAAGATCTATTCGGAACTGACGGAAGCCGGTCACCATCTGGCGGAGTATCGCAGCTCGTTTGAAAAAGCCCGTCTGCGTCAGGATCTCGTTCTCCTGCGGGCGCCGGAAGACGGTATCGTCCTGACCATCGGGCAGGGCTCGGTTGGTTCTGTGCTGCAGTCAGCGGGTCAGTTCATCACCCTCGTTCCCACGGGATATGGGCTGGAGATGGAAGCCGTAATGCGGTCGCAGGACGTGGGTTTCGTTCAGGTCGGAGACCATGCGCTCCTGAAATTCGCGACATTCCCCTATGACCAGTATGGTGGTGCGGAAGCGACGGTTCGTATCATCAGTGCCGATGCCTTCACGCCTTCATCGCAGGGGGGCAATGGCGCTGGTGGTAATGCAAGCCAGTCTTCCGAAGATTCCACTGCGTCGGGTATCTATCGCGTGCGTCTGCGGATTGATCGTTACACGCTGCACGGTCAGCCTTCGTTCTTCCATCCGATGCCGGGTATGTCCCTGACTGCCGATATCGATGTCGGAAAACGGACTGTGCTGCAGTATCTGTTCAACAAGATTACGCCCGCGCTCACCAATGGCATGAGGGAGCCATAACAAAGACATGGAGCGTTCCTAAAAACGCTCAAGGGGAACGCCTGCTAAAGTCCGGGCGTTCCAGCACGACAGTCATTCAGGATCCGCGCTGCCCATGTCGTTCAAATCTCGCCTTGCTGCCCTGTTTTCTTCGAAAGGGAAGCTGGATCATGCCATCCGTCTGACGGAAACCGGCAAGGCTGTTCAGGGATTTGCTCTTCTCAGCCGCCTCGCCGCGGCAGGCGATGCGGAAGCATCATTCCGTGTCGGGCGGGCCTATCTGGATGGGATTGGGGTGCCTCCCAGCCTGGAAGAAGGGGCACGCTGGATCTATCAGGCGGCACAGGCGGGGCATATCGAAGCAGCTTTCGTTCTGGCAACGCTCTATACGGTCGGGCTGCCGGAAGGATTTGAAATCCGGCCTGCGCAGGCAGGGCTTGATCTCTCTCACGTTCCCTCAGCAGGCCCCAGACGCCCGGATTTTCACCTCGGCCTTCACTGGGCCCGGATCGCTGCCGAGGCCGGATCGCCCGACGCACAGGCGTTGCTGGGCTATATCCTGACGAACGGGCCAGACGATCTGCGCGATCTTTCACAGGCCCGTTCCTGGTATGACCGTTCTGCCGCCGCCGGATGTTCGCAGGGTCATCTGGGGGTAGCGCTTGCCATTCTTGATGATGCGCGGACAGGTGAGGCGCTTGCCTCTGCTGCCCAACATCTGACGGAAGCGACGAAAGGCGGTCTTGGAACAGCGTTCGACATTCTTGGCCGGATGTATGAGTCGGGTTCGGGTGTGCCGCGCGATCTTGGCAAGGCCGCAACATATTTCCATGAAGCGGCCGAGCGCAATATCGTCACCGCGCAAGCCCGCTACGGTTTGATGCTTCTGGAAGGGACCGGGATCCGCCGACATTACGGGCGTGCGGAAACCTGGCTGAAGCGCGCTGCGACGAATGGTGATACGCAATCTGCGGCCCTCCTTGGCGATTTGTGTGCCAACGGGGGCGATCTGCCGCCCAATCTTGTTGAAGCGGCCAAGTGGTATCGTCTGGCAGCCGAACAGAAACATGCGGGCGCGGCGCGGGCTCTGGGGCTGCTGTATCTGACAGGGAACGGGGTGCATCAGGACCCGGATGTCGCAGCGCACTGGTTCAAAATTGCATCCGAGTCAGGCGATGCGCACGCCGATGCCGATTTTGGAAACCTGATCCTTGCAGGCGCTTCCGCGACCCCTGACGAGAAGCAGGCTCTGCATACCCGGTTTGAGAAAGCAGCGGAAAAAGGTGATCTGATCGGAGCTTACAATCTCGGCGTCTGCTACGCCGAAGGTGTTACTGGTGAGCAGAATGGCCGTGAGGCTGCGCGCTGGATGCAGAAGGCCGCGGATGGTGTGGTCAATGCCCAGTATTGGTATGGCAGGATGCTGTTGGAAGGTCGTGACGTTCAGCCGGATCCGACACAGGCCTTGTACTGGATGGAAAAAGCGGCGGATGCCGGCATGGCCGAAGCTCAGGTTATGGTTGCCGGGCTGCTGGTTGACGGAAACATCAATGGACGCCGGGACCATGAAAAAGCCCTGACACTGTATCGCAGGGCGGCGGAAAGCGGCAATGTGGATGCCATGTTCTCGCTGGCTGCGCTTTACGGCGGCGGTCATGATGTTCCCGAGAACCGGCCTCAGGCACAGATATGGTTCCGTAAGGCCGCCCAGCGCGGCAACGGTCTGGCCCAGATGATGCTGGGTCGTTATCTCTGCCGTGGGCTGGCAGGCGTGACGGACCCGGTAGAGGGACGCATCTGGCTGGAACGGGCGAAAGCGCAGAACATCAAGGATGCCGAAGCGGAACTGGCCCTTCTGGACGAAGCGCAGCCTGACGACGATGACTGATCTGCGTGTCTTCTGATCCTCCCGCGTCCAGCGGACGCAAACCGGACGCATCCTTCGCGGGTTTTGGCCGGATTGTCAGTGCAGAAGACCGGCACCGGTGGCGGGAGGCCATGAGCCGCCGGGCACAGGATGCTTTCGCCCGGGGGCAGGCGGCACTTCAGGTCGGCAATACATCCCTCGGCCTGTTCTGGCTTGAGCGCGCCGAGAGAATGTCCCGGCATAATCCCAATCTGAAATGGTCTGTCGGTCTGGCCTGCCTGTCTGCGGGGCGCGTCTTTGATTGCCTCATGCGAATGGAGAAATTGCGACAGGATTTCGATCTGCGGGAAGCGGCATTTCTGGAAGTCATCTGTCTCGTACGACTTCAGCGGATGGAGGACGCCGCACGCAGGATGCAGGCGGCCCTCTCGCGCTTTCACGCTACACCGCAGACATATCCGCTGGCAGGACAGATCGCGTCTGCGGCAGGGCGTCCGGGTTGGATGACGGCATCCAATACAGGCTCCGTCTTTGTCGAGACTTCCCGACCATTCAGGCTGTTTCTGGATGGGCAGGAGCATCTTCAGGGCGCGGGCAGCGGCACATACGACCTGCCGGAAGGCTGGCGCTCGGCCCGTTCTTTGGAAATCAGGGTGGGACGTCGGCAGGTTCTGGGCAGTCCGTTGGATATTGCCGCCCTGACGCGGTGTGAAGCCTTTGTTGAAGCTGCCACTGACGGACTGAGAGGCTGGATCTGGACGCCCGCTGAACCCGAATACAGTCCTCGTATCCTGCTTTGGGATGGCACCACTGTCTGGGCTAAGGTGTTTTCGGAGGACGTGGACAGCGATATTCCTCTGGCGCGCACGAGGGTCTTTCATGTTCCGGCCAGCCGCCTCCCCGAAAAGGATATGGATCTTCTGGAACTGCGTGACGAGAACGGACGTCTTCTGACGGGTGCCCCCGTCGATCCGCGCGTGGGGCAACTGGTTTCAGGACTTACTGACACTCTCCCCATCGGGTTACGTCCCACAAAGGTCAGAGCGTGGAAGATGCGCCCACATCGGCCCCGTGCCAGCCCCGGCTGTGCGGTCGTGATCCCGGTTTATGCGGATCTGCGCCGAACGATGGATTGTCTGCGCAGCGTGCTGTCGACGTGTCCGGTTGATGTCCCGGTGATTGTCGTAGATGACGCTACTCCAGAACCCCTTCTGGCGCGAGAGCTCGACCAACTGGCAGAGCAGGGGCGGATTACTCTGATCCGTCACTCCCGGAACTGCGGTTTTCCGATATCCGCCAATGACGGCATGAGGGCGGCTGAGGGGCGGGATATTCTTCTGCTCAACAGCGATACGCTCGTTCCCGCAGGCTGGGTCGAGCGATTGCGGGCGAGGCTGGCCTTGAAGGATGTCGGGACAGTGACCCCCTTCTCCAATGATGCGACAATCCTGTCCTATCCCGCCGTGGACCGTCCCAATCCGGTCCCTTCGCTTGTGGAGATGCGGGCTCTGGACCGGCTGTGTCAGGCGACGTTCAGGTACGATGATGCGCCATCCCGCAACGTGCCGGATCTGCCGACGGCTCACGGGTTCTGCATGGCGATTTCTGCGGAGTGTCTGGCCGAGATCGGCCTGTTCCGGGAAGATCTGTTCGCGCAGGGCTATGGCGAGGAAAACGATTTCTGCCTTCGGGCGTCTGCGAAGGGGTTCCGGCATGTCGTCGCGCCTGAACTGTTTGTCGCGCATGTCGGGTCGGCGTCGTTCGGAACGGCACGGAAGTCTCTTGGCGCTCGCAACCTGAAGATTCTCAATGCTCTGCATCCCGGCTATGACCGGCTGGTGCAGCGCTTCATTGAGGCCGATCCGCTGCACGACACGCGACGCAGGCTGGATATTGCCCGTCTGATCCGTGTGGCTCGGGACAGGGCTACGATGTTGATGGTGCAGCATGACGCCGGAGGCGGCGTGGGGCGCGTGGTGCGTGAGCGCTCGGAAGCGTTTGAAGCCGAGGGTGGATTTGCGCTGGCATTGCGTCCCCATGAACAGGGCTGTTGTGTGGAAGATGCTCTGGACAGCAAGCGCTTCCCCAACCTGAAATTTCGCCTTCCCGACGAACTGCCGCTTTTGCTGGACGTGCTCCGGGACGTGCATGTTGAATCCGTTGAATGGCATCATCTGATCGGTCATGCGCCCTGTATCAGAACGCTGCATGAGCGGCTGGGCGTGCCGTATGACGTGTTCATTCACGATCACGTCTGGTTCTGCCCGCGTATTTCGCTTTGCGATGGAGAAGGCCGTTATTGCGGTGAACCTGACATCGCCGGATGTGAACAGTGTGTGACACGCTGGGGCGGTTATCTTGGGGAAGACATTTCAGTCTCCGATCTCGTGGCCCGTTCAGGGCGGGAATTGTCCAGCGCCCGTCGGCTCATGGCGCCGTGTGAGGACACCGTGCGGCGGATCCGGCGGCATTTCCCCGGCCTGACGATTGAGGCTGTTGCGCTGGAAGATGACACCGCGCTCCGTAAATTCATTCGGACAGGCCGTCACTCTGTCAGTGCACAGCCGCTCCGTGTGTGTGTGGTGGGCGGAATCAGCCAGTGGAAGGGATATGACGCACTGCTCGCACTTGCGGCGGAAATCCAGATACATCGCCTGCCAATTGAACTCTCACTGGTCGGGCACACACATGACGACGATACCCTGATGGCGCTCGGGGTGCGGGTGACGGGGGAATATCGCGAAGACGAGGTGCAGGCTCTCATCTGCCAGCAGCAGCCGGATGTCGGGCTGATTCCTTCCATTGCGCCCGAGACCTGGTGCTACGCCCTGGGACAGATCTGGCGCAGCGGTCTGGAGGCTGTCTGCTTCGATCTGGGCGCACAGGGAGAGCGCGTCAATCGCAGCGGAACCGGGTTGGCCGTACCGCTTGGAATGCCGCCATTTCAGCTTGCCATGCTGCTGCTCAGACGCTGGGGAGATGCGCGGTGAGGGGTGGTTTACCTTTTCTAACGAAACAGTCCATTATGTTGTTTGAACAGGAACCGGTATTTGTCGAAGACTGTTGTAACACATCGTCGGGATACCGCTCATAACTGTGACGACCATTCGTGACAGTTCATGGAACATGCCAGTATTATTGCCCGCAAGAACGGACGCAATTGGGAGTAGGGAATGTCTAACGCCGCCGAAGCATCACGACAGAACCGGGTCATCGACCTTAAGGCCGGTGCACATATGATGGTGCTGGATGCAGGGATTTTCTGCATTTTCCATGCAGCCGGTCAGGCTCCTGCCGGCCCCGCCGGACTGCCGGGCGTCAGAATTTCTCGCGCGCCGGGAACCCCCCCGGGGATCGTGACCGTCAGCACCTTTGAAGAGGACGGCTGGATCGGCGGTTCGAACGGCGCGGCGCTCGTTCGGGTCATGCGTGGTCCGGCCGCCGTTCTTGTGACAACCTATCAGGAACCGGGCAGCACACACGCCGCCCCACGCTTGCAGGTTGCACAATTGGCTGGCCCTATCACCGCATCCCCGGCGCAGTCGGCTGTCTCGGAAGCTGCGCCTGTGTCTTCTGCGCCTGTGTCCCCAGTTCCGAAGGCGCCGGAAGCCGCGGCCGAGCCTGTGGCCGTTCCTGTCGAAGCCGCCGTTTCGAAAGACATTTCCGCGCATATCCAGCGTCGTGGTGACGTAACGAGCGGTATCGGACACTGGATGGGCGTTCCGGGCAGTCAGGGCTGGATCGAAGGTTTCAGCATTGCTCCCGAGACGGGCGTTCCTGCGTCGGACATCGAATATCAGGCCGTTCTGGGCAAAGGCTGGCTGTCTCCCTGGGCTGAAGGTGGTCAGTATTGTGGATCGCGCGGCATGGCTCTGCCGATCCTTGGACTGCGCGTCCGTCTGAAGGGCGAGTCTGCAAAGACGTCCAAGATCCGTCTTACCGCATCTTTCATCGACGGGACGCGTCTTGGCCCCGTGGATGGAACCGAAGCGCTGGAAGCTGAAAGCCTCGCCCCTCTGGAAGCCTTTCTGCTGGAGATCGTGCCCGCAGGAGAAGAGGCACCAGCACCGACGGCCCCCACCAAGGCTGCGCCCAAGTCCCGCGCTACAAAAGCGGCTGATGCTCCGGCCAAGCCTGCCACGCCCAGAAAGCGCAAATCAGTCAAGGCCTCCTGATCCGTTCAGGTCTGACACAGTGACCGGGGAAGAAGATTTTCTTTCCCGGATTTTTTGAAAACTGCCGCCATCTGCTGTCTTCTCCGTGCGCGAACAGGACTTCACGGAGGCTTTCAGTCGCTCCGGAGACGTCGTGCGCTATCTCTTCGTCCATCAGAATTTCCCGGGACAGTTCCTGCATTTTGTCCGGCATCTTCTCGCGCAGGATCATGAGATCGTCTTCATTTCGGAGGCGAACAACAATCATATTCCTGGCGTCCGACGCGCCATCTACCGCGTGCCGCGTCTGCCTTCGATGGAGACGCACCCTCATCTGAGGGAGTTCGAATATGGCCTGCTCCGTGCCGAAGCCGTCGCAACCGCGGCGCGTACGCTCAAGGGGCTGGGCTATGAGCCGGATATCATCGTCGGACATCACGGCTGGGGCGAACTGCTCAATCTGGGGGATGTTTTTCCTGACTGCCCGATCCTCGGCTATTTCGAGTTTTTCTACCACGCGGATCAGAATGACGTGGGGTTCGATCCCGAATTCCCGCCGTCGCCGGAACTGGCGGCCGCGGTTCGGGTCAAGAATTCAATCAATCTGCAGGCCCTCTGCCTGAAAAACGGATATGGTCAAAGTCCGACGCAATTCCAGCGCGGCACCTATCCCGGATGGGCGCAGGAAAAGATTTCTCTGCTGCGGGAAGGCGTCAATCTGGACCTCTGCTCTCCCGAGCCGCAGGCCAGACGGCGCAATCTTGTCATCAACGGGGTGCGGATCACGCCGAAAGACGCGCTCGTCACCTATGTCGCCCGCGATCTTGAGCCTTATCGCGGTTTTCACGTCGTCATGCGCGCGCTGCCCCGCATTCTGGCCGAACGCAAAGACGTGCAGATCATTCTCGTGGGTGGAGACAGGGTCAGCTACGGCACGCTTCCTCCTGGCGGCGGAAGCTGGCGCGAGTTCATGCTGCGCGAACTGGAAGGCAAGCTGGATCTTGATCGCGTCCATTTTGTCGGCAAGGTCGAGTACGATGATTTTCGGGCTTTGCTGCGGCGGTCGGACGCCCATCTGTATCTGACCTATCCGTTCGTCGCGTCCTGGTCCCTGCGCGAAGCCATGGCGACAGGATGCCCGATCATCGGAAGCGACACGGCACCGGTCAGGGAATTCATCACGCATGATGTTACGGGCCGGCTGGTGCCGTTTCTGGACTCATCGGCAATTGCCGAGGCCACGCTCCAGCTTCTGGAGGACCGTCGAACCGCACGCCGACTGGGGCAGGAGGCGCGGCGTTATGCCGAAGCGGAGCTCTGTCTGGATGACTATCTGAGTCGGTATGACGACCTTGTGAGCAGGATCACAAACAGGAAAGGAGCCGGGGATGATGGACAATGAAGTCATTTCAGTTTTGAAAACTGCTCTGCGGAGCTGGGTTTGCAAAAAAGACTCTTTGTCTAAACCTGCCCTGCTGACGGAGCCGGATATTCACGACCTGGCCGTGGCGACAAAAGCAGGCATGGTGCCTCCGCCATGTCCGGAGGGCGTACGGGAATGGGGAAATCTGCGGGAGTTAACGAAGGGTTGGATTGTGCAGCAAGAACCGGACGCCATTCCGGAGCCGTTGCAGAACCGCGACTTTGAATAT
The DNA here is from genome assembly GCF_018256215.1 of Gluconobacter sp. Dm-73. Taxonomy (NCBI): domain Bacteria; kingdom Pseudomonadati; phylum Pseudomonadota; class Alphaproteobacteria; order Acetobacterales; family Acetobacteraceae; genus Gluconobacter; species Gluconobacter sp. Dm-73. Next base: position 178,262 of record NZ_JAERLW010000003.1, on the reverse strand, counting down.
CTTGCGACTCTGATTGCCCCGTCATGTTCAGATGCGCAATCGTGTCATGAAGACGAAAAACTCGTCTTTGCGCGGGAGCATCTCGAACGCTGCTTCTGAACGTCAGAACGCCCTGCAGGAAGCCTGCAGGGCGTTCTTCATTCTTCGGCCAAACCGTTCGGATCAGCCGCGGCTGCCCTTGTGGTCGCCATCACGCATCTGGCCTGTCGGCTCCTGAACATGGGCTTCAAGGAACCACAGATGCTTGTCGAGGCCGCGGGACACTTCCGTGAAGATATCGGCCGTGTCGTCATCGCCTGCTTCGTCCGTCGTCTTGATGGACTCACGCACGTTGTTCGCCACGGTCGCATAGCGATCGATCAGCGCTGCGAGGTGGTCCGCAACGCGATAGATGTTGTTCGGATAAGGCGTGCAGGCACTGTTTTTGGAAACGTCCTGCACGGTCCCGAGCGCTGTTCCACCAAGCTGTACGGCACGCTCTGCAACTGTGTCGGAATAGCCGTCAATGCTGGTGCGGAAGCCATCAAGCATCTCATGAACGCCGATGAACTGCGGGCCCTTGAGGTTCCAGTGAGCCTGCTTGGTGATCAGCGCCAGATCGATCAGGTCCGACAGGCGGGCGTTCAGCGTTTCGATGGAAACATTTTTGGTGTTGTCCGCAGTGTTGTTCTGCGTCACGTGACGGTCTGTTCTGGAAACCATGGGAATACTCCTGAGCATTGGCCCGCGGCCCGTTTCAGGGGGCCGTCAAAGCCGCTGAGATATCTTGGCACTCCGCTTTGTGCGGGGCTGTCAGTGTTCCAAACGTGTTATCCTTAGGGAGGTTCCGTTGAAGGTGTTCCCATTTCTGATCTGATGGTTTTCTGTTTTGGAACAGCCCCTCTTCCCCGGCTTTTCTTAAGGTTTGCCAAGGCCTGTTTCAGGCATCTGGTGCGGTGATGACATAAATCTTTCATCCGGTGTCGTTCCTGTTCCGGTTGTTCTTCCCTGACAGGAGGGCTAATGCACTGATGTGGTGGCTTCGGTCGCCGGATAATGCCCGTTTTTCAAGTCAGAGCTTCTCACGCATGACCCTTGCCACAGCCACGCCGTCCGAAGAGGCCCGCGACACGGCCGGTGCTTCCAAAAGTGGAAGCCGCCGCAGCGGTCCTGATACCGCCTTCCATTTTCTGGTGGCGGTATCGGCGCTGCTGGTTCTCGTGGTGCTGGGCGGCCTTGTGGTCCTCATGGGCATTGGGGGAAGCCAGGCGTTTCGGACGTTTGGTCTGGGCTTTGCCTTCAGTGATGTCTGGAATCCGGTCGCGGATCTCTATGGTGCCTGGGCGCCGTTGTTCGGAACGATTGTCAGTACGCTGATCGGTGTGGCGATTGCGCTGCCGCTGGCGTTTGGCACGGCATTCTGGCTAACGGCGATGGCGCCGCCCCGGATTGCCGCCATCGTGGGGACTGCGGTCCAGCTTCTGGCCGCCGTGCCGTCGATCATCTTTGGCATGTGGGGCTTTTTTACGATCGTTCCCTTCATGGCGCGGACGGTCCAGCCTTTCCTGACCCATCATTTCAAGCATGTGCCGGGCATCAGATTCATCATTCATGGTGCGCCGTTCGGAACGGGTCTTATGACGGCCGGTCTGGTTCTGGCTGTCATGATTGCGCCGTTCATGACGGCCGTGATGCGTGACGTCTTCGCGGCCATGCCCAATATGTTGCGTGAAAGCGCGTATGGCCTTGGGGCCACGCGCTGGGACGTGATGTGGAAGGTAGTGGTGCCGTGGTCCCGCTCTGGCATGATCGGTGCGATCGTGTTGGGCATGGGCCGCGCGCTGGGCGAGACCATGGCTGTAACCTTCGTAATCGGGAACGTGACGGCTGTCGGCTGGTCGCTATTTGCCCCGCGCAGCACGGTCGCGTCCCTGATCGCCCTTCAGTTCCCGGAAAGTCCGGCTGGATCTCTTCGGCTTTCGGCGCTTCTGGCGCTGGGCTTCATCCTGATGCTGCTGTCATTCGCCAGTCTAGCGCTGGCGCGGATGCTGCGGGGGAATACGAAATGAGCGATAGCGTCGTCTCCACAAACGGCTGGAAGCCCAACCCCCGTGCGGCCCGTCGTCGGAGCGCCGATCATGTGGCGACCGCTTTCGGGATGGTCATGGCAGGCATCCTTGTGCTGGTGCTGGCGTCCATCTTGTGGACCCTGCTGTCCCGCGGGCTTGCCGGACTGTCCGCTGCGGCGATCATGAAGCCGATGGGGCCGCCGGGCTCGTCTTCCGGTCTGGCGAATGCCATCGTGGGCAGTCTGATCCAGACGTTTCTGGCGCTGCTGATGGCGACGCCGCTCGGGCTTGGGTGCGGGATCTATCTCTCGGAATACGGGACGGATACGAACAAATTCGCATCCTGCGTTAGGTTCGTCTCGGACGTGCTGATGTCTGTGCCGTCCATTCTGGTTGGTCTGTTCGTCTATCAGGTCATGGTGGCGCCGTTCGGACATTTCTCCGCGCTGGCCGGTTCCGTTGCTCTAGCCATTCTGGCTGTCCCGATCATTGTTCGCACGACCGAGGACATGCTGCGCCTCGTCCCGACCGCCATGCGCGAGGCGGGTGCGGCTCTGGGAGCAACGCGCTGGAGGGTGACGCTGTCACTGTGCCTGCGCTCAGCCAAGACGGGCGTGCTGACGGGTATTCTTCTGGCGCTGGCCCGCGTGAGCGGTGAGACGGCGCCGCTGCTGTTTACGTCGCTGGGTAACCAGAACTGGTCTTTCAGCCTCACCCGCCCGATGGCGAGCCTGCCGGTGACGATCTACCAGTATGCCGGTGCGTCCTATGAAGACTGGGTACAGCTTGCCTGGGCCGGTGCGCTTCTGGTGACGATGGGTGTGCTGGCCATCAATATTGCCGTCCGTGTCTCGGCGCGACGCGGATGACCCCGGGAACATCGCAGGGGATGACACAGGATTCCATGATGACCAAGACTGATCCGCAGGCGGCGAAGAGCCCTGAAGTGGCGCTGGCTGTTCGCAACCTGAATTTCTATTATGGCGAAAACCACGCCCTGCATGACATTTCGGTGGATTTTCAGGCCCGTCGGGTAACGGCCATGATCGGGCCGAGCGGCTGTGGTAAATCCACGTTGTTGCGGATTTTCAACCGCATGTATGACCTGTATCCCGGCCAGCGCGCGACTGGCGAAGTGATGTTCGACGGGCGCAATATTCTGGATCATGATCTGGACCTGAATATCCTGCGTGCGCGTGTGGGTATGGTGTTCCAGAAGCCGACGCCGTTTCCGATGTCGATCTATGACAACATTGCGTTCGGTGTGCGTCTGCATGAAAAGCTGAACAAGGCGGACATGGATGCGCGCGTTCAGGACGTCCTGACGCGTGTGGCGCTGTGGAACGAAGTTCGGGACCGTCTGAACGCTCCTGCTTCCGGTCTTTCCGGCGGTCAGCAGCAGCGTCTGTGCATTGCACGCTCTATTGCAACGCGGCCTGAAGTTCTGCTGCTTGACGAACCGACCTCGGCGCTCGACCCGATTTCCACAGCGCGTATTGAAGAACTGCTTGACGAGCTTAAGGAAGAGTTCACGATTGCGATCGTGACCCACAACATGCAGCAGGCTGCACGCTGTGCGGATCAGGTAGCGTTCTTCTACATGGGGCGTCTGATCGAAGTGGACAGCGCGGACCGGATGTTCACCAATCCGAAGCAGCAGCAGACCCAGGACTACATCACCGGCAGGTTTGGATAACGCGTCATGGCTGACAGATCTCACATCGTCAAAAGCTACGAACAGGAGCTGGGCCAGCTCCGCTCCATGATGGCGCAGATGGGCGGCATCGTGGAAAATCAGGTCGCCCTCGCGCTGTCCGCCATTGCGGACCGTAACGAGGAAGCTGCCGATGCAGCGGCGCGTCAGGACCCGGAAGTGGACCAGCTCGAACGTGAGGTCGAGAGCCTCGCGATCCGTCTTCTGGCGTTGCGAAGCCCGATGGCGGGCGATCTGCGTGAGATCGTGGCGGCGCTGAAAATCACGGGCGATCTGGAGCGGATTGGCGATTATGCGTCTTCCATCGCGCGCCGTTCGCTGCGGATCCGGATGCCGGAAAACCAGATTTCGCTCTCGGGTCTACGCAGCATGGGACGCCTCGTGCAGGAAAACCTGCGCCGTTCGATTGATGCGATTACGCAGCAGGATTCCAACCGGGCCATGGAAGTCTGGCACTCGGACCGTGCGGTGGACGAATATTACACGGCTCTGTTCCGTGAACTCGTGACGTACATGATGGAAGATGCCCGCAACATCCGCGCCTGCACGGAACTGCTGTTCATCGCCAAGAACCTTGAGCGGATCGGCGATCATGCGACCAATATCGCCGAGCGCGTTTTCTACGCCGTGACCGGCGATAATCTGCCGTCCCTGCGTCCGCGCGGTGGTCCGGCTTCCGCCCTGACGGTGACGGAAACGATGCAGGAGCCGGACGTTCGGTGAAGAGCCCATCCCCCGCACGTGCCAAGGGGCTCGTTCTTCTCGTCGAGGACGATCCTGCCCTGCTGCTGATGACCTGCTACAATCTCGAACAGCGCGGCTATCGCGTCGAGACGGCGGAAGACGGAGAAGCGGCGCTTCTGGCGCTGGAGACATCCCGTCCGGATGCCGTTGTTCTGGACTGGATGCTTCCGGGTCTGTCCGGACTGGATGTGTGCCGTCGCATCCGGGCCAATCCTGCGCTGCGTGACGTGCCGGTGCTGTTGCTGACGGCGCGTTCGGCCGAGCAGGATGCGATCCGTGGCTTGGACACGGGTGCGGACGATTATCTGATGAAGCCGTGCAGTGTCGATACGCTTGATGCGCGTCTGCGCGCTCTGCTGCGGCGGCACCAGTCTTCTTATGACCGTCTGTCCTTCGCGGATATCACACTCGACCCCGAAACGCACCGCGTGGAGCGTGGCGGTCGGATGCTGTCTCTGGGGCCGACGGAATATCGCCTGCTGGACCTGCTGATCCGCAATCCGCGCAAGGTGTTCTCCCGCGAGGATCTGCTGCGCCGGATCTGGGGGCAGAACATTCATGTCGAGATCCGGACGATCGATGTCCATATCCGGCGTCTGCGCAAGGCCATCAATGGGCCCGGCGAGATGGATCTGGTGCGGACCGTGCGTGCGGCTGGTTATGCGCTGGATGACGGCCCGACGACGGACGGCGCCTGACGGGTGTCGTCGGGAGCACTTTCCGGAGCGCTGCCGGGAGGAGGACTTCCGTCTGTAGCGGACACGCTGCCGTTGCAGGTAGGCATGGTCCTTGTCTGTGTGGCGCTCGCGGGATGGGTGCTGGCGGTCTGGCTCCTGCTGCGGCAGCCGCGCGTTCCGACGTCGCCTCCTGACGATTATCTGAAACCTGTCTCGCCAGCCGATCTGCCGGTCGATCCGCTGCCAGCGTGTGCTGTGGTTCTGGACGGGCTGGGAGCGATCGTGCAGGTCAATGAAGAGGCAGCGTCCCAGTTCGGGGAAACGGTGGGCGCGATCCTGCGTCATCCAGCGGCCCGCTCGGCCCTGTCTGCGGCTTTGCGCGTTCCGGCACCATCCGGCACAGCGGAGGGTAACAGCCGTGGCGACCTGCCGCCCGTTTGCTCCACGACGTTCACGCTTGATGTGCCGGTTCCGCGGACGCTTCATCTGATGCTGCGTCGTCTTCCGGGCGGCAAGGGGCAGGACAAGCGTGTTCTGGTCGTTCTGAACGATCATAGCGAGGCGCGGGCTGCGGACCGGACGCGAACGGACTTCGTGGCGCACGCCAGCCATGAATTGCGTACGCCGCTGGCGTCGCTGAGCGGATTTATCGACGCATTGCAGGGCGCGGCCGGGGAAAATCCGGTCATGCGACAGCAGTTTCTCGATATCATGCGTCAGCAATCCGAGCGGTTGAAGCGGCTGATCGACCGCCTTCTGTATCTGTCGCGCGTTCAGGCGCACGAGCATCAGCGCCCGCGCGATCTGGTGGATGTGGCGGATCTGATGGCGGTTGTGCTCGGGGAGGTCGCGCCGCGTTTCGAGCGGGAAGGACGCACGCTGACTCTCGAAATCGAAGACGACCTCATGGTGCGGGCCGACGAGGACGAAATGGTCCAGGTGCTGCTCAACCTGATCGAAAATGCCCTGCGCTATGGTGCAAAGGAAGACGAGCCCCTGACCATCACATTGTCGGCGCGGCGTGCTGTCATTCCCGATGATCGGTGGCCTGCGGATGGGGGCGTCATTCTGGGGATCGAGGACAATGGCTGCGGGATGGAGGCGCATCATCTGCCGCGCCTGACCGAGCGTTTCTATCGTGTGGGTGCGCCGACTGATGGAGCCGGGCAGGGGACGGGCCTGGGTCTGTCCATCGTGCGGCATATTCTTGACCGGCATGGCGGGCGTCTGCGGATTGCGAGCGCGCCGGGCAAGGGTACGACCTGTCTGGTCTGGCTGCCCGCTGCGGGGGCGACACTTGCGGTTTCGCTGGTGGAATGACAGTTTCTTTCTGAAACAATCAGAAGGTATTGTGACTGTGACAGTTTTCCGCAGTTTTCGCCGGGCCGGTCTGGCCGCTCTGCTGACGGGCAGCATGTTCACGCCGCTTCATGCGGCGGATGTTCCCGACACTATTCCTGCCTGGCTGAGCGACATTAATGGCGCGCAGGCGATGGCCTGGGTGAAGGATCAGAACGATCGTACCCTGCGCCTTCTGGGGCATGGTCCGCTTTACCAGAGCCTGTATGCGACGTCCCTGAAACTGCTTCAGACGCATGATCGCCTCGCCTCTCCCATCCAGATCGACGGGATGATCTATAATTTCTGGCGGGATGACCGACATCTGCGGGGTGTCCTGCGCCGGACGACACCGGATTCCTATGCGACCGATCATCCGGAATGGACTGTCGCGCTGGATCTGGATGCGCTGGCGGCGAAGGAAAAGCGTAACTGGGTTTATGGCGGGGTGGACTGCCTGCACAGCCAGCAGAATCTCTGCCTGCTGCACCTCTCCGACGGTGGCGAGGACGCCAAGACCGTGCGGGAATTCGATCTGCGGACTGGAAAATTCGTCGAGGGCGGGTTCAACCTTCCGCATGCCAAGCAGGATTCGAGCTGGCTGGACCGTGACACGCTTCTGGTCAGCTATCCCTGGACGTCTGCCGATGTGACGGAATCGTCCTACCCGTACATCGTGAAGCTTCTCAAGCGCGGCCAGTCCCTCGATCAGGCGCAGACGGTCTTCACCGGCAGCCGGAAGGACGTCGAAGTCGGACCGGAAGTGCTGCATGACGGCGCAGGACACCAGGTCACGCTGATCCGCGAAGGGCTGGATGCGTTTTCGTCGAAGCTGTTCCTGTATCGGGACGGTCAGGTGACGCAGGTCGCCATTCCCCTGAAGGCGGATGTTGCCGGGCTGTTCAATGGCCGGCTGGTGATCCAGCTTAAGGAAGACTGGAAGGTCGGGGCGCAGACCTTCCCACAGGGCAGCGTGGTGCTGGTCGATCCGGCTGCGGCAACGGTGGCACCCCAGCTTCTGGTGGCACCGACGGGCCGTCAGATGATTGAGGGGGCGTCCACGAGCCATGGCCATCTGATCGTCACGCTCTATGACAATGTGCGGGGCAAGATTTCGATCTACACGCCTGCGGGGGCGACCTTCACACACCGGGATCTGCCTCTGCCGCAGAACATGTCTGTTGAACTTGCCAGTACTGACGAAGACAGCCCGATGGCTTATGCCGTCTCGACCGGATTTCTAAGCCCCACCACGCTTTGGGAGATCAACAGCGATACGGCTTCGGTCCAGAAGCTCCATACGCTGCCAGCGCAGTTCGACGCCTCGAAGATGGCAGTGGAGCAGCAGGAGGTTCGCTCGAAAGACGGTACCAGCATTCCGTATTTCATCGTCCATCCCCGGGATATGACGCTGGATGGAACCAACCCGACACTGCTTTACGCTTATGGCGGGTTTGAAGTGCCGCTTTTCCCGTTCTATTCGGCCGGGATCGGCAATAACTGGCTGGCGCGCGGCGGGGTTTATGTTCTGGCGAATATCCGCGGCGGTGGAGAATTTGGACCGGCCTGGCACGATGCGGGTCTGAAGACCAATCGCCAGCGGATTTATGACGACTTTGCTGCCGTGGCGAAGGACCTGATGGACCGCAAAGTGACGTCGCCGCAGCATCTGGCGATTCAGGGCGGTTCCAATGGCGGTCTGCTGATGGGCGTGGAGTTCACGCAGCATCCGGATTTTTGGAAGGCCGTCGATATTGAAGTGCCGCTGCTGGATATGATGAACTACGAACACATGTCCGCTGGGGCGTCGTGGGTCGGGGAATATGGAACGGTCTCCATCCCCGAACAGAAGGCGTTCCTGCGCGGAATTTCGCCGCTTCAGAACCTCAGGCCCGATGTGAAATATCCCGTACCGTTCATTGAGACGACGACCAAGGATGATCGCGTCGGCCCGGTTCATGCACGGCGTTTCGCCTGGCGGATGAGCGAACTCAAACTGCCCTATTATTACTGGGAGCAGGTCGCGGGCGGTCATGGTTTCGGGGCCAGCCAGAAGGAAATCGCCCAGACGCAGGCACTCAGCTATGCGTATCTGTGGTCCGAACTGGGGCAGGCGAAATAAGTCTTCGCATCATGCGGACATGAAAAAGGGCGCTCAACAGAGCGCCCTTTTTTAATGCCAAAAGCCGGAAAAACGGAATCTCAGCCGTGGCGGCGGCTGCGGTCCAGCAGGCACCAGCCCCCGATCAGCACGGCGCCGATCAGCGGGATGGCGCCGATCGTGATCGTGCCGTCCGGGTAGTCGAAAGCCATCATGACCAGAACGAAGCCCAGAAAACCCAGCGTCGCCCATGTCGTATAAGGAGCGCCGGGCATGTTGAAGCCCGTTGGCATGATATCCCCGCGATTGATCGCGGCCCGCAGCCGGAGCTGGCACAGCAGGATGAAGCCCCATGTGCTGATGATACCCAGCGCCGAGAAATTCAGGACGATTTCAAACACACGGGACGGGATGAGATAGTTCAGCATCACGCCCACCAGATATACGGCCAGTGTGGTGAGAATGCCGACATAAGGCACGGAGCTTTTGTTCAGCTTGCTCAGGGCACGGGGGCCGGAGCCACCGAGAGACAGGGCGCGCAGCACCCGTCCCGTGGAGTACAGGCCGGAATTGAGGCTGGAAAGCGCCGCCGTCAGCACCACGATGTTCATGATGGTACCGATGCCCGGAATGCCAAGCGCCTGAAAGAACGTCACGAACGGGCTGATGCCGGCGTGATATTCGGTCCAGGGCAGCAGGCAGACCAGTAGGATAACCGAGCCGACATAGAACAGGGCAATGCGCCAGATCACGCTGTTGACAGCGCGCGGGAGGATTTCACGGGCATCCTCGCATTCGCCTGCGGCGGTACCCAGCAGTTCGATACCGGAATAGGCGAACACCACGCCCTGAAGCAGCATGAGGGCCGAAAACAGTCCATGCGGGAAGATACCGCCGTTTTCGGTAATCAGGTGAAAGCCTGTCGTGTGGCCGGCAACCGGCATGCGCGTGCCAAGAATGAGAGCGCCTGCAATCAGGAAAAGCGTTAGCGCTACGACTTTGATAAGGGAGAACCAGAACTCCATCTCGCCGAAGTAGCGCACACCGATCATGTTCATGGTGCCGACGATCGTCAGTGCTACAAGAGCGAAAACCCATTGTGGAATCGGCAGGAAAACCGCCCAGTAATGCATATAGAGGGCAACGGCCGTGATATCGACGATGCCGGTCATCGCCCAGTTCAGGAAGGACAGCCAGCCTGCCATGTAAGCGGCACGCTCACCGAGGAACTCGCGCGCATAGGTCACGAAGCTGCCGCTGGTCGGGCGATACATGACCAGTTCGCCCAGTGCGCGCAGGATCAGGAACGAAAAAACGCCGCAGACTGCGTAGATAATGGCAAGAGAGGGGCCAGCCATCTGAAGGCGTGAGCCTGCTCCAAGGAACAGTCCTGTACCAATGGCACCCCCGATAGCGATCATCTGGACATGACGGCGTCCGAGATCCTTGTGATAGCCTTCCTCGCTGATGGCCCCTGTCTGATGGGTCGGGGTGTGATCGGGAGCCGGGCTTGTCGTCATCTGCGCGTCCTGAGAAGTCGTCTGGAAGGGTGTTCGGTGAAGCTGAAAGGGCGTGACGAGAGGCGGAGGCCCGGTGGGCCTACGCTTCATGCGCGGCAGCTATGTGTCTCATGCATGGAAACATAGGCGAAAGTCGCCACATTGCCAACGCGGATTGATTGCATGGGTGAAACTGGGCTGCTGACTGTGCCGTCAATGCCCCGGCGGAACGGCCATGCAGGCCATTCCCTGTCCGGAAAGAGTTGAGCAGGCTTCGGCGGCTCCAACGCGGCTGATCCCTGTCAGGCGCGCGCGCCAGACAGTGGTGCCATGACTTGGTGTAGGGTGGACTTCGATTCGAGCAGACTGAAGCGGTGTGAAAGCTGCCTGCCGTGCCATGGTCGCGGCGAATCTCGCCTGTCCGATACTGCCAAAGGCCCCCACCTGAACGGCCCAGGACCCATAGCTTCCTGGCCGGTGATAGCCCACGACCACTGTGGTCGATTCCGTCGGTTGAACCGGAAGCGTATGCGGCGTCTGCATGACGGGAGGCGCAGGGAGAGGACGGGACGCGACCGTGGCAGAGGGCGGAGGGAGCTGAGAGGCCCCAACAGGCTGGATGGCACAGGGGACGTTCGGATCGTAGGCGTCGTCCGGATTGCAGGGCACGGCACTGGGAGCGGCGATCGGTTCTGCAATCGGTGTCTGGGCCGCAGCGCTCGTGACATGTCGGCTTGCCCAGACCTGCTCGACACTGCGCGAGGCCGTCACGACGGGCGCAGGAGTGCTCTGGGCCATTGGCAGTCCGGCATAGGAGGCTCCGGACTGGGAGGCGTTCAACTGATCGGCGCTGGCATAGGCGGCCAAGGGGCCTGTCATGGCAATCTGCGTGCCCAGATGAGGGGTGATGCTCGCAACGTAATTGACGGTTTCGTTGGGGAGTTGGCGTCCTTCGGAAAGGTACTCCTCAAGTCGCTGCGGCCCTGCATTGTAGGCCGCAAGAAAGGCCGGGGCTCCGTATTTTCTCGCGAGGATGCTGATATAGCCGGTGCCGGCCATGATGTTGTCATGAGGTTCGTAAGGGTCCGACCTCAAACCATAGCGCGAGCGCATGTCGGCGTAGGTCTGTGGCATGAGCTGCATCAGTCCCATGGCCCCGGAATGGGAGGTGATGGGCCGTCCGTCCAGAAACTGGTGGCCTCCCGATTCCTGATGGATGACGGCCCGGATCCAGTCCTGCGGAATCGAGAAGCGGCTGGCGGCCTGTAGGATGTAAGGCCGCCAGGGATCTCCGGCCGGTCCCGGTGCGCGGTAGGCCCCGCTTGAAGAATAATAGCGGTTATAAGGAGAACGCTGGGACGCGCAGCCTGCAAGGGCCGTGAGGCTCAGGATCATGGTTCCCGTCTGAAGGAAGACTTGCCTTTTCCTGAGCATCATAAACCCACTGTTAATCTTTTACGCAGATGATGAGCACTGTCCGAAAGAGAAGGCAGGCAAACGGTGACGACGGAGACTCCGGAAAACGAAACCCCGGTCAAGAAGGGGGGTAAGCGCAAGATCATCATCCTTGCAGTGCTCGCATGCCTGCTTCTGACGGGTGGTGGAGCCTTTGCATGGAAGCATTTTCATCACGCGGCAACCCCGGCCGCCAAGACTGCTGCCCAGCCCGTGAAATGGACGACCATCACCATCCCGACCATTCTCTCCAATCTCGACTCCGGATCTGATCGGACACGGTATGTCCGGATCGGCGCGCGGCTGGAGGTTGAAGACGGGAAGAATGCCGAAAATGTCGCCGCCCTGATGCCTCAGATTCAGGATGCTTTCCAGACCTGCCTGCATGGGATGCAGCCCTCGGAGCTTTCCGGAAGCGGCATCTATCGTTTGCGGGAAACAATGCTGGCCCAGATCACCAATATCGTGGCGCCTCTTCGGGTCAGGGATCTCTTTTTCGTAGAGGTGCTGGTTCAGTGAGCGACGACCAACAGGCCGACACCACGTTTGCAGATCAGGATCCCGGGATACCTGCGGCGGCTTTCCCGCTCGCCGGAAACGGATTTTCTGCTTTTGAACAAGGTAGCGATCAGGTTCTCAGCCAAGCCGAAATCGACAGCTTTTTTGGGAACGATTCGGCAGTCAGCGGCCCTTCGCACAGCAGCGGAATCGAACGTGTTGTCAGTACGTCTGGCATATCGTCCGAGCGCCTGCCCATGCTCGAAGTTGTTTTTGACCGTTTCACGCGGATCCTGACCACCAGCCTGCGGAATTTCACAAGCGACAATGTTGAAGCGTCCATGGACCGGCTGGGTTCCCAACGTTTTGGAGACTATCTCGAAAATGTTCCGGGGCAGGCCATGTTCGCGGTCTTCAAGGCGGAAGAATGGGACAACTACGGTATCATCGTACTGAGCTCTTCTCTGATCTACAGCATTGTCGATGCACTGCTCGGCGGCCATGTCCGAAACGATGGTCCGGCGATCGCCCGACAGACGGGCCGACATCACACAGCCATTGAACGCGCCCTGATCGAGCCTATGGTCAGAATTATTCTTGATGATCTGGAAACAAGTTTCAGCCCGCTCTGTGCGGTCAATTTTCATTTCGAGCGTCTCGAAATGAACTCACGTTTCGCAATGATCTGCCGGGCCGGGAACGGTGTGATTACCGCACGGTTCGGCATTGATATGGAAGGTCGCGGCGGGGACGTAGACGTTGTTCTGCCGCACGCTACACTCGAGCCGGTTCGGGACATTCTGCTTCAGCAGTTCATGGGAGAGAAATTCGGCCATGACGGGATGTGGGAGAGCCATCTGGCGGAGGAGCTCTGGCAAACGGATCTGACCCTCGATGCCGTTCTGGAGGAGCAAACCGTGGGTCTGAAAGAAATCATGAAGCTCGCCCCGGGAGATCAACTGGTTCTCCGCCGAAAACCTGACGCTCCCGTCACTCTGCGGTGTGGTGAACATGTTCTTTTTAAAGGGCGTGTCGGGCGAAAGCAGGGACAGGTGGCCGTCAAGATTGAAGAAGTTCTTAACCAGAAACCCGGTACTGATCGTGCCGCATCCTATAGCTGATCGGAGCATATTTCATGGACAGATTTCAGCTTGGGATCGAAATTGCCCTTTCAGTGCTGCTTCTGGTGACTATTTTTTACAGCCTTTATCTGGGGCGGGCCCTGTCCGTGCTGCGGCGTGACCGGGGTCAGCTCGACGCCCTGATTTCCAGCCTTCAGTCCAGCAGTGCTCAGGCTCAGTCCGGCATTGATCATCTGCGTCAGACCACGGAACTCGTAGGTCGTGCTCTGGGTAAGACGGTTGAGTCCGGCAAGAGCCTGAAACGGGACCTGGCTATGCTCTGTGAGCGCTCAGAAACTCTTGCCCAGCAGTTGGAATCCCTGCTGCCCGCCGGGCGTGTCGCAGCTAAAGCCGCGCCTCGGGTTGAAGAAATGCCTGAAGAAACGTCGTTTCGTTCAGCGCTTCGTCTGAAGCCGGAGGAAGTGCGGACGATGAAGCCCAGTGGCAGCAAGAGCGCGGCCGAGCGTGAGCTTCTGCGCGCTCTGCGTCAGAAGCAGGGATAACTAGGGCATGTTTTTCCGTATTCTACATCTCGCCTGCGGCCTGATGATTGTTCTTCTCGGGGTTAAGGTTTACGCGATTGCGGGCGATCTGATGGGCGATACAGACACCCCATCGTCCGCTCTGACCACTGTCGCCATGGCTCAACCTCAACCTGTTGTGCCTGTAGTGGCGCCTCCTCAGGTTCAGCCTCCCAAGCCTGCTGAAACCGTTCCTTCTGCCACTGTGGCTTCTCCGAAAACCGATGATCTGTGTGCCAAAGGGGGATGCAAGGGGCCTGCACCCGCAGATGTGCCTTCTTTGGTCCAGCCAGCTGATCCTGCTCTTGCTGAGCAACTTGCTTCACGGGAGAAAGAACTGGATCGCCGGGATGCGGCTCTGAATGACCGTCAACGTCTTGTTGATGCTGCTGAGGAAGAACTCCAGCGCCGCATGACTGCGCTGGAAAATTCCCGAACTGCGCTTGAAAGCAGCGAGCAACATACGGACCAGTTGCGGAACGATGACGCGGATCGGCTCGTCAAAATCTATCAGACGATGAGGCCGGAAGATGCTGCTGCGATCTTCAACATTCTTGATTTGCGCGTTGGTGTGGCGCTCCTCAACAGGATGAACCCTCGCAAGGCTTCAGCCATCATGGAAGCAATGTCGCCTCAGCGCGCCATTCTGGCGACGCAGCTGTTGGCAAATTCCCACGCACGACCTGTCTCCCGGATGGGTGGCAACGGATGAAAAGGGCGATCCTGGCCGCAGTTCTGGGTTTTTCTTCCTTTGGAGGAGAAGTCGCCGCGCAGACCAGAACGTCCAGTGTAAAATCCGGACCAGAGAAAGGCCATGTCAGTCCTGCAACAGATGAGAAGCTGTTGCCTGCTGGATGGTCGTTTCTGAACGATCCTGCACCGCTTTTCCCGCACCCGGAAAAAGCGATGCAGGAGAAACGGATTTCGGCCGATTCTGCTCCGCTATCCGAACCTCGGCCTCAAGTTGTGAATGCGCCTCCCGTAGCGTCCATGCAAATTCCCGACGCGACCGGGCTCTGGCTGCCGCTTGGAGAACTGACGCCTGTCGCAGCCTTTCGGAACGGCCAGAATATCGTCCTTGTGGCGGCCGGACGGCATGCTCTTGATACGGCAGGCCTGTCTGGCGTCGGGCCTTTCACGTCCGTCTCCAGCAGACTTCTCCCTGATGTAACGGTTATCACCATCGGAGTGTCTGATGATCGTGATCCGGTTTTGCGTCCTGTGGGGGCGGGGTGGACGGTTTCGATCGCTTCTGACGTAAAGCCTCAGGCTGATATGCTGCTGGGGCAGGACGGAAACGCATTGACGTTCACATCGCCTGTTCAGGATGGGTTGCCACAGGTCGTGGCACTGGATGATCCGGCTTCGGGTCGGAGGCTGCTGCTGGGAATGACGCGATCGGGACGTATCGAACAGCCCATGCGCCGTCAGGGAAGCGGCTTTGCAGTTCGAAGCAGTCTGATGGGTGTGGTGGTTGCGGCTGATTCTGACGAGATCGAATTGCGTCAGGCGGCAGGAAAGCTGGTTCTGGATACGATGGGGCCGGGCAGTTTTCCTTTGATGGCGTCCAACCGGCTTCAACCCTATGGCTCCTCCCTGAGTGGCGTCAGTCTGGGAGCCGGAGCACCAGAAGAACTTCGCGAGGCGCTTAGAAGGAGTGTGAATGCTGCCGCTCTGGCTTCGTCGGCTGACCGGTTTGAGGCTCGTATGCGGGTTGCTCAGGCGGCAGCGCGCGCGGGAAATGGACCGCTTCTGGGCGAAGTCATGCAGGTGGCGTTGCAGGACTGGCCGGAAGGTGCGGAAAAACCTGAGACGCGCCGGTTGCAACAGATTTCGGCCGTGCTTAACCAGCGCGAAGTCTCATCCTATCTGACTGAAGATGGAGGGAGTACTCCTGAGGATCAGCTCTGGCGTGGAATGATGCGTATGCTTATGCCGTCCGCCAGTCGGGCTGGGCAGACTGCATCAGGGACGCTGGAAAGCGACCATAGCCATACGGCGGACCTGATTGCGACTGGCTTGCCTGTTCTTCAGGCATATGCGGCCCCTTTGCGAGACCGTCTCATGCCGTCTGCCGCCCAGTGGGTGGCGCGATATGGCAATGAAAACGCGACGAAAATTCTTGAGCAGTTTCCAGATGAGCCGCAGGTGGCTCTTGCGAAAGCGCTTCTGGCGGCTCGCCGGAATGCACCGGATGCAGAAGAGAAGCTGAAGGCGCTGTCACATGAAACGTCGCCCCTGGTCTGGCCGGTGGCGCGAGAAGCGCTGCTTCGACAGGCATTGGACAGAAAAACCCTGCCGTCGCAGGCTGTGGCCGATCAGGTTGATGGCATTCTGCCGGCACTTCGGATCGCGGGTCGGGAAAAGAATGCCCGGCTTTTGCAGATTGAGGCGCTGATGAAGGGTGGCAATCTCGCAGGTGCTGCTGCGGCGATTCAGGAATGGAATCGCCTCTATCCTGACGATAGGTCCGAGGTTGAGTCCCAGAAGGCGGATATCATCCGCCGTATGGCGCAGGCGCCTTCTTCAGGGGGAAGGCAGAATATGGATGAAGTTGCGTTTCTGAAGGATGCGCTGAACGGAGCTTCAGAGAACGTTCCCTTACAGCGGGATATTCTCGATGGTCTGGCGCGTCGTTATGAAGCCATGGGGCTGCCGGATCAGGAACGGGATGCTCTGAGGAAACTTGTGGACCTTCAGAGTGGTGCGCAGGGTATGGCGGTCCGGACCCGGTTGGCTAGGCTTGAACTCGATATGGGAGATGCCAAGGCAGCACGGCAGGATCTCTCGGCGTTTGCCGAAGGCTCTCCTGATGCGGCGCTGGCTCTGCCGGGAGGGAGCAGCAGTCAGTCCGTGGAGGTTGCGCTTTTGCGTGCGCAGATTGCGCTGGCCGATCATCGTTCGGATGAAGCAGCGGGCGAGCTTGCCACTATTCGGGATCCGCGAGCCTGGACGCTGAGGGCCCAGATGGCTGAAAAGGCAGGGGAGTGGTCCCGGGCGGTGGAGGCCCTGACGCCCATGCTGGACGCGCTGCCCGGGGCTGGCGAGGCGGCGAAGGTGCCGCTTTCTCCTGACCAGCAGGCTCTCATTCTTCGGATTGGCGGAGATGCGTCCAGAGCGCAGGATCAGCAGACGCTCAGAAATCTTCAGACCCGGTTTGGTCCGTCGATGAAAGGGACAGCTTCTGAAGGTGTTTTCAGTCTGTTGACAGGGAGCAAGGATGGCGCCGCGACGCCACCCGTCTCGGCTGGTGGTTAATGCCCTTTCGGGGGAGGGGGGACGGGACGATGTCCTTCGAGAAAAACCCTGATGCCGTAAGCCATGAATTCCTCGAGCTTTTCTTTTGAACGGCTCGGTTTGCAATGTGTGAGGCGTCCCAGTGTCGGGCCGCCGAGTGTCATGCCGAAAAGGAGGTCCGAGGCTTCTGTGATGTCGGGAATGTCCAGTCTGCCTGCTTCGGACTGAATGGTCATCCAGTTCTGAATGGGCAGAACGCGCCCCGAGAGCTGAAACAGATCTGCGACCAGTTGCCGGACAGCGGGGTTGCGGCTCGTTTCCGTAATGACGGAGCGCAGCAGGCTCAGACGCTCATCACAGAACATGCAGGCAGCAATACTGGTCATGAGGCCCAGAAGCTGTTTTTCCATGGAGTCTGTGGGGACGGGCGTGTAGTTTATGGGAGCGAACAGCCGCTCGAGGATCAGCGTTTCGAACAGGACCTGTTTGGAGTCGAAAAACTGGTAGAGAGTTTTTTTGGACATTCCCGAGCAGGACGCGATGCTGTCCATCGACGTGGCGTGATAGCCATGGGTGATCAGGACCGAACTGGCGGCGTCGAGAATCCGGTTGCGTCTTTCCGCTTCGTCGAGCTGCGCTGGGCGGCCACAGCAGGACTGTTTCCGGTCTTCGGACTGGCTGCTCGACTGACTGGGCAAGATGAACTCCGATATTATTTCACAGACCGAATTGACGTCTGTCAAAGAAACCCGCTAGTTTCCGTCCTCGCGGGAAACTAGCGGGTTTCTGTATCACAGGATAGCGGCCGTATCATGCCTTCTTTTCAGAAAATGTCTTTGAATTGTTCTGCTGCCCTGTCTCCGGTCGGTTCGTGGGGTGGGAGGGGCAGTTTTCTGGTGCCGCTTCTGGCGCTCCCGCTGCTGGTGGCAGGGTGTCAGAAAAAAACGCCCCCTCCCCAGATGCCGCCCCAGCCTGTCGATGTGGTCACGCTCAAGACCCAGCCGGTCACGCTTGAGACGTCCCTGCCGGGACGGACGGATGCTTACGAACAGGCGCAGATCCGTCCGCAGGTGAATGGTGTCATTGTCTCGCGTGATTTCGAGCAGGGTGCGGACGTCAAGGCTGGGCAGCAGCTTTTCCAGATCTACATCGCGCCTTATCAGGCCGCTTACGACCAGGCAAAGGCGCAGCTGCTGAACGCACAGGCCGTGTCGGCGCGGGCAGACGGGCAGCTCAAGCGGTATCGTCCGCTGGTGGCGGTTCATGCTGTGAGTTCGCAGGATTTCGATAATACGCTGGCAACGGCGCGTGAGGCCGAGGCCCAGGTGGCACAGGCGAAGGCAGCGCTGGAAGCGGCGGCTGTCAATCTGAATTACACGCATGTTCGTGCGCCCATCAGTGGGCGTATTGGTCGTACGCTTTATACGGCGGGTGCGCTTCTGACGGCGGGGCAGACCCAGCCGGTTGCGGTTGTGACACGGCTCGACCCGATTTACGTGGACGTCAATCTGGCCGCCACCGACATGTTGCGCCTGAAGCGTGAACTGGCGGATGGGCAGCTGGAGCGGAATGGCACGGATGCGGCGGTCGGTCTGCGGCTGGAAGACAACACCGAATATCCGGTGCGAGGAAAGCTCCAGCTTTCCGAAGTCACGGTTGATCCGGCAACCGGAACGCTCGTCATGCGTGCCGTTTTCCCGAACCCTGATCATCTGCTTCTGCCGGGCATGTTCGTGAATGCCCACATTCAGGAAGGCATTGATCCGCACGGTATGCTGGTGCCGCAGGTTGCGGTGGCACGGGATGCCAAGGGCAATCCTTATGTCATGGTCGTGGACGGCGAGAACAAGGTCAGCCAGCGTTCCATTCAGGTCCTGCGGACGGTCGGCGAGTCCTGGCTCGTTTCGGACGGTCTGAAGGCAGGCGAGAAGGTGATGGTGAGCGGCCTGCAGAAAGTGCAGCCGGGTGCGAAAGTATCGCCTCATGAAGCGCCGCCCGCAGCACCTGCGGGAAAGGCGGAGTAACCCCGCATGTCATTGTCCCGCTTCTTTATTGACCGGCCCATCTTTGCGTGGGTGATCGGTCTGATCATCATGCTCGTCGGCGGTGTCGCGATCACGCGCATGCCGATTGCGCAGTATCCGAACATTGCGCCGCCCCAGATTGCCATTTCGGTCATGTATCCGGGTGCATCTGCCGAGACGGTGAACAACACGGTTGTCCGCCCGATCCTTCAGCAGATGTATGGTCTGGATCATCTCGAATACCTGTCGGCTTCGTCTTATGCGAGCGGACAGATGGAGATTGACCTGACGTTCGAGCAGGGGACGAACCCTGACATCGCGCAGGTTCAGGTTCAGAACAAGCTCCAGCTGGCCCAGCCGCGTCTGCCGGCGGAAGTCACGGCGCAGGGTCTGAGCATCACGAAGGCGACCAAGAACTTCATGATGGTCGTGGCCTTCATTTCCGAAGATGGCAGCATGTCCGGGCAGGACATCTCGGATTATGTCGCGTCCAATATTTCCGATCCGCTGTCGCGTGTTTCGGGGGTGGGCGATCATACGCTGTTTGGTTCCGAATATGCGATGCGCGTCTGGCTGGACCCGTCGAAGCTCTACAATTTCGGCCTGACGGTCGGCGATGTCCAGTCCGCTATTCAGGCGCAGAACATCCAGGTTTCTTCGGGTGAACTTGGCGGTCTTCCGGCCAAGAAGGGCATCGGGTTCGACGCCACGATCATTGGTCCGACCCGTCTGAGTACGCCTGACCAGTTCAAGGAAATCCTGCTCAAGGTGCAGCAGGATGGCAGTCAGGTGCGTCTGAAGGACGTGGCGCGGGTCGAGCTTGGGGCGCAGAGCTATGCTCTGGGATCGTCTTACAACAACCATCCGGCCGCCGCGATGGCGCTCAAGCTGGCACCAGGGGCGAACCAGCTCAAGACCGAGGCTGCCGTTCGGGCGCGTCTGGGTGAGCTGAGCCGCTATTTCCCGCAGGGTCTGAAACTCGTCTATCCGCTGGATACCGAACCGTTCATCACGCTCTCTATCCATGAAGTGGTCGAGACGCTGATCGAGGCGATCGTCCTCGTCTTCATCGTGATGCTGATCTTCCTTCAGAACTTCCGCGCCACGCTGATCCCGACCATTGCCGTGCCGGTCGTTCTTCTGGGAACGTTCGGGCTGATGTCCATTGTGGGCTACAGCATCAACACGCTGACCATGCTGGCCATGGTGCTGGCGGTCGGTCTGCTGGTCGATGACGCGATCGTGGTGGTCGAGAACGTCGAACGTGTGATGACGGACAAGGGGTTGTCACCCAAGGAAGCGGCCCGCGTCTCCATGGACGAGATTTCGGGCGCGCTTGTGGGCATCGTGCTGGTGCTGACGGCGGTGTTCCTTCCGATGGCGGCTTTTGGTGGTTCAACGGGTGTGATCTATCGCCAGTTCTCCATCACGATCGTCGCGGCCATGTGGCTGTCGGTTCTGGTGGCGATGGTCATGACGCCGGCCCTCTGTGCATCCATGCTCAAGCCGACCCACAAGGGGCATGATCGTGGGCCCGCAGCTTGGTTCAACCGGACGTTCGATCGTATGACGAACGGTTATATCGGCGGCGTGAAATGGCTGATCCGCGTGCCGGTGGTCAGTATGATCGGGTTCGTTCTTCTGACGGCGCTTGTCGGGTTCCTGTTCATGCGCGTGCCGGGTGGGTTCCTGCCGGACGAGGATCAGGGGATCATCTTCGGTCAGGTCACAATGCGCAACGGGGCGACCGAAGCGCAGACGGCGGCCGTCAACCGCAAGATTACCGACTACGTTCTCAAAACCTATGGTCCGTATGTCGAATCCGTCTTCACCATGACGGGCTTCAGCTTCGCAGGTCAGGGGCAGAGTGCGGGTGCGTTCTTCATCCGTATGAAGCCGTGGGACCAGCGTCCGGGTTCTGCGCACACGACCATGACCGTGTCGCGTGAGATCATGATGCATTTCTGGATGGACCCGGAAGCGCAGATCTTCGCCGTCAATCCGCCTGCCGTGATGGAACTGGGCAATGCGACTGGCTTCGATCTGGAGCTGGAAGATACCGGACATCTGGGCCATGAAGCGCTGCTGGCCGCGCGAAACCAGATCCTGAGCGAAGCGGCGAAAAATCCGCTTCTGATGGCTGTCCGCCCGCTGGGTATGGACGATGCGCCGCAATTCAAGCTCGATATCGACCGTGAGCGCGCCAATGCTTTCGGTCTGACGAATGCGGACATCAACACGACGATCGAAGGGGCGCTGGGTTCCATCTACGTCAACCAGTTCATGCGGAATGACCGCGTCAAGCAGGTCTATATCCAGGGTGAAGCCTGGGCGCGTATGACGCCGGAGGATCTGAACCGCTGGTATGTCCGCAATGCGATGGGGACGATGGTGCCGTTTAATGCCTTTGCCTCCGGGCACTGGGTCAACGGGCCGCAGAAGGTCGAGGACTATAATGGTCTGAACTCCTACGAAATCCAGGGTCAGCCGGCCGTAGGCGCAAGCTCGGGGCAGGCCATGACGGAAATGGAGAAGCTTCTGGCCAAGCTGCCGCGCGGCATTGGTTATGAGTGGACGGGTCTGTCGTTCGAACAGCTTGCTTCGGGTGGATCGACCGGGCCGCTTTATGCTCTGGCCGTTGTGGTCATCATGTTCTGTCTGGCGGCGCTTTATGAGAGCTGGGCCATTCCGTTCGCGGTGCTGCTCGTGCTTCCGCTCGGCGTGCTGGGTGCCATCGCATCGACGCTGGGACGCGGATTGGCCAACGACGTTTACTTCCAGGTCGGACTGCTCACGACGGTGGGTCTTTCGGTGAAGAACGCGATCCTGATCGTGGAATTCGCCAAAGCCTTTTTTGAAAGTGGTGAAAGTCTGGAAGATTCGGTTCTGGAAGCCGGACGCGAGCGTCTGCGTCCGATCCTCATGACATCGATCGCCTTTGTCTGCGGTGTGTTTCCGCTGGCGATCGCGACCGGTGCCGGGTCTGCGGCGCGTGTGGCGATCGGCACCTGTGTCGTGGGTGGCATGCTCTCGGCAACGCTGCTGGCGGTCTATTTCGTCCCGGTCTTCTTCGTGGTGGTGCTGCGTCTGTTCCGGGTCAGCCGGATCAGGGACCGCAAGGACCCGTACGCCCATCTGGACAACAAGGCGGCACCTGTCGCCGAAGGGGAGCACGGCGCATGAAGGCCCGTCTCGGACTGACTTCCGGATTTGCCGGGATGCTGATGCTCTCGGCCTGTAACATGGCGCCGGTTTACCACCGGCCCACGCAGGCCATCCAGAACAGCTACCCTGCAGATACGGCATCAAAGAACACGCCTGCGGCTCAGGCTGCGTCCAATCTCGGGTGGGAGGATTTCTTCACCGACCCGCGGTTGAAGGCGCTCGTGGCGCTGGCTCTGAAAAACAACCGCGACATCGCAGCGCAGCTTGATGCTGTGGGCGTCGCGCGCGGCCAGTACGAGATCCAGAATGCCTCGCTGTTCCCGATCATCTCGGCCGGTGGGCAGGGGATGTTCATGGCGCCATCCGACACGGCAGGTTTCTCGTTTGCGCCTGGCGTTGGTGAGCATATCTCGACCCTGCGTCTGTATCAGACGTCGATCGGGTTCTCGTCTTACGAAATCGATCTGTGGGGTCGCATCCGCAATCTGACGCGTCAGCAGAAGGAAACGGTGCTGAACAACGTCGAGAACGCGCGGAACGTTCTCATCACGACGGTCTCGCAGATCGGGACGACCTACATCCAGTGGCTGGCTGATCGCGAGCAGCTCCGGGTAACGCGTGCCACGCTGGCGTCCGAGCGCGATACGTTGCGATTGACCCAGCTTTCCTATGACAATGGCGAAACGGATGCGCTGACGCTGGCGCAGGTCAAGACACAGGTCGAGCAGGCTTCCGCCTACGAGGCGCAATATACGCGCGCTCTGGCGGATGACGAGCATGCGCTTCAGCTTCTCGTCGGCTCGCCGCTGCCTTCGACTTTGCCGGAACCGGCGCCTTTCGGATCGCAGACCATGATCACGGATCTGCCGGAGGGGTTGCCTTCGGATCTGCTGGAGCAGCGGCCGGACGTCCGTGCGGCAGAGCATACTTTGCTCGGGGCCAATGCAAATGTGGGTGCAGCGCGCGCGGCGTTCTTCCCCCGCTTTACGCTGACGGCTTCGGAAGGCACCAGTTCGCTTCAGTTCCGCAAGCTGTTTACGCCGGGTGCCGAAACCTGGAGCATCTCCCCGTCCATCAGCATTCCGCTGCTGACATGGGGGCAGAGCGAAGGGAACCTGATGATGGCCAAGGCGCAGTCCCGTCAGAATGCAGCGCAGTATGAAAAAACCGTACAGTCGGCGTTCCGTGAAGTTTCGGATGCGTTGACGGCACGGGAAACCTACACGACTCAGCAGCGCCACATGGACGAGCTGGTGGCGCAGTCGCAGCAGGCGTTCGATCTGGCCAACATGCGCTACAAGGCAGGCATTGACAGCTATCTGACCACCCTGACGCAGCAGCGCACTCTTTATCAGGCGCAGCAGAACGACATCATGGTCAAGGCCGCGCGGTTCCAGAATATTGTGACATTGTATCGCGCGCTCGGTGGTGGGTGGAGCCAGAAGACGGTTTCGCCTAAGGTGCCCGCACAAACGCACTGACCGGAGAGCATCATGCGCAGGTTGATTGTCCCAGTACTGGCCGTTCTTGCCGTTTCAGGCGCGGCCCTTGGTACGGCCGTGGCGCAGGATGCGGATGACGGTCCCAAGAGGCCGAGCATGCATGACCTGTATCACAACTCGTCGCTGCCCAAGAGCCATGCGGATTTTAGCCGATATCGGTATCGTCCGCCGGGGGACAAGGTGATCGAGCAGCCGGATGCTTTCCGGCTGCTGTTCCAGACGAAGGACGGTCAGCCGGACGGCTATGCCGAACGGCGGGGAACGTCAGTCTTTTATTACGACCGTTACGGCAAGCTGCGTCAGATCCAGCCTTTGCCGGAGGATGAACCCGTCGACTGAATGCTGTCTTGATAAAAGCCGCTCTGAAAACTCAGGGCGGCTTTTTTATTCAGGAGTGCGGACCGGATGCCGCCCCGGCAGAGATTTCTGGTTTCCAGAGCCGGTATCCGTTTGCCGCCAGAACGACAAAACCGGCATAGAGCAGGGCTGTCGGATAAAGGCCACGGCTGATGAACAGGGCCACATAGGCGCTGTCCACCACGATCCATAGCAGCCAGGTTTCGCGATAGCGCATGGTATCCCAGTACTGGGCGAGAATGCTGTAGGCCGTGAGAGTGGCGTCCATGATGGGGGTGGGATCGTTGGTGAAGCGGGCAAGGACGAACGCCCAGACAGCACTTCCCGTCGCGCCGCAGAGCAGCCCTTTCAGAAGTGTGGGGCGTGTCGGACGGCGAACGTGGATCCTACCATCCGGTTTCGCCATCTGGCGCCAGTGCTGCCAGCCGTAGATGACATACAGACAGAATGCGATCTGAAGTCCGGCATCGGCATAAAGCCGGGCCTGAAGGAAAATCCAGGAATATAGCCCTGCTGCGGCCAGAGACACGGGCCAGCAGATCATGCTGCGCCGCGATGTCAGCCAGACGGCGAGTGCACTGAGAACGGCACCCAGAATTTCGATCAGGGACATGGCGCTGTCTGGAGAATATGCGTCAGCTTGTGCAGGAACTGCTGTCCCGCAGGAGACGAGAACCAGTGGGCGTGACCCAGAAGATAGTCCGTATAGGCGGCGTTCATTCCGGCTCTGTCATGGACCAGGGTCTCGTAATACGCGACTTCGGACAGGGCATATTCGACGTGAACGAGAGGCAGGAAAAGCGGCATCAGGCGACGCTCTTCCGCCGAAAGGGCATAGTGTGTCCGATAGCCTGACAGGAAGGCTTGGAGGCAGTCGAGACTGACAGGGCAGTTGTTTTCGGGATCGAGCCACGCGATGGCGGTGCGCTCGATGGCGACGGCGAGATCGTAGGCGGCACAGGTGCGGTCCGACATGCCAAAATCGAGAATACCGCAGACCTGCGCTTCCGGTCCGGTACTGTCCCAGAACAGGTTTGACGGGTGCCAGTCGCCATGTCCCCAGCGCGGCTGGATTGTGCCGAGATGTGGCTTCAGTCGTTCATGAAAGGGCAAGAGGGCCTGCGGGAGATCGTCGCGCCAGCGGTGGTGTGTCAGGGCTTCGGCAAGCCCGGCCTGATGGGGGATCCAGCGTTCCAACCCGGTCATCAGGTCGGAAGATGTGATGACCTCGAATGTAGAGAGAAGCGGGCGGCGGGAAGGGCGCGCAGGGGCGTCGAAGCCTCTGGACGCCGCGTGAAGCTGGCCCAGACGCTGGCCAGCGGAAAAGGCGTGTCGGGCGTTGTGGAATGGTTCCCAGGACTGCACGGTTTCGTACAGATCATGGCCGGGCATAATGGAAAAGACTTCGTAGGCCGATCCGTTGAGATCGAGCGCGGCTTCCCCGCTTTTGGTGCGCCATGTGTGGCCGACAGGAACCCCCTGTTCAGCCAGATGTGTGATGAAGCGGTGTTCTTCCGCAAGGGCTGTTGCATCGCGCAGGCAATGATCGTGGCGTTTGAGGAAAACCTGGCTTTCATCTTCCAGAAGGACAACGCCCGTGGAGGAAAAGGGGCGTCGTCCGTGCCAGATGACCTGCCGCGCGGGGGAAGGAAGCGGAAAACGGGAGAGGACATCGTGGGCTTCGGCGTTCGACAGGGCGGGCCAGTCCCGTCTGCTTTCGGGACCATTGACGCCGAACTGTCCGGAAGCCTCCGCCATGCTCAGAACCCCGTCGAAGCGGTGAACAGGGCTGCAAACCCGCCACCGATGAAGTAGCTCGGGGCACTTCCGGCGATGGTGGTACCATACACGCCGGTCGTGTCTTTCGCATTCATGGTCGGGCTTGCCACGCCGGAAAGGTAGTGTTCGTTCGTGATGTTGATGAAGTTCATCCGCAGGGTCGGTTGATGCAGATGGATATGGTCCGAAAAGCGGTAGCCGATGGCGAGATCGCCGGTCGTGTGATCCGAAACGCGCTCGTCGTTCATGAAGGTCGCGTACTGGTGGCCGGTGTAATGCACGGTGGCGACGCCGAAGATATGCCCGTCATCGTAGCTCAGCCCGGCCGCGGCCTGAAGCGTCGGGCTGCGCACGGCGATGCGGCCACGGGTGCGCAGCAGGTCGCCGCCCGACATTAGGTCGTTGTCGATCGTGGCATGCAGGTACTCGCCCGAGACATAGGGGCTGAAATGATGCCAGGGGCGCAGACCGATTTCCACGTCCACGCCGCGTGAGGTCTGGCCACCCGCGTTCATCGTCGTGCTGACGACGGAGCCGTTCTGGACGGCCTGCGTGGAGATCTGGCGGTTGGTGAAGTTGTAGTTGAACAGCGTCAGGCTGCCGATGATCCAGCGTCCCGTGCGGCGGTATCCCAGCTCTTCGGAAAGGGAATATTCGTTGCGGACATCGGCCGATCCGGTTCCGTACATTTCGCCCGAAGAGGGGTCATAGGTGTTGTACAGCGCGCTCTGGTCCGGGGCGCGGAAATTGGTCGTGGCGTTGAAGAAGATCTGGTTTTCCGCGTCAATGCGCCAGCGCACGCCGAGGCGGGGCAGGGGCTCCATGCTGTTGGAGCCGACATGGTATTGCGGGCCCGGCATGCTGTTCGTGCCATCGCGGCTCATCATGACGGCCTTGAACCCGAGGTCGATGGCCAGATGGTCATGCAGCAGGGACATGTGGTCGCCGACGAATAGCGCGTTGGTCTGTGAAATAGTGTGAAAGCTGCCGCCCAGAAGGCGTTCGCCGTTGGACAGGCGGATCACGTCGCGGCCGTTTTGCGCCCAGATGTCCGGCGCATAGCCGTTGGTCTGGACCGCCGTGAAGGGCTGCTGCTCGTTGTCGTCACCGTAATCGTACCAGTACCCGAGGACGAAATCGTTCCAGCCGGTTTTGTAGTGAAGCGCGCTGGTAAAGCCCGAGCGGTAGCTGCGCTGGGTGTAATCCGCGCGGACGACGCCCACGCCGTCCTGCGCGCCGGGAAGGTTCAGCGTGTCGGACAGGGCCTGTGTGCCTTGGTAAAGCCCGGTTTCGGACAGGGTGCTTCCGCCCGGCCAGTTACCATATGCAAGCTGCGCGTAGGGTGTGACGTCCAGCGTCAGATGGTCGGTCAGCGTCAGATGGACCGGCGCGCCGCCGTAAAGCGTGCGCTCTCCGTCCCGCCACAGACGCCAGTAATTCGCGCCGTTTTCCGGATTGCTGCTGTCATAATGGGCCAGCAGGTTGTTCTGGCCTTTGATCCCGTCCGATTTCCATGTGTCCATCGTGGGTTCGGGATACCAGCTTGTGATGGTCGTGTTGAAGGTGCCGATGAGGCTGGCGCGGTTGCCCTGCCCCCATTCCTTGAGGAATTTGAAATCGACATGCTGCTTTTCGTCGCGTCCCGGTCCGCGCCAGTTGTCGGTCGCGCCGTGGGAGTAGGACACGAAGCCACGGATGCCGGTATGGGCGATGTCGCCGGTGTCGAGGCGGATGAATTCGCGGTTGGTGTTGTAGGATCCGTAAGACACGCTGGCGTCTCCACCTGCTTTTTTGGCGGGGTCGCGGAAGGTCAGGTTCATCAGGCCCCCGGCGGCGTTCAGGACCGGGCTGTCCAGATCGGCCGAGCCCTGCGACAGGGCGATTTCCTGATAGTTCTCACTGTCTGCGAACTGGCTAGGCGTGCCGGAATAGGCGGCGACGTCGTTCAGCGGCATGCCTTCGAGCACATAACCGATGGCGCTGTTATCGAGTCCGCGGACGGTGATGTCGGTATTGGGAGAAAATCCCATCGGGTCGGACGATGACACATTGGCGCCGGGCAGCATGGCGGCAAGCTGGAAGGCCGTGGCCATGGGAGCCTGTTTGGAAATGAAATCCTGACTGACCGTGCTGACGGATTTCACGCCGTCCTGCGGATGGATCAGCCCGCCTCCCGGCTGGTTTCCGGAAGCGGTGTCTGGAATTCGGTGGACGACAATATGCTCGGCAGGGCCAGATGCAGTGGCAGGGTGCTGTGCAGTCGCGGCTGAAGGGGCCGGGGCTGTGTGATGGGCTTGCGGTTTCCTCGTATCGGCCGCGTGGGCGACGGACAGGCAGACCGTGGTGCCGATCAGGGCGGGCAGGATGCCATGATACCGCAGGCGGGACGCAGCAGAGTCTCCGGGGTGTCCGTGGGCCATGATGGAAAACGCCTCGCCTGCAAGCAATGGGTGTTCAGCGCTGACAGGAAAGGGTCAAGCTGCTGGCTGGCGGGATCGTGAGAATGCGTCCGGCAGGCAGCGACCACCATCCCTCCGCCAGTGTGAACTGGATCAGGTTCAATGGGTCACTGCGCCCTATGACGAACAAGCGTCATGCCAGCAGAATCTCAGCCCCTTGCCGGGGCTCCCCACGGTGAAACCTCAGCAATCCTCCGGGGACGGAAAATTGTCAATATGAGCAGATTCTGTCAGGGCCGTGCAGGGGAAGTGTTGCAAACAATTTCGAGAGTATTCTTCATTCTTTATTAATAACGACATGTATAGTTTTCAAAAAACATCACGCCAGTGCCTGAACGGGGCGTGAGACCTGAGGTCAATAAAGGCGATCATGCTAAACTGGATTGAAAAAACGGCCTATGTTCGGCAGAAAATCAAGGTGCTGTTTGCGCTTCTTGTTCTGATCGCCGTAGTACAGTTTGTGGTCGAACAGCTTTGTGACCGTCTGTTTGTTCATTACCAGCATGAACAGATGCTGTCGCAGTGCATGGGGCTGCTGTTTCAGGTTGGACTGACACTTCTGATCGCCCGGTTCGCCATTCATGTGATTGCCGTGCCTTTCGAGCAGATTACCGCTGCGACGGAGAAGGTTGCGAGTGGCGCTCTCAACATCACCATTCCGTGCCTTCATCATCGTGACTGTGCGGGGCGGCTGGCACGCTCTCTCCAGTTGTTCCGGGAGAACAGTCAGAAGCAGTTGGCCCTTCAGGAAAATTCGGCGGAAGAAGCGCGCGATGCGGCGCAGATCCAGAAGGAACTGTCCGGCCGCAGCGAGCGGATTCGCCGTGTGCAGGATGAGACGATCGGAACCATCTGTGCCGGGCTGGAGATTGTGAAGGAAGGAGATCTGACCTTCATGTTCGGCGACGGTTTTCAGGACCGGTTCGAGGAATTCCGGCAGAATTTCAACACGCTCATCCAGATCTACCGGACGGCGATCGCCAAGATTTCCGATGCGACTTCCGTCATCGCTAACGGAACCGCCGAAATTGCCTCGGCTTCGACGGAACTGAGCGGACGGACGGAACGTCAGGCCATTACCCTGGCCCAGTCTGCCGCCTCCATTAACAGCATTACCCAGACGGTCGGCAAAACGGCGCGTTCTGCGGTGAGGGCGCGTGAAACGGCTCTTGAAACGCGGGGGCAGACGGTCGTGGTTTCGGAGATCATGCATTCGGCCAACCGGGCTATGGGCGAAATCCGGACGTCGTCACGACAGGTCGAGAGCATTCTGGGCCTGATTGAGGAAATCGCGTTCCAGACCAATCTTCTGTCGCTGAATGCCGGGATCGAAGCAGCCCGCGCGGGAGAGGCCGGTCAGGGTTTTGACGTTGTGGCCAAGGAAATCCGGGCGCTTGCGCAGCGCTCGGCCAAATCGGCGCAGGATATCCGCAACATCATCACGTCTTCGGGCCGACAGGTGGAAGAGGGTGTCCAGCTTGTCGGGGACGCGGACCGCTCGATGAAGGTCATCAGTGAGCATGTGGACGGCATCACGTTGCTGCTTGAAGACATTTCCCGCTCCACGACGGGTGAGGCCGAGAGTCTTGAGACGATCAACAAGGCCATCAACGAAATGGACCAGATGACGCAGCGCAATGCCGCAATGGTGGAAGAGGTCAATGTGGCCTGCCGGAATCTGAGCAACGAGGCGAAGGATCTGTTCGCCGAACTGTCCAAATTCCGTTTCAGCCCGGCACAGGCCGCAGGCAGGAGACCGGGGTCCATACCCCGTGAACTGGCTCCGGCGGGTTTCTGAGGCTTTTCAGGAAAGTGAAAGACGCATTTTCCTGACATGTCTCGACATCGGAGCCGATATTCCCGACACTGACGCCCATGGTTGTCAGTCCGCTCTTTCTTTCTGCGCTGAATGACGGGGCCTGCCCATGATGGGCGGGGCCTTCCGATCTCTGGGGCGGCGGAATTACCGCGTCTGGGCCATGGGGGCACTGGTTTCGAATATCGGAACCTGGATGCAGATGACGACGCAGGACTGGCTGGTCCTGACGGAACTCACCCGACATGACGCAACGGCAGTCGGGATTGTTACTGCGCTTCAGCTTGCGCCGCCGCTTCTCCTGATTTTCTGGACCGGAAAAATCGCTGACAGGGTAGAGAAACATCGCTTCCTGCTTCTGACACAGGCTGCTCTCGGTACACTGGCCATCGCACTCGGGGCTTTGGTGGTGACGGGGATGGTCAGGTTGTGGGAGGTGGATCTGTTCGCCTTTCTGAGTGGATGTGTTGCGGCATTTGACAGTCCGGTCCGGCAGATTTTTGCGGGTGAACTCGTGGGCGAGGAAGACTTGCCGAATGCGGTGGCGCTCAATTCCGTGTCTTACAATGCAGGCCGCATGATCGGACCTGCGGTCGCCGGATTCTGTATTGCGGAACTCGGTTCGGGATGGTCCTTCATCCTGAACGGATTTTCGTTCTATGGTGTGCTGATGTCGCTCCTGTCTCTGCGGACGCAGGATCTGCACCGTCTTTCGGCCCGAAAGCCGGAAAGCGCGCATCAGGAAAAGCAGGATCTGCTGTCGGGGGTGCGGTATGTCTGGAAGCGCGATGACCTGCGGACCATCCTGTTCATGCTGTTTCTGCTCGGCGCCTTCGGACTGAATTTCCCGATCTATATTTCGACCATGGCCGTCAGTGTCTTTCATGTCGGGGCGCATGGGTACGGGGTTCTCAATTCGGCGATGGCGGTGGGGACGATTACGGGCGCGCTGATTGCCGCCAGTCGTAAAACCATGAAGTTCTCGGCGTTGCCGCAGGGGGCGATTGTGTTCAGTCTGGCCTGTCTGCTGGGCGCGCTTTCGCCTGGATACTGGGCTTTTGCGGTCACGCTGGTCATGGCCGGCATGGCGTCCCTCACGTTTACGGCGGTGAGTAACAGCTACATGCAGCTTGCGACCGATCCGGGCATGCGCGGGCGCGTGGTGTCGATCCGTTTTGCAGTCTTCGCGGGCTCCTCACCGCTGGGCGCGCCGCTGGTGGGGATGGTGGCCAATTCGCTGGGGCCGCGCTGGGCGCTGGGTGTGGGGTCTTTGTCAGGGATTCTGGCGGCAGGGGTGGCGCTGCTTTATCTGCACCGTACGCAGACGGATAAGGAAACGGTGTCCTGATGAGGCGCTGGGTTGTGAGCGGGCTGACGTTTGGTGCGGTTTTCCCAGGTCTGTTTCTGCTCTGGATGGGATTCGTGGCGTTTCGGGGAGTGTCGGCTGTTCCGGAGCGGTCTGAAATGGCGGTTATTTTCGGGACGGCGGTGACTGCGAAAGGGCAGCCCCGCCCGGCGCTGCGTGAACGGTTGGAAGAGGGGCTGCGGCTGTGGCGCGTCGGCCTTGTCCGGACGGTCATGGTGAGCGGTGCGATCGAGAGCGGCAATCGTCGTGACGAAGCCCGGATCATGGCGAACTGGCTGATGGAGCGGGGTGTACCGGAAGCCGCCATCATTGTGGACTCGCACGGGAACAACACCTGGCTGACGGCCCTGCATGTTGCGCGCCTGCATCCGCAGGGCGCAGTCGTGGTCACGCAGTGGTTTCATGTCCTGCGCGCGGAATGGGCGCTCGAACGGGCGGGCGTGTCGCCGGTTTCGGGTGCGGCCCCGTCACGGTTCCGGCTGGCGGAACTCTGGTATCTGTTTCGGGATTCCGTGGCGCTTCCGGTTTATGTGCTGACGAAAGCGCCGCTCGGCTGACTCAGTAGGGAACGCCGATCTGTTCGATGGCTGTGGCAAGAGAAGGTGCCAGAGGCATCATGGGGGCCAGTGTGGACTGATAGGCGTGATACAGGTCGCCCTTGCCTTTGTAGATCGTTTCGGTGGGTTCGCCTTCGGGGCTGACTTCGTTGAACCAGCTTCCGAAATCCCGGTCGATCAGGGTTGTGTCGATATAGTCCCAGATCGTGCGATACCAGTGCTCGTAATGGGGGTTTCCGGTCCGCTTGTAGAGATTGATGGCGGCTGTCAGCGCTTCGGCCTGAGCCCAGTGAATGCGGCTGCGATTGTGTGGAGCGTGCTCCCAGTTGATCGTGTAGAGCATTCCTGGCCGACCATCGGCGTTCCAGCCGGTTTTCATGCCCGTTTCGAACAGCGCCTGCGCGTCATGCAGCATCCAGTCTGGGGCCTCTAGTCCATGACGGAGCAGGGCGGCTTCGAGCTTTAAGGTCAGATGCGCCCATTCCACGAAATGCCCCGGCGTCATGCCATAGGGGCGCAGGTCGTCATTGGGTTTGTTGCTGTGATAATCGCGCATGAGGGTCCAGTCGCGATCGAAATGCTCCGGCATGGCGAAACCCTGCCCGGCGGCCAGTTCGTGCACGAAGCGGGTGACGATGCGCCGGGCGCGGTGCAGCCATTTCACGTCTCCGGTGACGTCCGCCAAGGCCATGAAGGCTTCGGTGGAGTGCATGTTGCTGTTTGCACCGCGATAGTTTTCTTCATCCGACCAGTTCGGCGCGAAGCTCTCGCGCATGACGCCTTCGCTTTCGCTCCAGAAATGGGTGTCGATCTGATGGGTGGCGTCTTTGAGCAGTTCGCCTGCGCCCTCCGCTCCGATCAGGACGGCGGAAGAGGCGGCAAGGGCAACGAACGCATGGAGGTAGGCTTGTTTGCGGTCATTGTCCTTGTCCGCGAAATGTTGCCAGCCGCCATGGGCATCATCGCGGAAGTGCGTACGCAGGGCGTGAATACCGTGTGTGACCAGCGGTGCGCTTCCGGGCAGGCCCTGAAGCTCGGCTAAGGCATAGGCATGGACGCAGCGTGCGGTCAGGGTGGCTTCGGGTTTGGCATTTTCGGGGAGGGTGCCTTCCAGATCCAGTCCCGCGAAGCCTCCGTCCACGCATCCACCTTTGCTGAAGTCCAAAAGGCGACGGCCCTGCATTTCCAGCCAGGCCCGGTGCGAGGGGCGGCGGATCCAGCTATCGCGGCTGAGCAGGGTAGGCGAAAGGCGATCGGTCATGAGGCACTCCGGGCAGATCGGCGGATTTGGGCATCAGGACGTTTCAGACGGGCCGGGGTTCCAAAGTGGCGAACACGCAGACATGAACCTCACGAAGATGCGCATCGATGCGGATGTGGCTTGCGTCGCGCGATGGGTTTGCCGATACATGAGTGTATGACTGAGCGTTCTTCGATCATTGTCGCCCCCAGCCTTCTGGCTGCTGACTTTTCCCGCCTCGGGGAAGAGATTGCTTCCATTGCGCGTGCGCCGTGGCTCCATCTTGATGTGATGGACGGGCATTTCGTGCCGAACATCTCGTTCGGTCCCCCGGTGATTGCGGCATTGCGCAAGCATACGGACGCGAAATTCGACGTGCATCTGATGATTGATCCGGTCGATCCGTATCTGGAAGCGACGGCAAAAGCCGGTGCCGACCATATTACGGTCCATGTCGAGAACGCGCCCCATCTGCACCGTTCGCTTCAGACCATCCGCGCGCTGGGATGCCGTCCGGGTGTGGCGATCTGCCCGGCGACGCCTGCGGTGGCGTTGTCGGAAGTCATGGATCTGGTGGACATTATTCTCGTCATGACCGTCAATCCCGGTTTTGGCGGACAGAGCTTCCTCGATAGTCAGCTTGCCAAAATCAGAACGCTGGCGGAGATGATCCGCAAGAGCGGCCGTGAGATCATTCTGGCCGTGGATGGCGGCATAGACCCACGCACGGCGCCGCGCGTTGTCGAAGCCGGTGCGACCATGCTCGTCGCAGGTTCGGCGATTTTCGGAAAAGAAGACCGGGACGCGGCGATCCGGGCGCTTGAAGGACCGTTCGTGGAACAGACGCCCGGATGACAGGCAGTCCCTGGCTTCGCGGTCTGCGTCTCTCTCTTGCCCGTCTGCCGTTTGGCGCGCCTGCCCCCGAAGGGCCGGTGCATGTGTTCCGTGATCCCTGGAAAGGGGATGCGGAGCAGGGGGCGCGCCTGATTGGCGGGAAGTTCCGTTTCGACCGGCACGATTATGTCCTGCCCAGCGGCAACTGGGAGCGGGGCCCCTGGCCCGAACCAGCGCGGGAATGGCTGCATGGGTTCGGCTGGCTGCGGGACCTGAGGACGCTCGGGAGCGACAGGGCACGCCTGACTGCGCGCGGACTCGTTAGTGACTGGCTGGCGCACCCGCCGACAGATCCTCTGGTCCGTGATGCCTGTGTGACGGGATCGCGTCTGGCGTCGTGGCTGTCGAACCATGAGTTCTGTCTGGCATCCGCTGATCCGCGACTTCAGCAGCGTTTGATGGAGCGGATGCTGGTGGAGGGGCGCACCATTGCGGCCCTTCTGCCGCTGCCGCCGCAGGGTGCGCGTGGGTTGATGGCCTTTCGGGGGCTTTTGGCTGCTGCGATGGCAATGCCGGAGCAGACGGGATTCATGTCGCGTTTTCTGCGCTATCTCCCGGCGGAGTTGGAGCGCCTTGTTCTCGCGGATGGGACCGTGATTGAGCGCAGCCCGGAGGCGCAATTTCTGGTGGCGCGTGAGCTGGCGGAAATGTCCGTCATGTTTCGCACGGCCCATGCGAGTGTGCCGCCGTTCATCGACCGGGCCCTGGACAAGGTCTGCCCTGTTTTGCGGGCCATGCGGCACGGAGATGGAGGGCTTGCGGTCTTTAATGGGGCGAACGAACGGCATAGTGCGGCTGTGGAGGATGTTCTGGCGCAGGGGTCGCGCCAGAAGCTGATTGCGCCAGCCCTGCCGCAGGGCCGCTTTACGCGGCTTGCGCTCGGCAAATCGCTGCTGATTGTCGATAGCGGACCACCTGCTCCGGCGGGTTTCGATAAAACCGCCCATGCCGGAACGCTGTCGTTCGAGTTCTCGCATCAGCGGCACCGTCTGTTCGTCAATTGCGGCAGTGCCGTGATCGGGGCGTGGCGTGACGCCATGCGGAGCAGTGCGGCCCATACGGTTCTCGTCGCGGATGGTCTGTCGTCCGCGGATTTCGGACCTGATGGCGGCATGACGCGCCGTCCGGTCACTGTTTCCTGCGACCATCAGACAGATGGAAACGCGCACTGGCTGGACCTGTCGCATGACGGCTATCACGCGCCTCTGGGCGCGAAATGGACGCGGCGTCTGTATTTCGGTGCTGATGGTGAAGACCTGCGCGGGCAGGAACTGATCGACGGCGAACGTAATATCGATTTCGCCATCCGTTTTCATATCCACCCGGATGTGACGGTGACGCAGGATGACGAGGATATCATTCTTCAGGTCGGCGGGACGATCTGGCGTTTCAGGCAGCGAGACGGCGTCGTGCGTCTGGAAAACGACGTGTATCTGGGGCGTGGAAAACGCGAAATCTGCCGCCAGATCATCATCACGCCGCAGCCGGTTGCCGAGGTCGCTGCCCTGTCTGAGGGCGAAAGTGCCCCCGAGCCTGAAAAGCCCGCAGCGCAGAAGCCCGTCAAACGGACCCATCAGAGCGTGACATGGCTGCTCGAACGTATTCCGGAATAAGCCGTCTCGTGTTCAGGATGCCGACGTGAAGATCCTCGAAATCACGAATGTGGATTTTGCACTCAGGCAGTTTCTGCTGCCGCTGATGCGAGAACTGCGCGAGGCCGGGCATGATGTTCAGGGAGCCTGCGCCGAAGGTGCCCATCTCAAGGCCGTGCGGGCCGAGGGCTTTACGGTGCATGGCGTTCCGATGGCGCGATCGCTCTCGCCGGTTGCCCAGTATCGCGCTTTTGTTGCGTTACTGCGGCTGATCCGGCGTGAAAAGCCGGATCTGGTGCATGGCCATATGCCCATTAGCGGTATTCTGGCACGGTTTGCCGGCCGACTCTGTGGAGTACGGATCGTGGCCTATACCTGCCACGGCTTTCTGTTCAACCAGCCGGGATCATGGCGCCGTCGGATGCTATCCCTGATACTGGAATGGGCAGCGGGTCGCATGACGGATCTGTATATGACCGTTTCGCGCGAGGAAGCGCGGGATGCGCGTCGGCTGCATCTGAACCGCAACCCTATTGCCATCGGCAACGGCCGGGACCCGGAACGCTTTCACCCCGATCCGGCCGTCCGGGCCAAGATACGCGAGGAACTTAGGGTTCCGCAGGATCGACCGGTGGTTATCGTGGTGTCGCGTCTGGTGCGGCACAAGGGTCATCCCGAGTTGCTGCGGGCGATGGAAGATGTTCCGGATGCCGAACTCTGGGTCGTTGGCGAGCGTTTGGCTTCGGATCACGGGGTGGATCTGACGGTGCCATTCAAACGCGCGGGGGAGCATCTGGGGCCACGTCTGCGGATGCTTGGATATCGGGAGGATGTGGCCGAGCTTCTGATGGCAGCGGATATTTTCGCGTTGCCCAGCCATTTTGAAGGTCTGCCCATGTCGGTCATCGAAGCGATGCTGAGCGGGTTGCCGGTCGTGGCGACGGATGTTCGCGGACCCAGAGAGCAGGTTGTGGACAGGGTAACCGGATTTCTGG
Organism: Gluconobacter sp. Dm-73; assembly: GCF_018256215.1. Lineage (NCBI taxonomy): Bacteria > Pseudomonadati > Pseudomonadota > Alphaproteobacteria > Acetobacterales > Acetobacteraceae > Gluconobacter > Gluconobacter sp. Dm-73. Next base: position 141,563 of record NZ_JAERLW010000003.1, on the reverse strand, counting down.
TGCCGCCGGGGCTTTCTGCTCCGCTTGCCCGCGCCCTGCGTCTTCTGGTGCAGGACGCGGCGTTGAGAGAGTCCATGGGTAATGCCGCAAGACGGCTGGCGCTGGAAAATTATGACGAACGCCGTATTCTCCGGCATGTCGTGGCTCTGATGGAAAAGACGGCGTCCGGGCATGCTGTCGGCGGTCAGAGAGCCTGAGACTATTTTGTTTTCCTAATTCTCTTCGATGAATACTTGAAAATCATCTTTTCAAATCACGATCAGATATTGGTATTACTATCAGGACTAAAATACTCTGGTTATGATGACTTCGATTCTCCCGTAAACTTGTCTTTTGTTTTTATGTTGTTTTCATGAGACTGTGATCACACGCGTTGATTGAAGGCAAAGGTACTCCCATGAAGGTCGGTCTGTTTGTTCCCTGTTATGTGGACATGTTTCATCCCGAGACAGGAATTGCGACTCTGGAACTGCTGGAACGTTTCGGACTGTCCGTTGAATATCCGGTCGATCAGACATGCTGTGGCCAGCCTATGACCAATACCGGCTGCGAGCGCGAGGCCGCCAAGACGGAAGAACTGTTCGTCCGCAATTTCGGAAAATACGACTATATCGTCACGCCGTCCGGAAGCTGCACCAATCAGGTGCGCAACAACATGACGGCCATCGAACAGACCGATGCCGTCAAACATGTCCGCAGTCGCACCTATGAACTGGTTGAGTTCCTGCACGACGTTCTCAAGGTCGATGCATTCCCCTGGGCCGAGTTTCCGCATCGTGTTGCCCTGCACAACAACTGCAACACACTGCGGAACCTGCGGATCGCCAGCATGAGCGAACGTCGGGAAGAGCCGTTTTCCAAGCCGAAGGCGTTGCTGGGAATGGTTAAGGGCATTGAATTCGCCGATCTGACGCGGCCGGATGAATGCTGCGGCTTTGGCGGCACGTTCTCGGTGTTCGAGGAGGGTGTGTCGGCCAAGATGGGTCAGGACAAGGTCACGGACCAGCTCAAATCCGGGGCGGAATATGTCACGTCGTCCGACAGTTCCTGCATGATGCATCAGGAAGGCTGTGCGCGTCGGATGGGCGCCAATCTCAAATATATCCACATCGCCCAGATCCTGAACGGAGCACGCGCATGACCGCCGAACTGCATGAAGAGCTGACGGACCCGCATGCCGAGCAACTCGATCACGGCGCCGCCTCGTCCCGGCCTCTGAAGTCCCGGATTTCGGAACCCCAGCCGCGGGGCGCGAAAATCCGTGGCAACCGGCCCGTTGACCAGTCCGAAGCCGCGAACCGCTTCATGGCCGCGACCGAACACGAAGCCATGCATGACGCGCGCCTGTGGGATTTGCGCCAGAAGCGCGACAAGGAAATGCATGGGATCGAGGAATGGGAAGAGCTCCGGAACCTCGCCTCCGGCATCAAGGAACACACGCTTTCGAAGCTCGATTACTATCTCGAACTGTTCGAGAAAAATGCGACGGCTAACGGGATCAAGGTTCACTGGGCGAAGGACGGGGCCGAGCATAACGCCATTGTTCTGGAGATCCTGCGGAGCAGGGGCGTCGAACGGCTGATCAAGAGCAAATCCATGCTGACGGAAGAATGTGGCTTCCGGGAGTTCATGGCCCACAATCATGTCGAGGTTATCGAGACGGATCTGGGCGAACGCATCCAGCAGTTGGATGATGAAGCCCCCAGCCATGTCGTGGTTCCGGCCGTGCACAAGTTGCGCACCGATGTCGCCAGCGTTTTTGCCAAAACGATCGGCTCCGACCCTGACAACGCCGATGCACACTACCTGACGGAATGTCAGCGCGAGGCCACGCGCCCGCTGATCCTCTCGGCGCAGGCAGGGATGACGGGCGGTAATTTCGTGGTTGCGGAAACGGGGACGTTTGTTGTCTGCACCAATGAGGGCAACGCGGATCTGTCCGCCAATACGCCGCCGCTGCATATCGCGTCCATCGGGATCGAGAAGCTCATTCCCGGTTTGAACGAGCTGCCTGTCTTTATCCGGCTGCTGTCGCGGAGCGCTCTGGGCTCCCCAATTACGCAGTATACGTCGCATTTCCGCGGCCCGCGTGAGGGTGGCGAGATGCATGTCGTGCTCGTGGATAACGGACGGTCTGAGCGGCTCGGAATGGAGAAGTTCTGGCCGGGGCTGAAATGTATCCGCTGTGGCGCCTGCATGAACACCTGCCCGGTTTTCCGGCGCAGCGGCGGTCTGAGCTATGGCGCGACTTACGCCGGACCGATCGGGCTGATTATAGACCCGACTTTCAACATCCATAAATATCGCAACCTGCCGTACTCCTCGACGATGAACGGGAGCTGCACCAATGTCTGTCCGGTGAAGATCAATATTCACGAACAGATTGCGGACTGGCGCAAGACGCTGGCGGGCGAGGGGGAAATCTCCCCGGTCAAGAAGGTCATGATGAAGGCGGCGGGCGAGGTTCTGGCGTCGCCTGTGGTCTATCGGGCGAGTTTGCCTCTGGGGCGGAGCGCGCTGCGGCATCTGCCGCATTTCATGCTGTACAACAAGCTCAATACCTGGGGCCGCAAGCGCGACATTCCCGAAACGCCCAAACAGACGTTCAATGAGTGGTACCGCAAGAACCGGAAGTCGCAGGAAAAGTCGCAGGGCGAGGGAGAAAACTCATGAGCGGCTCACGCGACGCCATTCTGGGCGCAATCCGGAACAATCATATTCAGGGAGAACGTCCCCGGCCTGTCGTGCCGCTGTTTGATCAGGCAGCCCCAGCCGATCTGAAGGTTCTGTTCCAGAAGTCTCTGGAGCGCATGGGCGGGAAAATGCTCATCCCGGATGCGGCTGACCCGATGGCGCCCGTGCGGCAGGCCATCGTTAAGCCGGGGCCTGTTGTATCCTGCGTGCCGGAGTTTGAGGGGGATATGAAAATCACGCCCCAGACGAAGCCCACGGATATCGCGCCGGTCGAATACGCCGTTCTGCGCGCGGCATTCGGCGTAGCGGAGACCGGGTCGCTATGTTTCACGGAAAAGCAGCTTCATGTGAACACGACGGGCTTTCTGCCGCAGCATCTGATCGTCCTGCTGGACCCCGCCCAGATCGTTTACAATCTGCACAATGCCTATCAGCGTCCGGAATGGTTGCAAACCCATTATGCCGTGTTCCAGAGCGGCCCGTCAGCGACGGCGGATATCGAGGGTGTGCTGGTGCATGGTGCCCAGGGCGTGCGGTCTCTGAGCGTTCTGCTTCAGCCCTGATAAAACGGCGGGCTGCTTACAGCCAACCGTTCGCGCGGGCGATGCGGCCGGCTTCTATGCGGTTCCGGGCGTCCAGCTTCTGGACGATTTCCGAGAAATAATTGCGGACTGTTCCTGAGGATAGGGACAGTTCTTCCGCAATTTCGCGGTTTGTGCGCCCGGCTTCAGCCAGACGGAGCATGGTGCGTTCGCGTTCGGAAAGCGGATCGGGCAGGGCATCCCAGACGGCTTCGGCCAGATCGGGTGCGATCGCCCGCCCCCCCGCGGCGACTTTGCGGATGGCGGCGGCAAGCTGCGTGATGGGGGCGTCCTTGAGCATGTAGCCGCGCACTCCCGCCTGAAGCGCGCGCCGCAGATAGCCGGAGCGTCCAAAGGTCGTGACGATCATGACGCGGCTGGGAAGATTTTCCTGAAGGATTTTCTCGGCAAGTTCGATGCCCGTGACATGGGGCATTTCGATGTCGGTCAGGACCACATCAGGGCGGTGCTCGCGGATCAGATCGAGCGCTTCGCGCCCGTCCGTGGCGCGTCCGACGATCTGGATATCGTCTTCAAGATGCAGCAAGGCCTCGAAGGCATCGAGGAGCATGGTTTGGTCTTCGGCAAGGATGAGGCGGATCATGGCAGGGTCGTCGCAGTCAGTGTGAAGCCCCGGGGGCGGGGAGAGATGGTCAGGGTGCCGCCTGAAGCGGCGAGTCTGGCGCGCATGCCGCGCAGACCGTTGCCTTCGACGATGGTCCGGGCGGGTTGCTCGGCTTGAAGCGGGCCGTCGTCTTCGAGGGTGAAGGTGTGGATGTGCCCGCTGGCGTCGTACAGGAAAGTCAGGGTGCAGGTTCGTGCGTCGGAATGACGGATGACGTTCGTAACGGCTTCACGCAGGGCGAGGGCGAGTACGCTGTTTGGGGGGGCATCGGCAGGAGGCTCGCGGCCCTCGAGAACAAGCGTGATGCCTGTTGTGTGCAGGGCTTTGCGGGCTCGTTCCAGTTCGCGCAGGAGGGATGCCCCGTTCATGCCGGACACAGCTTCGCGGACTTCGCGCAGGGACGTGCGGGCGATCTGGCTGATTTCGTTGAGTTCCTGCCGGGCGCGGGGCGGATCGGCCGTGAACAGACGCTCGGAGAGTTCTGCCTTGACGGAAATGACGGTCAGGGAATGACCCAGAAGATCATGCAGGTCACGGGCGATGCGTTCGCGCTCGGCTGTGGTGGCGAGCGCACGGATTTCGTTCTGGGCTTCGCGCAGTTCGAAATTGCGGATGCCGAGCTGCCACTGCATGAGCGTGCTCATATAGGTGATCATGCTGAAAAAGGCCCCGGGGATGACCTCGAGTGTGGTTTTGTGCCGGAAATGGCCGGAAATGATGAGCACGACCTGCAACAGAATGACCATCGTGATGGACTGTCGCCTTTCGGGCAGGCGGGCGCACATCCCAGAGGCGAACATGCTGTAGATTTCCCAGTCGCCATGCGTCCAGGCGCAGGCATGGCCGATCAGGTCAGTGAGGATGATTTCGCCGTAGCCGTAATAGCGGTCTTTGCGGTAGGGCGCGAAATACACCAGCAGAAACAGCAGCATGGCCGCTGCCGAAAACAGAACGCCCGGAAGCGTGGGACGGTGATAGCCCAGCAGCCAGGGCATCGGATAGAACAGCAGGTAGCTCAGATAGGCCACCAGATAGTGATTGAAGTGCGGCCAGGGCGTTTTGCGATCCGCCAGATGGCGGGAGAGGGAATCTGCGGCCATCAGGTGAGGGTGATGGAAGCCGGTTCGGCAGGCAGGAACAGGCCGGACCGCCACAGTCGTACCGCGCTGCCAACCCATATGGCGAGGGCCGTGCCGAAACCTGCGACTTCCAGATGGTGCGGTTCGGGCAGAAGCATGGAAAGGCCCGAAATCAGGACGATGGCGCCGCCCATGAACACATGCACCGGTTCTTGCAGGGCGCGGCCCAGCGGGACGTAGGACAGGCCGATGATGGCTCCGAGCATCGGATAGAACAGGTCCAGTCGATGATGGGAATGGGTCCATGATGCGGCAGCAAAAATCCCTACGAAACGCAGGATTTTGATACGGCGCGTCAGTTTCGGGTCAACAGAGATTTCGGGGCGTCGCAGGATGAGGTCGCGGCGGGCGAAGCCGAGGATAAGAAGGAGCGTCGGGATGGCGATGAGTGCGACGGTCAAGGCTATGGGCAGTTTGCCCGCCTGTGCGCCGCGCGCAGCCCAGACGGCGGCGAAGGCCAGTCCTGCGCAGTCAGTCAGCAGGCCACGCCAGTTTTTGCGTTCCGTCATCATCCGCGCTGCGTCTCCGTTGGGGGCAACCTGCGGCGAGGATGCCCGTTCCGGCGAAGAAAAAACAGGGTGCAGTGTCAGGAGTCGCGGATGACATCGGTCATGACGGATGTCAGACCGGACGGAGCAGGATGTGCTTTTTCTTGCCGGACGACACTTTTAGAACACCGTCGCGCAGGTCGTCGAGCGTGAAGGTCTGGTTTTCGTCCGAAACTACCACGTCGTTGACGCGACCGCCGCCGCCGCGGATCAGGCGGCGGGCTTCTCCGCCACTTGCGGCCAATCCGGCCTCCTGAAAGACGCGGAATGCGGGCAGACCTTCGGCGATCAGGGTGGCGGGCAGGTCGATTTCCGGCAGGGCAGCCTGAGTGGAGCCCTGCTCGAACACGCGACGTGCCGTCTCGGCGGCGTCTTCAGCTGCCGCGCGGCCGTGGCAGATGGCGGTGGCTTCAGTGGCGAGGATTTTCTTGGCCTCGTTGATGTCCGCGCCTTCGAGCGCGCCGAGGCGTTCGCACTCCTCGACGGGAAGATCCGTGAAGAGCTTGAGGAAACGGCCGACATCGGCGTCTTCGGTGTTGCGCCAGAACTGCCAGTATTCGAAGGCGGGCAGACGCTCCGCCCGGACCCATGTGGCACCGTTGGCGGACTTGCCCATCTTCGCACCCGAAGACGTGGTGACGAGCGGCGTGGTCAGACCGAAAATCTGCTTGCCATCAGTGCGGCGGGCCAGATCAATGCCGGAGACGATGTTGCCCCACTGGTCCGAGCCGCCCATCTGAAGGATGGCGCCGTGGCGGCGGTTCAGTTCGCGGAAATCGTAGGACTGGAGGATGGAGTAGTTGAATTCCAGGAATGTCAGTCCCTGTTCCCGCTCCAGACGCTGCTTCACGCTGTCGAAAGCGAGCATGCGGCTGATGGAGAAATGGGCGCCGACGTCCTGAAGCAGGTTGATGTAGGAGAGCTTGTCCAGCCAGTCCGCGTTGTTGGCCAGGATGGCGCCGCTGGACGGGTCTTCATCGCTGAAGGTGATGAACTGGCGCAGGGATTTCTCGATCCCGGCGATGTTGTGCGCGATCGTCTCGTTCGTAATCAGAGAGCGGGCCTCGTCACGGAAGGACGGGTCGCCGATCTTGGCCGTGCCGCCACCCATCAGGGCGATCGGGCGATGGCCGTGCTTCTGGAGCAGGCGCAGTGCCATGATGGAGAGCGCATTGCCGACATGCAGGGAGTCCGCTGTCGGGTCGAAACCTACATAGGCGGTGATCGGTCCGGCCTGCATGGCCTCGTCGAGGGCGTCGAGGTCGGTGCATTGGAAGATCAGGCCACGCGCTTGGGCTTCGAGGAGGAACGGACTCTTTGGCATGGGTCGGTCTTGCTACGCTGCTGCTGAAAAGAAGGGACGCGGACCCTAGCATGACCGGCGCGGGAGCGGAAATTTCGGCGTTTGACAGGGATTTGTGGAGCCGGAATCAAAAAGGCTCTCCGCGAAGGAGAGCCTTTTTGAAGGTGTCTGTCGGGATGTTTGTCCCGGATCAGTCTGCGGCCAGAGCCAGTGCCTTGCGGCCACGCATCGTATTGACGTGATCTTCCAGCGCCTCGCCGACGCGGTCGGCCTGTTTGGCGAAGATGTGGTCGGCGTCGTCGAAGATACGGTAGTCGACGGTCACGTTCTTCTGGGTGTTCAGCTTGTCTACCAGCTTGCGGATGCCGGGCTCGGGGGCCATTTCGTCCTTGCCGCCGGCAATCATGAGGCCGCCGCAGGGACAGGGGGCCAGAAAGCCGAAATCATAGTCGTTGGCCGGGGGGGCCACGCTGATCCAGCCGCTGATTTCAGGGCGGCGCATCAGAAGCTGCATGCCGACGAACGCGCCGAAGGAGTAGCCCGAAATCCACAGTTCGCTGGAGTTCGGATTGACCATCTGCATCCAGTCCAGGGCTGCGGCCGCATCGGAAATTTCGCCGATACCGCCGTCATAACGGCCCTGGGAGCGGCCGACACCACGCGAATTGTAGCGCATGACCGAGAAGCCCATTTTCTCGAAGCTGCGATACATCGTGTAGGTGATGCGGTTGTTCATGGTGCCGCCGTGGAGCGGATGGGGATGCAGCACCAGGGCGAGCGGAGCGTTGGGTTCGCTGGAGTGGTGGTAACGACCCTCAAGCCGGCCGTCTGGGCCGGCGAACATCACTTCAGGCATAATACTCTCGCGCTGTGTCAGGCAGGATTGGAACTCTGCCGTCCGGTGGTGCTGTGTATACCGATTCGCAAAAGCCGATTTCCACCAAAATCGACATGCCATTGCGATTTCCGCCTGTTTGCCCAATCTGGAAAACATGATGACTGCGCTGAAAACCGTTCCCGCGACGACCTATCTGGACGCTAATGCCACCGAGCCGCTCCGCCCCTGTGCGCGGGACGCTGCGCTGGAGGGGATGATGCTGTCTGGAAACCCGTCTTCGGTTCATGCTGAAGGGCGGGAGGCTCGCCGTTTCCTTGAAAACGCCCGCAGCCGGATGGCAGCGGGTTTCGGGCGGATTTCCGGCGCTTGCGTGTTCACGTCCGGCGCGACGGAAGCCGATGCGATGGCGGTTCACGCTTTCGGGCAGGGGCGTCGGATTTTTGTTGGGACTACGGAACATGATGCTGTTCTCAAGGCTGCGCCGGACGCTGAGATTCTGCCCGTAAACAAGGATGGAATTTTGGATGTGGAACACCTTCGCGCACGGCTGCGGGAGAGTGGTCCGGCACTGGTCTGTGTGATGTCCGCCAATAACGAGACGGGGGTGCTTTCGCCACTGGAGGATGTGCTGGCGGTGTGTCGCGACTCGGGCGCGCATCTGCATGTGGATGCTGTGCAGAGCGCGGGACGGGTGCCGTTTGCGTTGGCCGGGTGCAGTGTTGCGGTTTCGGGTCACAAGATGGGTGGCCCGAAAGGGGCTGGCGCGCTGCTGCTGGCGGAAGATGAGCCTATGGACGCTCTTGTGGCGGGGGGCGGTCAGGAGCGCGGTCGCCGGGGCGGAACGCAGGCGCTTCCGGCCATTCTGGGCATGGCGGCGGCGTTTGATGCGGCGCGTGTGCAGGACTGGGGGCCGGTGCAACGTCTTCGGGACCGGGTCGAAGCTGTGGCGAAAACTGTTGGCGCGCGGGTTGCCGGGGAAGCGGTGGCGCGGCTGCCGAATACGAGCTGTCTGATTCTGGACGGTGTGGCAGCACAGGTGCAGCTTATGACGCTGGATCTGGCAGGATTCTGCGTCTCTGCGGGGTCGGCCTGCTCGTCGGGGAAAGTGTCGTCTTCGCATGTGTTGCGGGCGATGGGGGAGACGGAGGGTGCCGCGCAGGCCATCCGTGTTTCGCTTCCCTGGAATGTGCAGGAGGCTCAGGTCGAGGCGTTTTGCGAGGCGTATGAGGCGATGGCGCGCCGTTTAAGGAAATGATCGGGAAACGGGCATGATCTATCTCGATTATCTTTCGACGACGCCGTGTGATCCGGCTGTCGTAGCTGCCATGCTGCCGTGGTTCGGGGAAGATTTCGGCAACCCGCACAGTGTGCATGGGCCCGGGCGGAAGGCGGCGGAGGCCGTGGAGCGGGCACGGGAGGGCGTGGCTGGGCTTTTGGGCGTGGAAGCGCGGGAGATTGTGTTCACGTCCGGTGCGACGGAGGCGAACAACCTCGCCATCAAGGGGGCGGCGCGGCATCTGGTGCGGCTGGGCGATCCGCGACGGCGGATCATCACGGTCGCGACGGAGCATAAATGCGTTCTGGAATCGCTGCGGGCGCTGGCGGCTGAAGGTTTTGAGGCGGTTGCGCTCGGCGTGGATTCTGACGGGCGAGTTGATCCTGAGGCTCTGCGAGAGGCGCTGAAGGTGCCGACACTGCTCGTGAGCATCATGGCCGCGAACAATGAGACCGGCGTGTTGCAGGATATTCCGCAGCTTGCGGCGCTGGTGAAGGCGGCGGGCGCGCTGATGCATGTTGATTTGGCGCAGATGGCCGGGAAAATGCCGATGTCGTTGAAGGATGTGGATCTGGCGTCCGTGTCCGCGCACAAAATGTACGGGCCGAAAGGGATCGGCGCGCTTTATGTTTGCCGACGACCGCGTGTCCGGCTGGCGGCGTTGTTTTCGGGGGGCGGGCAGGAGCGCGGATTCCGGTCTGGAACGCTGCCGACACCACTTGTTGTCGGGTTCGGGGTGGCTGCGGAACTGGCTGTTGCGAACATGGCGGATGAGGCCGCGCGATTGGGCCTGTTGCGGGACGTTTTGTGGGCAAAGCTTCAAAATAGTTTGCCGGGGATCGCGCTGAATGGGGGTGGGGCGCCGCGTCTGGCGGGGGCGTTGAATGTCTGTCTGCCTGAGGGACTCCGGGCGCTTGACGTTCTGGAAGCCTGCCCGGATGTTGCCGCTTCGACCGGATCGGCCTGTACGGCAGCGGAGATTGCGCCCTCTTATGTGCTGACGGCGATGGGACTTTCTGCACAGAAGGCGTCGCAATGCTTGCGCCTGTCGGTCGGACGCTCTACCTCCAAGGCCGATATTGACCGTGCGGCTGAACTTCTGATCGCAGCCGCACGGACGTGCCAACCCAACTGAAACCGGAAAAACGGACGACCTATGCCCAAGATGACCTTTATCGAGCGTGATGGAACTCGTCGTGACGTGGACGCGCCTGTCGGACTGTCGGTGCTGGAAATCGCGCACAAGCATGACATCGATCTTGAAGGTGCCTGCGAAGGATCGCTGGCCTGCGCGACGTGCCATGTGGTCGTCGATCCGGACTGGGCCGCCAAGCTGGGCACGCCGACCGATGATGAGGAAGACATGCTCGATCTGGCGTTCGGTCTGGAAAAGACGTCCCGTCTGGGCTGTCAGATCGTCATGACGGACGCGCTGGATGGCCTGACCGTCCGCCTTCCGAAGGCGGGCTGAGCACCATGCGGATCCTCGTTGCCATGTCGGGAGGCGTGGACAGTTCCGTAGTGGCCGCGCTGCTCAAACGGCAGGGCCACGAGGTGATTGGCGCCACGCTTCAGCTTTACGATCACGGACAGGCCGCCAAGCCGGGCGCGTGCTGTGCGGGGCGTGACATCATGGATGCGCGCGCCGTGGCGGACCGTCTGGGCTTCCCGCACTATGTCATTGATGCGGAAACGCGCTTTCGTGACAGTGTGGTCGAGAGCTTTGCGGACGCTTATGCGCGTGGCGAGACACCTGTTCCCTGCGTGGCCTGCAATCAGGGCGTGAAGTTCACGGATCTTCTGGGCATGGCGCGGGATCTGGGCTGCGAGGCCATGGCGACCGGGCATTACGTCCGCCGTGTCGACGGGCCGGACGGGGCGGAAATGCACCGTCCCGTCGATGCCGAGCGGGACCAGACCTGGTTCCTGTTCGCCACGACCAAAGATCAGCTCGACTATCTGCGCTTTCCGCTGGGCGAGATGCCGGACAAGGCGCATGTCCGTGCGCTGGCCGAAGAACTGGGCCTGTCGATTGCGGCCAAGCCCGACAGTCAGGACATCTGCTTCGTCCCAACCGGCTCCTATGCCGAACTGGTCGAGAAGCTGCGCCCGGAAGTGCGGGGCGAGGGCGAGATCGTGGACGAGGACGGCAGGGTTCTGGGGCGTCACGAAGGCGTGGCGCGCTATACAGTCGGGCAGAGCAAACGTCTGGGCGACATCCATACCGCAACGGGCGAGCGCCAGATGGTGACGCGCATTGATGTGCCCAAGCGGCGCATCGTGGTCGGGCCGCGCGTGCAGCTTTCGGAAGCTGACAGCCGCCGGACGGTGCGTTTGCGGGACATGAACTGGCTGATCGACGCGCCTGTTGAGGGTGTGCGCTGTGGCGTGCAGATCCGCGCGCGCGAAAAGCTGCGCGAGGCTGTTGTAAAGCCATTGGAGAATGGTGGCGCACTGGTGGAACTGAACGAGGCCGCGATGCCCGCGCCCGGTCAGGCCTGTGTGTTGTATGATGGAAGCCGCGTGCTGGGCGGCGGCTTCATTACTGCGGGAGAGGCCTGATGGGGGGAATGCTGCTTCTGGGATCGCGTCGGTATTCGTCGTGGTCTCTGCGGGGCTGGCTGGCGGTGCGGCTGGCCGGGCTGGACGTGACGGAAGAGGTTATCGCGCTCAAGGGCGGTGGCCGGACGACCGAGATCCATGTCCGCTCCCCCAACCGGATGGTGCCGTATCTTCAGCATGACGGCGCGGATGTCTGGGAAAGTCTGGCGATCTGCGAATACTGCGCGGAAATCGCACCGTCTCTGTGGCCTGAAGACCGGATCGTGCGGGCCCATGCCCGCAGCATCAGCGCGCAGATGCATGCCGGTTTCCGTCCGATCCGCCAGAACTGCTCCATGGATGTCGAGCGCACTCCCGCGCCTCTGCCGGAAGTCAGCGAGGAACTGGCGGCCGATGTGGCGCTGCTGAGCCGCACACTCAAAGACGCGCTCCTGCGCTCGGGTCAGCCGACGACGTTCCTGTTCGGAGACCGGATGACGGTGGCGGACTGCATGTATGCGCCGGTCGCCATTCGGATTCACACGTTCGAACTGGCCGTTGATCCGGTCGTGAAGCTCTGGGTGCAGACGATGCTCGATCAGCCGTTGATGCAGGAATGGTATGCGCTGGCGGAGGCCGAACCGGCGGAATGGCGACTGCTTTACTGAGACTAGTGGTGGACGAAGCCCATGCCGGTCTGAAGAGCAGTTCTGAAAACCTCTCCCCAGACGCTGCCGTTACCGCCCATGCCACCACCACCGTGCCCGCGATCACTTTTGACTGTGTAACCGGGGTCATCGCCGTCATTGGCGGCTGATGCCATATCGGCCGGTGCGTGTGAGACGCAAGCTGCGAGGAGGAGAAAAACGGTTACGGTGCAGACCTTTTTCACGAAATCCGTTTCCTCCGGTTGCTGTTCCGCCGAAGAATGCGTGCTGCTGTAACTCCTGTCATGTCAGGAACGGTAAGGAAGCGTAAGCGTGCCGTCTTTCAAAAGAAACTTCCGGGTGCTCCGCGTAGTTAAGCAGGATGGATCTGTCTGCTGCTGGTCTGTCATGGCGTAAGTGGCTGCGGGATCAGAGATCGGGAAGGGGCAATGCGGTCATGAATTCTCTGGGGCTGTTTGCTCTGCTGCTGGCCGTGGCAACGCTGCTGGGAATCATCAATTACCGGACCCTGAAACTTCCACTGGCCATCGGAATCCTGCTGTTTTCGATGCTGATTTCTTTGGTCGTCATGCTCCTGAACCCGCTATTTCCGGGTTATGACCTCCAGCAGGTTCCTCAGAGCCTTCTGGGCACGATCAACCTGCCCCGGACGCTACTCGACGGGGCGCTGTCTTTCCTGCTGTTTGCAGGGGCGATGCAGGTCGATCTGGGAATGATCGTCTCTCGCGGTAAGGCGGTCGCGGCGCTGGCGATCGTAGGAACGTCGCTGGCCGTAGCGCTGATGGCCGTTCCGGTGTGGTTCATTTTTCCCGTATTCGGGCTTGCCGTCCCCTTCAGCTGGTGCGTTCTGTTGGGCGCGATGCTGGCACCTACTGACCCGGTCTCGGTTGTGGGCATGTTGCGACGTCTGGGGCTGCCGCCCTCGCTTCAGGCGACATTCGCGGGGGAAAGTCTGTTCAATGACGGCGTAGGGGTTGTCATTTACGGAACGATGATCGGGATGGCCACGGGAGATATCGCGTCCGTCTCGGCCAGTGATTTCATCATGCGTTTTCTGGTTGAAGCCGTGGGGGGCGGATTGTTCGGCGCATTCACCGGCTGGCTGGCGCTGTTGCTGCTTCGCGGCGTGGAGGATGCACAGATTGATCTTCTGGGCTCTTTGGCGCTGGCGGCGGGTACTTACAGTCTTGCGAACGGGCTGCATATGTCCGGGCCGATCGCAGTTGTGGTGGCCGGAATGAGTCTTGCCAGTAAAGCAGGGCATCGCGCCATTACGCCGCAATCCCGCGCGGAAATGGTAGGGTTCTGGAACCTGATCGACGAGATCCTGAACGCTCTGCTGTTCCTTCTGATCGGCTTTGAATTGCTGGAAATCAGGCCCCATCTCGCGCCGTTCCTGATGATGGTGGTGGCCATCCCGCTCTCTGTTCTGGTGCGCGGGGCGAGTGTTTTCTTGTGCACCATTCCCGTTCAGTTGCAGCCCGGAGAGCGGGGGCGTGCGTTGGGCCTTCTGACATGGGGCGGGCTGCGGGGTGGTATTTCCGTTGCGCTTGCGCTGGGGCTCCCGGCGGGGGAACTGCGCGATACGCTTCTGCCTGTGTGCTACGGTGTTGTGGTGTTCACGATCATTGTTCAGGGCCTGAGTATGGGGCGTGTGGCGCGTTGGCTGTATCCCGAGAAGCCTTCCGCAGTTGAAGTGCCTCCGGCCTGATGGGGGTGGGTATTTCCGTAAAAGGTGTTCGGCAGGGTCTGTGGGTTCCGGAAGAGGGCTGTGATAGGTTCGGAAAACAGAGAATTCTGCTGGAGCATTTTACAGATGATACGTTTGAAGCATGTCACGATGGCCGCAGTTTTTGGGGCGTCGCTCGTTGCGCCGCATCTGGCGTCCGCGACGCCGCTGCCGGGTCAGACGGCCTGCTGGCAGTCGAATGTGGGCGAGGACCCACGCCCGGAAATAAGCTGTCAGACCCTGTCACCAGAGTTCCTGCGCAAGCTGGAACATGCAACCCCGGCTCAGGTCGTCAAGCTGTTCGCAGTGCCGGGTAAAGACGGAAAACCGACCTATTTCGAAGGTGTGGGCAAGATCCCGGGTTTCTATAACGGCTATGTGGAACTGGTTTACACCAAAGGCCATGTAACGAATGTGAGCGCGGTGACGACCGAGTTCCAGAAGAACGGTATGGCGGGTGATGAAATGGATTTCCGCTGGGATTCCGTGAAGGGCGAATGCTCGGATTTCCCCGGCTCGACCCATCGGTGCAACGCTGCTGAATAAGCTCTGATTTCCAGTACCGATCCCTTCCCGATCAGGGTGTAGTGGGAAGGGTGGTCAGGCTGACGGGCGGCAAGACATGAAGCGTCGTCTTGCCGAAATACCGCATGGCGGACTGAACTTCCCACCCGGTGCCACCCGCATGATAGGTGCCTGGCTCCCAGTGCCAGTAATAGAATGCGGGTGAGGCCGTGCCTTGCGCATAGGTCATATCGGTTCCGGCTGACAGTCCGGATGCCCAGACACGATTGTGAGCGGTTTCTTCCAGCGGAAGACCTGCGAGGGCGAGCGACAGGTCGGACGTGCGCCAGCGCATGGTCCATCCTGTAAATAGCAGAAGTCCCGTCAGGGCGCAGATCTGGAGGCGTGTTTCTCTCTTTGGGGCGTCGGAAAATCTCTTGAGCTTCTCCGATAAAATCGTGCTCAGACCTGCGGAAAGCAGCAAAACCAGAAGGACTGAAAGGTCCAGCCGGAACGCTTCATGGCGCTGGCAGCATAGAAAACCAAACGCGTAGAAGGCGGCGGCGATCGTCAGATACATCGTGCCTGCAAGTGCAATGGCGGGCGCTATGAGCGTCCGTAAGGCAGGGCGAATGTCGCAGGTCATGAAGAGTGTCGTAAAGGCGCCGGTCAGAATGATTTTTAATGCGAGTCCGCTGGCCATGGCCTGTTTTGTAAACCCACCACCTGAACTCATTTCGTTCGGTTGAAGGGCGATCAGAGTCTTCAGGAACGGACCAAAGGCTGCGGCAAGACTGGCTTTGATATGTCCGTGTGTGGGCGTGAATGGAAATCCACCCCCGCCCATTCTGTGGTTGAGAAGCATCTCGGCAGAAACGCAAAGTCCAACCGCTGTGGGCAAAAGCAGCCATCTGGCGCGCCCAAATGCGGCGATACGGCGATTATATAGAAGCCCAAACCCACGCATTCCCAACCAGAGCATTCCGAAAAATACTCCCGCTTCGCTTGATGTCAGTGCAAGAGACAGCAACAGGGCTTCCGCCCGAGCAGAAAGGATCTGACTGATCTTTAGCAGGGTCAGTCCGCAGGCGGCGGCAAGGACGGGAAGATGAGCGACGGTGCCCATCGGCCAGTAGAAAAAATCTGCGGACGGATGACCGAGCATGAAAATGGCGGCAACGGATACTGCAATCAGCAGTCGTGCCGAGACAGGAGCGTCGCTTCGGCGCAGGAAGGGTACGAATGCGACCGCAGCGCAAAACAGCCATGTCAGGGCCAGAAAGATCCAGGCCAGCGGCTTATGTGCGGCATTGGCGACTGTTCCGTAGGCGAAGATGACAATTTCTGAAAATGGACGCGGGCTCCAGTGCAAAAGCCTGTCTGACAGGAATGCCAGACCATGCTCCCGGATATTGGCAAAATAATCATATTCGTCTCCCTGCCAGACAGAAGCCGGGAGTATGGCGGTCTGTAAGGCGATGACAAGGAGCATCACGCACAGGACGACGCCATAGGCTGTCCCCATGATGGTGGGTTCAGCGGAGCGCAAGGCTGATGATCGGGGAGGCGTCATGAGGGAGTCAGCGACAGACGTGGCAGTGTTCTGGCGTGATGCTGCGAAGATAAGTCGCAAAGTCACGGAAAACGGGGGCTCGCGGGTCCGATGCGCGCCATGTCAGACCGATCGTGCGGCGCGCTTCGGGTTCGGGAAGGGGGCGAACGGTGATGAGATCTTCCAAGTCCACGCGGTTGCGAAGTGCAAGCTGGGGAATGAGGGAAAATCCTTCGCCCGCTCCGATCATGTACCACAGCATTTCAAGACTGGTGGCCAGACGCGGTTCGCCCTCGCGCGGAACGGTCGGGCAGATGGACAGGGCCTGATCGCGCAGGCAGTGTCCGTCCTCCAGAAGCAGCAGGTCCGGGCGGCCAAGCTGACTGAGGGAAAGTTTCGGTTTCTGCGCCAGTTCATGCGTGCTCGGAAACACGGCAAGAAAAGATTCCTCAAAGATCGGTGCACTTTCCAGAGCCTCTGAGGGCGCGGGCAGGGCCATCAGGGCGACGTCCAGTTCGCTGTTGCGCAGGGCATGGACCAGAGTGTCCGTCATGCTTTCGCGCAGGCGCAGGCTGAGTGCTGGATAATGCTCGCGCAGACGGGGTAGAAGGCCCGGAATGTAATACGGTCCGAGCGTGGGAATGACGCCGAGCCGGAGTGCGCCTTCCATCGGGCCAGTCTGGGCGCGGGCGACTTCGAGCAGGTTACGCGCCGCCGCGAGAACCTCCCGCCCTAAAGCGAGCAGACGCTCGCCATCAGGAGTCGGCGCCACATGACGCCGGGAACGCTCGAAAAGTGTGACGTCCAGAAGCTGTTCGAGTTTGCGGACCTGTTCGGACAGTCCGGCCTGACTGACGCCGCAGCGTTCGGCAGCGCGGGAGAAGTTGCGCAGGTCATCGACCGCCACCACATATTCGATATCGCGCAGGGACAGGCCGGAAAGTGGAACATAGCTCATGTTCCATAAATAGGACCGAATAACGTTATGGGGAAGTGCGGTTCTGCCTGTTAAAGAAAAATAACGTCGGAAGAGGCTGCTTCCTGCGGGCAGGGTTCATATCATGATCGGGAGTCTTGATATCTTCATCTCATAAGTTCGGTTTTAGCGATCAGTCATATTGACAGGAACTGTTTCCTGTCCCTCTCTTTCTGTGTGACACAGAGTCCGCAACACAACACCAACCCAAGGTCAGGAGACAGTCTGATGGTACGCATCAACTCCCCGCTGAAGCCCTTCTCAACCGATGCTTTCCGCAACGGTGAGTTCCTCACGGTCACGGACTCCGACGTTCGCGGCAAATGGTCCGTTTTCTTCTTCTATCCGGCCGACTTCACGTTCGTCTGCCCGACGGAACTCGAAGACCTCGCCGACAACCAGGCCGCTTTCGACAAGCTGGGCGTGGAAATCTTCTCCGTCTCCACGGACAAGCATTTCACGCACAAGGCTTGGCATGACACGTCCCCAGCCATCGGCAAGATTAAGTACACGATGCTGGGCGATCCGACGGGCGCGATTGCACGCAACTTTGATGTGCTGATCGAAGAAGTTGGCATGGCCGATCGCGGCACGTTCCTGATCGATCCGGAAGGCAAGATCCAGTACATCGAGATCACCGCCGGTGGTGTCGGCCGTAGTGCGACCGAACTTCTGGAGAAGATTCAGGCTGCGCAGTATGTCGCAAGCCATCCGGGCGAAGTCTGCCCGGCCAAGTGGAAGGAAGGCGGCGAGACGCTGAAGCCGTCTCTCGACCTCGTCGGCAAGATCTGATCCCTCCCGGATCTGATCAGGGTGGGGCTTTCGGGCTCCACCCGCTTCCGCCTCCTGAGGGAGGCGCCTGCGCCGGACAGTCTTCCGGTTCCAAATATTCAGTCCCGTAATCCGGAGAAAAAAGATGCTTCAGGACGACCTGAAAACCCAGATGCGCGCCTATATGGAGTACCTGCGTGATGCGGTCGTGCTTGAGGCGACCCTCGGCGCGGATGCCCGTTCGGCAGAAGTGCGTGGCCTGCTGGAAGATATTGCCAGCCTGTCCCCCAAGGTGACGTTTTCGGACAAGGGGCAGGGTTCCCGTACGCCGTCATTCGTCATCCGCCGTCCGGATACGGATATTCAGGTCTGCTTTGCGGGTCTGCCGATGGGGCATGAGTTTACGTCTCTGGTTCTGGCGCTGCTTCAGGTCAGCGGCCATCCGCCGAAGATCGAGGCGGATGTGGTCGAACAGATCCGCGCGCTGGACGGGGAGTTCCATTTCGAGACGTATTTCTCCCAGTCCTGCCAGAACTGCCCGGACGTGGTGCAGGCGCTCAATGCCATGAGCGTGCTGAATCCGAAGATCCATCATACTGCTATTGATGGCGCGGATTTTCAGGAAGAAGTGGAGCGCCTCGGCATCCGCTCGGTCCCGCAGGTTTATCTGAACGGCGAGCCTTTTGCGTCTGGCCGGATGGAAGTAGCGGATATTCTGGCCAAGCTGGATACGGCTTCGGTCGCCCGTTCGGCGGAAAAGCTGAACGACATGGCGCCGTTCGATGTGCTGGTGCTTGGCGCCGGGCCTGCTGGTGATGCGGCGGCGATCTATTCCGCCCGGAAGGGCCTGCGGACCGGTATTGTGGCGGAGCGGTTTGGTGGTCAGGTCATGGATACGGCCGGGATCGAGAACTTCATTTCCGTGCAGGAAACGGAAGGGCCGAAGCTTTCAGCAGCACTTGAGGCTCATGTGCGGCAGTATGACGTCCAGATTATCGCCTCGCAGTTGGCAGCCAAGCTGATCCCGGCTGAGGACGTCGGTGGTCTGCACCAGATCGTTCTGGAAAGCGGTGCGACGCTCCGTTCGAAGACGGTCATCATCGCGACCGGCGCGCGCTGGCGGCATCTGGGGGTTCCGGGTGAGGACGAGTATCGCACGAAGGGCGTGGCCTATTGCCCGCATTGCGATGGTCCGTTCTATAAGGGACGCCCGGTTGTGGTGGCTGGTGGCGGCAATAGCGGTGTGGAAGCGGCAATTGACCTTGCGGGGATTGTGTCGCACGTCACCCTGCTTCAGCGTGGCGCACATCTGAAGGCGGACAAGGTGCTTCAGGACAAGCTGCTGAGCCTGTCGAATGTCACGGTTCTGACCAATGCCCTGACCACCAAGATCGAAGGTGACGGTAAGGAAGTTACCAGTCTGACCTATAGCGACGGCGATGGCGGTCTGCATCACGTCAAGACGGATGGCGTGTTCATTCAGATCGGTCTGCTGCCCAACTCCGAATGGCTGAAGGGCGCGCTGAAACTCAGCCCGTATGGCGAGATCGTCATCAATGACCACTGCGCGACATCTGTCCCCGGCGTGTTTGCAGCGGGAGATGTGACGACGGTCCCGTACAAGCAGATCGTCATTGCCATGGGTGAGGGAGCCAAGGCGTCCTTGTCCGCATTTGATTACCTGATCCGTCTGCCTGTGGCTGCAAAAGCCGGATAAGGAAAAGGGGATTGGGGATTTTCAGAGCGGGGTGTAGATTTTGATCATGCACCCTTACCTGATCCCCCTTCTCACTTTCGCGGCTGCGGCTGCTGTTTTCACGATTACGCCGGGCCTTGATACGGCCATGACGCTGCGAACTGCTACAACCTCCGGCTGGAAGGCCGGTCTGGCCGCGGTTGTGGGGATCTGTCTTGGGCTGGGGATCTGGGGGCTCGCGGCAGCATTTGGCCTGACGGCCCTGCTGGCCGCGTCGGAAACGGCGTTTACGGTCGTCAAATGGGCCGGTGCGCTGTATCTGGCGTGGCTTGGGATCGGGCTGATCCTGCACCCCCGGACGTCCCTTGGAACAGCGGATGCAGTGCCGATACAGGCCGATGCCCGAGCGGCCTTCCGGCGCGGTCTGCTGACGAATTTACTCAACCCCAAGGTTGGCATTTTTTACATGACGTTCATGCCGCAGTTCATTCCGCCGCATGTGAACGTGAAGGAGTTTTCGCTCCTTCTGACGGCCATTCAGGCGCTGCTGTCGTTTGCATGGTTGGCGCTGCTCGTTGTGCTGACGGTGCCGCTGGGGCGGTTTTTGTCGAGTGCGACGGTTGTGCGCCGCATGGACCGGCTGACAGGCAGTATTTTTCTGGCGTTCAGCCTCAAGCTGGCACTGAGCCGCAGAGCCTGAATTTCAAACAAAAATGGCGGGGCCGAAGCCCCACCATTTTTTTTAGGCTGAAGCCATTCCGCGCAGGACGTAGGGCAGGATGCCCCCGTTACGGTAATAGTCCGCCTCATCGACCGTATCGACACGGCACAGCAGCGGGACATCTTGCGTGCTGCCATCCTGACGGGTGATTGTCATGGTCAGAGTCTGACGCGGCGTCAGGGTTTCGATGCCGTGAATGGCGATCGTCTCCGTTCCATCCAGTCCCAGCGTTTTGCGTGTTGTGCCCGGTTCGAAGGTCAGGGGCAGGACGCCCATACCCACGAGATTGGAGCGGTGAATGCGCTCGAAGCTCTCGGCAATGACGGCCTTGATGCCCAGTAGGCGCGTGCCTTTCGCGGCCCAGTCCCGCGACGAGCCCATCCCGTATTCCTTGCCTCCGAACACCACGAGCGGCACGTTATCCTGTGCATAGCGGCTGGCAGCATCATAGATGGACATTTGTGCGCCATCCGGCTGATGCAGCGTGACGCCGCCTTCGGTTCCCGGTGCCATCTCGTTGCGGATGCGGATATTGGCGAAAGTCCCCCGGACCATGACGCGGTCATTGCCGCGACGGGAGCCGTAGGAATTGAAATCCTTCACCGCAACCTGATGCTCCTGAAGATACACCCCCGCAGGCGAAGAGGCCGCAATCGCACCAGCCGGGGAGATGTGATCTGTCGTGATGTTGTCGCCCAGCAGCGCCAGAATCCGCGCGCCGGAAATGTCCTTCGTCGGCGCGGGTTCGGCGGTCAGACCGTCGAAATAGGGCGGGTTCTGCACATAGGTCGAGCCCGGCTGCCAGTCATAGGTGGCTGAGGTTCCGGCAGAGGCCAGAGCCTGCCATTCCTTGGTGCCTTCCGTAATGTGGCTGTAGCGCTCGACGAAGGCTTCGCGTGTGACGGCGGAGCCGACGAGCTCGGCGATTTCGTGGTTGGTCGGCCAGATATCGCGCAGGTGAACCGGCGTGCCGTCGGGCGCATGCCCCAGAACAGCCGTCGTGATGTCCTCGCGCATCGTTCCCAGCAGCGCATAGGCGACGACGAGCGGCGGGCTTGCGAGATAATTGGCGCGCACGTTGGGCGAAATCCGGCCCTCGAAGTTCCGGTTGCCGGACAGGACGGAGGTTGCGACCAGACCATTGCCTTCGATCGCGTCCACCAGTTCTTTCGCCAGTGGGCCGGAATTACCGATGCAGGTCGTGCAACCATATCCGACCGTCTCAAAACCCAGCGCGTCCAGATCGGCGCTCAGATTGGCGCGATCCAGATAGTCTGTCACGACCTGCGATCCCGGCGCGAGCGATGTCTTGACCCAGGGCTTCGGCATCAGTCCGAGCGCGCGGGCCTTGCGGGCCACCAGTCCGGCCGCGACCAGAACGGCGGGGTTGGACGTGTTGGTGCAGGACGTGATGGCGGCGATGACGATGGAGCCGTGCCCGATCGCATACTCCGTGCCAGCGACGGGGGCGGTCTTGTGGATATCGGCTGGCTTGACGCCCAGTGCGTCTGTCAGGGCTTTTTCGAAAGCCGGGGTGGCGGCGGAGAGTTCGATCCGGTCCTGCGGGCGCTTGGGGCCGGAAATGCAGGGCGTGACCGTGCCCAGATCCAGCGTCAGAACGTCCGAGAACACCGGCTCCGGCGTGGAGGCATCGCGGAACATGCCCTGTGCGCGCAGCCAGGACTCCGTCAGCGCAATGCGATGCTCGTCACGGCCAGTCTGCCGCAGATAGTCGAGCGCCAGCGCATCGACCGGGAAGAAGCCGCAGGTTGCGCCATATTCCGGCGCCATGTTTGCGATGGTCGCACGATCCGCGACCGGCAGATGATCCAGCGCCGGGCCAAAGAACTCCACGAACTTGCCGACCACGCCCTTGGCGCGCAGCATCTGCGTGACCGTCAGGACCAGATCGGTCGCGGTCGTGCCTTCCGGCAGCCGCCCGTCCATCCGAAAGCCCACGACATCGGGGATGAGCATGGAAATCGGCTGTCCGAGCATGGCGGCTTCGGCTTCGATCCCGCCCACGCCCCAGCCCAGAACGCCAAGCCCATTAACCATGGTCGTGTGGGAATCCGTACCATACAGCGTGTCGGGATAGGCGTAGGTGACGTCACCGATCGTGCCCGTCCAGACGACCTGCGACAGATATTCCAGATTGACCTGATGGCAGATGCCCGCTCCCGGCGGGACGACGCGGAACTGGTCGAACGCTTCCTGACCCCAGCGCAGGAACGCATAACGTTCGCCATTGCGCTCGAATTCCAGCGAGACATTCTGCTGGAGCGCGTCCTTGCGTCCGGCCACGTCCACCATGACGGAGTGGTCAATGACCAGATCGACGGGGACGAGCGGATTGACCTTCTGCGGATCACCGCCGAGCGAGACGATGCCGTCGCGCATGGCTGCGAGATCGACCACGGCCGGAACGCCGGTGAAATCCTGCATCAATATCCGCGCGGGCTTGAACGGGACTTCCGCGGTGGAGTGTGCAGCTTTCGTCCAGTCGACAATCGCCTGTGCATCTTCAACGCGATAGGTCGTGCCATCCGTAAAGCGCAGGACGTTTTCGAGCAGAACCTTCAGGCTGACGGGCAGGCGCGAAATGTCGCCGAGTTTTTCAGCCGCCACAGGCAAGGAGAAATAGCGATACGAGCGCCCCTCGATCGAGAGGTCGCGCTGGCAGTCCAGAAGGTCGTGTCCAACCTGTTTCATGATGGGAATGGTCCTTGGAGGGCTGTCAGGAAATTAGTTGATGGCGCGCAGAAGGGCCTGCGTGACGTCCTGCGTGGTGGCCTTGCCACCGAGATCGCGGGTGCGGAGGCCTTCGACCTGAAGGATCTGCTTCATCGCACCGTCAAGCCGTTCGGAGAGGTCCAGCCGTCCGACATGGGCGAGCATCATGCTACCCGCCATCATCAGCGCCAGCGGATTGGCGATGCCCTGTCCGGCGATATCGGGCGCGGAGCCATGGACAGCTTCGAAGATACCCATTTTCTCGCCGATATTCGCGCCCGGCGCCATGCCTAAGCCACCTACGAGACCTGCCGTCAGATCGGACAGGATGTCGCCGAACAGATTGGTCGTGACGATGACGTCGTAATTCTCCGGGCGGATGACGAGTTCCATCGCGCAGGCATCGACGATACGCTCTTCCAGCACCACGCGACCTTCATATTCCGCGGCGACTTTTCGGCCTTCATGCAGGAACAGGCCGCTCAGGATTTTCAGGATGTTCGCCTTGTGGACGAGCGTCACTTTTTTGCGGTTGTTCTTGATGGCGTATTCGAAGGCGAAACGGACGATCCGGTTGCATTCCGCGCGGGTATTGAAGCCTGCGCCATACGCCACAGCTTCTGGGTCTCCGTCCACGGCCATGTAATGCTCCATCGCGGCATACAGGCCTTCAATGTTCTCGCGGATCACGACCAGATCGACGTTTTCATACCGTCCGCCGGGCACGATCGTCTGGGTTGGGCGGACATTGGCGTACAGATCGAAGGCCTGACGCAGCGTGACGTTGATAGAACGGAAGCCCTTGCCAACGGGGGTGGTCAGCGGGCCTTTCAGCACGAGGCCAGTGCGACGGATACTGTCGAGCGTAGCCTCGGGGAGAGCGGTTCCGTGCTGCTCGAACGCGCCGACGCCTGCGCTCTGGTGGTCCCAGAGGAAGGGGGCGTCGAGGGCGTCCATGACGGTCGTGACCGACTGCATGATTTCGGGGCCAATTCCATCACCGGCGATGAGTGTGGCGGGAATGGTCTTGGTCATGGCGCGTTCCTGTTCGGGGCAAGAGGTGTGTCTGTGACGCGGCGGACCTTAAAGAAGTTCCGTGTCTGAACCAATGTTTGCAGAGGGGTTTCATCATACTTTAAAGGTATGGAATGATCGAACTCAGACACCTCCATGCCGTTATCGCCATTGCCGAGGAGCGCAATCTTACCCGGGCTGCCGAGCGGCTGGGCATTCAGCAGCCCCCGCTGACGCGGCTGCTTAAGGGAGTGGAGCAAGAACTGGGGGTGCAACTCTTCGAGCGTCATGCAAAGGGCATGCGGCTAACGTCCGCAGGACGGAGCATGCTCAAAGGGGCGTATGATGTCATCGCGCGTATGGATGAGACCGTCGAAGATGTCCGCCGGATCGTGCGGGGGGAGACTGGGGAACTGTCGATCGGGTTCACCAACTCCGCCCTGTGTCATCCCAGTCTGCCGGACATGCTGGGGCAGTTCCGCGAAACCTGGCCGGATGTTGGTCTGACGCTGACGGAGGGCAATTCCAGCCAGCTTCTGGGAGGTTTGCGGGAGGATACGGTGGATGTCGCTTTTGTGCGGACGTCCATTCCCGATGTGTCGGATGTTGTGGTCGAACTGATCGTGGAAGAACCTATGGTGGTGGCGGTTCCTCGAACGCACCGTCTGGCGAAAGACGCTCCGGCGTCAGGGCTGAAACTGACAGACCTCGAGAATGAGGACTTCATTCTGTATCAGAGCCAATACAATAACGGCCTGTACAAAACGATCGTGGATGCCTGTCTGGGAGCGGGTTTCACGCCACGGGTCCATCAGAAGGGGCCGCAGCTTCTGGCGGCTCTCAATCTGGTTGCCGGGGGACTGGGAATCTCTCTCGTCCCGCAGTCCATGCAGCAGCATCATGCCGGACAGGTGGTCTATATCCCGCTATCCTCTCGCACGGCCCTGACGGCACCGCTTTATCTGGTGTTTCGTTCTGTCCGCATGACGGGGGCCAAGCTTTATTTCATTCATCAGGCCCGGCGCATCAGGCAGACTTATGTGGATGGAAGTTCTGATCAACCTCGTCTGCCAGTCGGGCCATGTCTGAATGGTTATGCCGCGGGTAATGGGGCGAGATAAAGATCGAGACGTTGCCCCGAATGACTATCGGACAGGTCTATGTTTTGGTTTGGGGCGGCGGGAAGAGGTTTGCCATCCAGACGGCTTTCTACAATCCGCGCGGCGTAGGTTGGGCCGGGTGTCAGAATTCCCTGTTGGCCTCCATGAGCATGGATGCAGCAACTCATGAGCCCTTCGCTGATTTTGAGTTCTGTAAGGCGGCCTGTTCCGGTCCAGGAGAGGATTTCTTCCTGCCCACGGGAGAGCGTCATGCGGCCATTCGTAACAGTCATGATGACTTTTCCGATTGGGGTGTGGATCGGGCCAAGTGTAACGTCTGCGCCTGTATTATGCAGTTCCCAGCCCGCCCAGGGGTTGATGTCCATAACGTCTGCAACACCCAGCATGGGCAGCATTGCGCCCCAGGAATAGAACAGGTCCGTATCCGGTTGGTCGTTGGCCTCGCCGGTTGTGGCCGAGTAGTTTTCTGCGGCGATTCTACGGTCCGTCCATGACTGGTTGAACAGCGCCATGCTGCGCTCGGCGAGCAGGGATGCTTCTGCGACGAACCCGTAGCGCCGCAGACCATGCCACACAAAATAATTCACATTTGGCCAGATACGGCCGCGCCAGTAGACGTTATCTGCAGAGGCAGGGTCATCCCGGCTGACATTCGGGATCATATAGGGGCCATCGAAGCGGGTCGGATCAGAGAAATGTCTGATCAGGGACTGTGCCTGTTCCGGCGTGGCAGCACCGCAGATCAGCGGGAAGAAGCTTGTGGGTCCGACACTGTTGACGAACCCGCCATGACGTTGGCGATTGGCGAAAATGCTGCGTTCATGATCCCATAAATGTTCCCGGATTTTGCTACGCGTGTCGTTTGCTAGTGTATTGAAAGTCTGTGCGTCTTCAGTGTGTCCCAGCTCCCGCGCAATATGCGCCAGACATTCCGCATCAAGCGCCAGAGAGCAGTTGAGTCCGACATCGAGCAATGACAGCGTGCGTGTTTCGGGGCTGTAGAGTGCTTCGTCATGGGTTGGGGAATTGTCCATCCCCGTCTCATTGCGGGCTCCGAAGTGAGTGCCTTTGTACAAGGCCTCTCCGACATTGGATGTTCCGCACGAGACAAGCCCCATCCCATCCGGGTCGCGCTCACTGCGCCACCAGGTGTGGTTGCGGGACAAAGCTTCGTAATGGCATTCGAGAAATGATTTTTCGCGATGGCGCAGATAAATCATCCACGTCATGAATGCGCCATTCGGAGCCTGAGTACGATCCACCCATGTGTCGTTCGATGTGGCGAGACAGGCGAAATTACCCTGCGGTGTTGCGTTTGCCGTGGCCACCGCCATGTTTTCGCGCGCAGTCTGCCCATCAAGGAGGGCAGCCATCAGCGCGGAATAAGTCTGATCGTTGTACCAGACCGCGAATGTCCCCAGATTCCAGATCCGGCTGAAGGTGGTATAGGGGCGACGATTGATGCCGTCATACAAGGTGTTCCAGCCCATGACATCCCGAACGGCATCCAAGGCTCCGGCGTGCCGACCGGTCTGGGTGGGAAGCGCAGACTCTTTCTCGGGAGCGCATTCAAGCGTGGCCCGGGCTTTCGCGATTGCCAGTTCCTCGCTGTCCGCTACGGCTGCGGCGAAGCGCCCTTTGCGCATCATTTCCAGATTGAAGCGCAATGTGATGACGGGGGCAGATGTTCCCCTGCTGGATGTCTGGAAATAGCCGTGATCGTTGAAATCTTGTGCTGCGGCTTTCAGCGTTTCATGAGCTGTGACCTGAATGGGGGCCGTGTCGCTCATCAGGGCAACGTACCGATAACCTAACTGGATAACAGCAGCCTCGCCGTTATAGGTCACGGTGGCGCCGCATTCGGCAGAGAGGCAGAGGTTTACCCAGTAACGCAGGCCCCATTCCGCCAGAACTTTCCCCTCCCATGTCCCCAGCAGGCAATAGGGATCATCTTTCTCGTAGCTGAATGCGATTTCCGTCCCACCATGCCGGGTTTCGAACTCCACCAGCCCTCCGGCCATATCATGACGACCAAACAGAAGATCCTTTCCCGGTGGGAGCAGGGTCGCGCTGCGCTGGCTGGTGGAATAGAGCAGGGGCGTGACATGAACGCCGAGCGGCAGGAACGTCATGGCCGCCGGGCGGTCGGACCAGGTGTTCCATGCGCGGACCGGGGGCACTGTGCTCTCAACAATCATGACGGATCCTGTTTGCTGCAATTGTCGGGGCGATGTCCGGGTTTTCTTGCGCCACTGCGTCTGTTGGTGTCGTCAAGGATGTGTGCCAGTCGTGTTTCGTCCAGTTCAAGGCCGAATGACCAGCATAATGTGTCGTAAATTCCGAGAAAGGAGCGACTACAGGGGGCAAGCCGGTTTTGGGTTTCGATGATGCTTTGGCCGGTCACATCAGCAAGCCATGCAATCAGTTCTTCCTGCACGCCGGGGACCTCCAGCGCTTGGCCGGGTGGGGTATGCAGGTCCAGCCATCGTGCTGGTGTTGCGTCGCCTATGACGTGTAGTGGGGCTGACAGGCGGATATCGCGGGAGGATGATCCGATGTCTATGCTGACCGCTCCGGCGGGGACAGTCCAGTCTTCGCGTACGGTATCGAAATAGGCGAGATCGCGGCGGTCCAGCGTCATGGTCACGACGCGGCTTTCTCCCGGTTCCAGAGAAACGGTCGTAAATCCTTTCAGGGCCCGGAGAGGATGATGGGGCAAGGCCCGGTTGGCTGCGGCTGGGTTCCGTCCGAGATAAAGCTGGCAGATTTCCCGGCCTGTCCGGGTGCCGGTGTTGGACAGCGTAAACTGAATTGCGATGCCTTCTGCGTTATTCGTTAGTTTCAGGGCGGCGTAGGTGAAGGATGTGTAGGACAATCCGTGGCCGAACGGGAAAAGAGGCTCTATTCGTCGGATATCGAAAAACCGGTATCCGACGAAAATGCCTTCCCGATACAGGTGTTTCCCCTGTTCGCCGGGGTAGCCCAGAAAGGCTGGGCAGTCTTCTGATCGTACCGGCCATGTGACGGATGTTTTGCCGGAAGGGTTGGCAGGTCCGAACAGGATATCGGCTACGGCCTGTCCAAATCCTGCCCCCGCATAGCCCGCTGAGAGGATGGCCTGCACGTTGTCGGCCCATGGCAGAACGACAGCATCCGGATGCGTGAGAACCACCACAATCCTGTTATGGAGCTTCGCTAGTTCAGCGATCAGGGTGTTATGCGCCTGACAGAGATCCAGATCGGGCCGGTCGGCATTTTCGCCACTAACGCTGGGCGGGGTGGAGGCGAAGACGATGACGGTTTCAGCGCTGCGTGCGGCGGCAAGGGCTGCATCCTGACGGTGTGGGTCATGCGTGCCATTCACGCTCCAGCCGGGTTCCCAATGAATGGATACGCCTTCAGGGGCAGTCGCTTGCAGGCATTCCAACGGAATGTCACATCGGATGGGTCGGACGGCGGCGCTGCCCGCGCCCTGAATTTCGGGGGAGACCGCACCTGTGCCGATGATCAGAAGGCGGTTGCCCGGTTTCGGCGTGAGGGGGAGGAGATCGTTCTGGTTTCTGAGCAGGACGCAGGCGCGCGAGGCAGCTTTGCGCGCCAGATCGTGGTGGGCCGCGAAATCCGGGCTCGAAACCGGCAGTCTGCGCTGGGCGTCTGCGCTCCGGAGCGTCAGGGCCGCAATATGGATGCAGGCCTCGTCCAGCACCGCGACCGGCACGTTCCCGCCTGAGACGGCGTTTTCAAGACGCCGTCTGCGGGCGGCATTGAACGGCATGTCCAGATCGTTTCCGGATTTTACTGCGGCGGGGAGATCCTGAATCCCGTGCCAGTCGGACATGATCACGCCGTCATAGTGCCACCGACCACGCAGGATATCGCGCAGGAGCCACGGGTTCTGTGATGTCTGCACCCCGTTGAGCCGGTTGTAGGACGTCATGACTGTCCACGGGTTACTCTGGGCGATCGCCCGCTCGAACCCCAGCAGATACAGTTCATGCAGCGCGCGGGGCTCGACGACGGAATCCATGCTGATGCGCTCGGTTTCGGAGTTGTTGCATGCAAAATGCTTGAGCGACGCTCCCACGCCATTGTCCTGCAGCCCCCGAATGACTCCTGCAGCCATTTCTCCCGTCAGGATTGGGTCTTCGCTGAAATATTCAAAACCCCGCCCCGCCAGCGGCGAACGGCGCAGGTTGATCCCCGGCCCGAGCAGGATCTGTGCGCCGGCAGCCCGGCATTCGAGTGCCAGTGCGGTTCCGACCTCATGAGCTAATGTGATGTCCCAGCTATTGGCCAGAACTGAGAGTGCGGGAAAGCATGTCGCCGGGATGCTCTTGCCGAGAAGGACGTTGTCATCCCGGTTTTCTGGATCATCCGTAGTCTCTACGGCATCAAGGAAAGCTCCGAGATCAGCATTTTGTGTGTCTGTGGAGATCTGGTTTGGCACTATGCGAAGACCGTTGGAGCCATCGACCATCAGTAGGGAAGGGAGACCCAGCCGGGGCACGCCGGTCGTGCGCCACAGACCGTCTCCGCAGACGAGATCAAGCTTCTCCGTAAGCGTCATCTGCGCAACGATTGCGATCGCTTCGGTTCGGAATGCGTTCGCCATGTCAGAGGCTCTGTGGCTCAACCGGGGCTTCCGGCTGGAGAGTGCGTGTCATCTCGGCTTCCGATGGGTAAAGCAGGATGATCAGGACCGAGAGCAGGGCGACGCAGGCGGGAACGCCCAAAAAGCCAAATGTAATGAAGGCAAGGGCGGTCTGTGTCTGGGTGACCGCATGGGGAACATAACCGCCCCAGGCCAGGATTGCGGCGGATAGTGAGCCGCCGATGGCCCAGGCGACCTTTCCCGCAAAGCTGTTGATCGAATAGGCCATGCCGGACGCACGAACGCCTGTCACAGCCGTACCGTAGTCAATGGAATCCGCGACCATGGCGTAAAACACTGGCAGGGTCATACCTTGGAAAAAGCAGATTACACCGAAGATGGCGACCAGATAGACGGCATTGTTCGGGCCATATGCAAACAGCGCCAGACCCACGGCGGACAGGATATAGGGCAGAACAATCGTCAGCTTCTGTCCTACGCAGCGTGCAAGCCAAGGCGAACACGATACGCCCACGACCTTGCTGGCGCCCATCATCGAGATGAGTAGCCCCCCGAAATACTGCGGGCGATGCAGGACTTCCGTCGCGTAGTAGAGCGACAGGCCGTAGAACGCTGTCAGATTGATGTAGAACAGGCTCAGCACGATCGTAACGATCACCCAGGCCCGGTTGCGAAACAGGGACCCGAGCAGAACCCGGACGGGGTTGTCATTTGCTTCGAGATCATAACGTTCCTGACAGGCAAAGAAGGGAATGAGCGCCAGTCCGCTGCCCACAGCGCCTGCGACGGCCATCGCCAGCGGGTATCCAAGTTTCTCGTTACCGCCACCGAAGACATGCACCATGGGCAGAATGGACGACCCGACCAGAAAGGTCGCAAGCGTTGCGCCCATCATTCGAAAGGTGGACAGGGAAAGGCGGTCTTCCCGGTTGCGCGTCATGACATTCGGCAGAAGACCGTAAGGCACGATGACGAGCGAAAAGAGGACGCCCATTGCGAGATAGGTGGCGTAAGCCCAGGCCAGACGCCCGCCCGATCCCAGCGGGAGTGGCAGGAAGCAGCAGAACGTCAGGAAGCCGAGCGGTAGGGAAAACCATTTCAGATAGGGCCGGACGCGCCCTCCGAACAGGATGCGACGGTCGATCAGATAACCGATGACCGGGTCCACCACGCTGTCGATCACACGCGCCAGAAGCATCAGCAGAGCGACAGCAGACGCAGAAATACCGCAAACATTGGTGTAGTAATAGATGAGATAGGTTCCGGTAATACCGAACAGGGCATTACCAGCCAGATCGCCGAAGCCGAAGCTCATCCGCTCCCACAGGGCAGGGCGCTGGTTGTTGATTGTGCCGTTCATGCCGCTATCCGGTTGGTGTCGTGGCTGTCTTTCTTTTATCCCGGAAAGGCAGTTTTGGGGGAATGTCCGATCCGGACAAGGTTTTGTCAGAAGTCTGCCTTTACGCCACCGAAGAACTGGCGCGGTGCGCCCACAACCAGCGACTGGTAATCGCCCGAAAGCGGATTACCGCCGTCATCACCCGTCATGATCAGGTAGCGCGACCCCGTCAGGTTGGTGACGTTAAACGATGCCATCAGATTTTCCAGGCGTCCGATGCGGCCGAAATTGTAGCGTGCTCCGAAATTGACCAGCCAATAGGACGGGAGCGACGTGTCGTTCGTGTAGCTGAACGGACGGCTGCTGGTGTAGAGGGCATCAATGTTGAAACTGGCCTTCCTGTAAGTGTACTCCGCCGTCGCTTTGTACATCAGATCCGGATAGTTCACGACATGCTTGCCCTTGGTGGCATAGGTCGTGCCCTGCTGGCTGATATTGTTGTCGTAGGTCGAGTGGTTGTAGCTGATCGAGTTAAAAATCGAGAGACCACGCAGTGGGC
Source organism: Gluconobacter sp. Dm-73 (assembly GCF_018256215.1). Classification (NCBI taxonomy): domain Bacteria; kingdom Pseudomonadati; phylum Pseudomonadota; class Alphaproteobacteria; order Acetobacterales; family Acetobacteraceae; genus Gluconobacter; species Gluconobacter sp. Dm-73. Next base: position 110,023 of record NZ_JAERLW010000003.1, on the reverse strand, counting down.
GCAGGGTCAGACCGGCATCCACGCCGTTCATGGTCACCCCGCCGAGGTTTAGAACCGTGGTCTGAGGGTTGGTCTGGCTGCCTTGGACAAGTGCGCCCAGACGGTTGGAGAACTTCACGCGATAGGCGCTGACCGAGAAGTCTACACGCCGCTGTGTGAAGCGGTAGCCGACCGAATAGGCCCAGCTTGTCTCGGGTTTGATGGAGCTGCGTGACAGATCGAAGGCCTCCTGCGAGACGGCAAACGGCGATGCCGACAGGTGATAGCCGCTTTGCGGATAGGCGCGCATGTTCTTGGCGATATCGAAATACAACTCATGATGCGTCAGGAAATGCCAGTCTCCGCTGAAATGCGGCAGAAACGCCCCGAATGTCGTCAGACCCACGCCGCCGGCAAGAGCATTGGTGCCGGTATAGGGTTCGTAATTTCCTGTCTGTCCGACATGGGTGGTGCTCAGCATGGATTTGAATCCTGCATGGAGCGAGAGGTTTTGAACCGGGCGCCAGGTGTCCTCGATATAGGTCTGCATGGTGTTGGTATTGTAGGTCTGGCCCCAGAGCTTTGCGAAAGGATCAGACCATTTGCGGAAAGGATTGGGCGTCAGGGTCTGTCCTTCAGCAAGAAGCGGGTCGTTATAGGCGAACATGTTCGAGATATATTTGTTGTTTTCGTACCAGATGCCGCCATGAATTTCGTGTTTGCCGATATCATACGTCATGCTCGACGTCAGACCAAAGCGCTGGATATCAGGCTGTTTGACGATTTCGGAGAGAGGCGCGCCGTTTGCGGAGGCCATCCACGGATCGGACCACTGGGTATCGGCCTTCTGATTGTGGCCGTACACGACAGAATCCCAACGCAGGCGATCCGCCAGTTTCAGATGGAAATTCAGCCCTCCCAGCAGATCGCGTGACGTCGTTGTTCCCGCATAATAAGAGACATCCTTCGGGTCGCTGGTTTTGTCTTCACCGTGCGAATAAATTCCCTGTGCGGCTTCATAGGCCAAACGATAGTTCGGGTAATAGTTGGAGACGCGATAGCCCAGCTTCTGGACTGTCTCCAGCGTTTCGGACTGGTAGTTGAACTGCTTGACATCCGCCCAGTCGAACAGGAGTGAGACGCTGCTTTCATTATGGATCGGCTGCACCAGCTTCAGATTGGCCTGCTGGAAGAACTGGGTGCCGTAGCCTTTCCACAGTTTGGTGTCGTTCCGCATGTAGGACACATAGAATTTGGTCCCGGTGGGGTTCAGCTTGCCGCTGTCGATGCGGATGAAAGCGTGGGTGGTGGCGTTGCTTCCGCCGGTCGCGGCCAGCGTGCCGCCGAACTTGTCCTTGGGATCAGACGACGAAATCATGATCGCGCCGCCGAGCACGTTGGTGCTGGGCATGTCTACGGCCCCCGCGCCCTGTGACATCTCCATATGACCAACATTCTCGGATGACAGCGCGGCCACGGCGTTCAGACCGTTATAGTTGCGATAGACGGATTCACCGAGCGGAATACCGTCCAGTGAAAATCCGATCTGGTTTTGCGAGAACCCGTGGATGTAGAGTTTGACGCCGCCCGTATCGACGCCTTGCGCATCGTCAGATTGGAACAGCACGCCCGGTACATTCTGCAACGCCTTCATAACGGATGTTCCGGTCACGGCGTTTGTAAAAACGTGCTGTGAAATAACGGTCTGTGCACCGTGAGAGACATGTCGCCCTTGGACCTGCATAAGCTCCGCTTCCGCAGGGCGGCTCAGGGTGTGGCGTACGGCAGGTGTCTGGGATGCAGAAACCGTGTGAAGTGGGGGCGTTTTTCCTTTGCGGACATGTTGTGGTTTTTCTGCCGTCCATCCGCATGAAGGAATAACGGCCAGCACTGTCGAAAGCAGGGCCATGTGGCGCAACGCGAGTTTGTTCTGGTGGACGATACACATTGAGATCAATCCTTGCCCTCACACGGGTCTGAAGGGGCGGGAATTGGGACGGCTGGAGAAAAGCTACGTTGCGATTGTATAACGTGTAATGGAAAATTAGATTATGTAAAAAACGTGTAAAATACTGTTTTATAGCTCCTTTTTCTTTGTGCTGTATGCATCGTTGATCATGGCGGGCATCGTACGGAATTTTTCACGGCTGGGCTGGTTGGCCAAAGCATTCAGGATATCATGTGGCGTTGGACTGCGTGATAGGGACGGTCGAGAAAGTTGAAGCGATCGATTACCCGAAAATGCCGCTGACGGTGTTTGTGGGTACGCCGCTAGGTCGTGATTGGTGACATAAGCGATGCAGTACGGCTTTCAGTCTGCAGGTAAAAAAGAAGGGGGAGGGAAACACCTGATTGGGCACACGAAAGGCAGCATGAACGCCATACTTCACAACATACTGGTGCAAACGGCTGTTTTTTGGGCTTTTGTTCTGCTCAATGAGTCGCCGTAAACCCAATGTCTACGCGCTGGCCCGGGTTATGACGCCAACTTGTTCGGGGATACTTGAACAAATAAGGGCAGAAAACCCTGTATCCCCAGCCAAAATTCCGGAACAAAGCTGCCAAATACGCAAAGCGCTGCCAAAGATCGCGCAACCGCATAGGGAGCATGTTCGGACGCATCAAAGACTTGCGCCCTGCTACGACAGGTGCTGGATAGCCTTCTTCTCAGCCATTGCACTTGCTGTTACCTCATTTTTTAGCTCTGATTAGTGAGGCGTGGCCCTTAGACATGTATGATTGTAGGGAGTGCAAACGCATTTAGTAAATTCTCAATTGAATAAATAATATTAAAAATATTCACGCGAAAGTGGCACTATGAAAGAAGAAGAACAATAACTAATCCCCACATGGTCAATAACGTATTGCTTACAGCATAAGGAACAGTATACCCTAACATAGGGACATTGCTCTTCGCAACGTCAGCAACCATTGCCACAGATGCAGTACTTGTTCTAGCACCTCCACAACAACCGAGGTTTATAGCTGGATCAAATCGGAAAATATATTTTCCTATTAATGGAGCAAGAATCATTGGTAACGCACTAGAAAAAATTCCCCACAAAAACACACTTAACCCTGCATCTTGCAGGCCTTTAATAAAGGTAGGACCAGCTGAAATCCCAACTACAGCAATAAAAATATTAAGGCTTACAGTATTCATAAACCATACAGTAGCATTTGGTATATTACCAATTTTAGGCGTGACGCTACGAAGCCAACCTAAGACAAGACCTGCAATCAGGGCTCCTCCAGAAGCAGAAACCGTAATAGGAATACCAGCTATCGGGAGCACAACAGATCCAATCAGCCCGCCAATAAATATCCCGCCTCCAACCATAACCATGCTGGTTACGTCTGTTGGTCGATCCGCATATCCAAACTCACTAATTAATTTGTCGACATTTCTACGGCTTCCGGTAATATTTATAATATCCCCTCGAAATATAGCAGTTTCTGAAAGCAAAGGAATCTCTACGTTCATAGAGCCTCGATGAATATTATTTATGTAAATACCGTGCGATGAATTGGACTCGGCCAAATTCCCCAAACGTTGCCCATTGATTTTTTTACTTGTAATTACAACATTTACTGTTTCTATGGGAATATTTATTAATTCGCGATCTGAAATCTCTTCAGCATGATTGGACCAATATACCAAAGCATCATGCGCTCCAGATACCGCAACGCAATCGCCTACCGACAATATAGTACTTTCATCAAAAGGAATTATTTTCCCATTACGTCGAATATTTTCCAAAAACATTCTATCTTGTGTTGATTTTTCTGCATCAAAAACACTTTTACCAGCAAATTTTCCTAATGTTTTCAAACGATATGCACGAATAATATACTCGTGCCATCCTGTTTCAGAATTACCATTCACAGGTTTAATATTCATTTCACGTTCATATCTCTGGCATTCCTCTTCTAGATTGATTCTAAGGAGCTTGGGCCCTAAAAATGCCAGTATCCAGCCTGTACCAACAGTTCCAAATAAGTATGTTACAGCATATGCAACAGGGATAGCATTTAACTGTTCTTGAACCTGCTCAGGAGAGAGCGAGCTACGATTAATCGCATCCGTCGCGAGACCTATTGATGCCGAAATTGTTTGGGAGCCTGCGAGCAAACCTTCTGCCATACCAGGTCCGTACCCAGAAAAAATTGCTGCGATATAAACACAAGCGAGACATAGCGAGGCTATAACAACTGCGAATAATGCCTGCGGAAGACCGTTATTCGCAATTCCTCTAACAAATTGTGGACCCACACCAAAGCCCACAGCGAAAAGAAACATAATGAAAAATACTGATTTCACTTGAGGCGAGATAATAATCCCTAATTGTCCAATCAGAACTCCTACAAGCAGCGTTCCTGTTACAGCTCCAAGGCTAAAGCCACCGATTTTTCGGGAACCAATCCAAAAACCAATCGCCAAAGCTAGAAATATTGCTAACTCTGGTGATGCGCGTAGCGTTTCCGCAATCCAATGAAAAATCATTAAAATATATCCTTAATCACAAATCCGCTCTCTTAATATAGAAGACTAAATAGATCCCGTTTTCAGCAGCTTCAAACCTAAGTTTTTATTAAATCCATGAATTTCCTTCACGTCTAGTTTTCTCATAAATTCGATAATTTCTTTGGTAATGACTTGCCCGGGTACCATGATCGGGAAGCCAGGAGGATACGGAATAACGAAATTAGCAGAAACCAAAACAGGGCCTGATTCCAGTCTTGTTTCAATTTCAGTACTATTCAGATCGATATACTCACATTTCAACTCATTATAAGCGTCATAAAATGCGCGACGAATATCACCATGGAGCGTGTCAGATTGTGGGTTGCTACGATAACAATCGTCAAATTTACTAAAATTTGGCAAATGCGGTAAATCGAATATTAATTCATCCACAGATTTTTGAAAATTGATTTGGTACTCTTTGCCAAATTTCTGCGATTTATTATCCAAATCCATTGAAATTTCATTCAGAACTCCTAAAAGAAGAGCAATATCACTTCTATTATTATTTATATTTGATTGCAAAAGCACGCTATTTCTTGAAGTTTTATTAAGCTGTATATTAAATTTATCAGCAAGTATATTTTTGAATGTAGTACCATCAAATCCCGCATGTCCACATGATAACGTCATACGGCTAGGATCAATAATAAACTCATCATTTTTGATTGCATCTATAGCTTCAATCCAGCTCACACTGGGGTCATTATAATCCGAAATTCCGGATTCCCTGAATTTTTCAGGGATCATTTCAGAATTATTTAAAACCCTAAAATACTTTGATATTAGGGGATGATTGTTTATTTGCTTTCGGATTTCGAGAGAAACTCTCATTGCGTTGGCAACGAGACCATATCCTTCTAGCTGCATCTGGCGTCTAGCAACATCCAGAGAAGCTATAATCTGTAGATTTGGACTAGTTGATGCGTGAGTAAAAATAGCCTCATGAAACTGTGACTCAACATGTTCAAATTTAATATCCTTCACCAAAACAATCGATCCTTGGCGCAAGGCTGACATAGATTTATGAATGGAATTAGTTTGATATACACGAATCTTTACAAGCCGTGGATCAGGTATCAGACGATTTTCAAGTAGAGCTTCATCACTTGGATTTTCTCCAAGGGTTTTTTGTTGCTCTTCCCAGGCTATCAATGCCTCAGGCTGACTTAATGCTTGGCTGAGGGCATCTGCCGCGCCCATGGCCGTACGTTGACGAAGCAGCGGTGACCAATGAGCGAAACCAAACCAAGCTTCATCCCATAGAAAAATCAAATCTGGCTTAATGGCCAAACATTCTTCCATAACGCGTCGCACGTCATAGACATGGCCATCAAATGTACAATTGGTCAAATCGACCATTTTAACACGATCTATTTCACCCTGGGATTTCAGTTTTAATAGGCTTTGTTTTATTGTTTTAATAGGTACGCCCCCGTACATAGAATACTCTACAAGAGGGAATGCCTCCACGTAGTAGGGTTGGGCACCAGCTAAAACACACCCATAATGGTGTGATTTGTGACAATTTCGGTCTAGTATGACGATATCCCCAGGCACCAAAAGAGCTTGAAGAACCATTTTATTGCTTGTTGAAGTACCATTCGTTACAAAAAATGCATGATCGGCTCCGAAGGCCTTTGCCGCCATGTCCTGAGCATCTTTGATATTGCCTGTAGGTTCTAACAGACTATCTAAACCGCCAGTTGTAGCAGAGCTTTCGGCAAGAAATAGATTTGGACCATAGAAATCACCCATATCACTGATCCAATTGGAAGTAAATATGGATTTTCCTCGCGCAATAGGTAGGGCGTGGAAGGTTGCTATTGGTCTTTCGGCATATTTTTTTAAGTTATCAAAAAATGGAGTCTTATAACGATTATTTATCGATTCTATAATCGATAAATGAATTTCCAAAGGTTCTTCCATTTGATAGAATATGCGGCTAAAAATAAGACTTTCTTTTTTTCCGGAAAAACTCTCTATATTTTGGTCACTTAATAGAAAAATATCAAGCTCAGGTCTTATTTTATGTATAGCTTGTGCTAATCCAATAGAAAGATAATCGATATTATCTAAAGATTGAAAATCAATTACCCCTTCGAAGACTTTTAGGAAGGAATCTTTTTCATCGTAACCGTTTTCGAATCCATCATATAAAACCACTGATTCAATATCAGAATTTAATATAATACATTTTAATGCATCTACGGCACTGCCAGCAACTACTGTTTCGTAAACGAATTCGTCTTCAGAGCGCCTAACGCCTCGCGCCTCCTCTTTAATATGCTGCCAACGTGAACGAGCATGCGGTACAACGCTCAGAACTTCAAAATATGGTTTCGTTTTTATGCGTGATATTGCCTGAGGTAGTCTATTAAAAGGATCATCTTCATAATTTTCGATATCCCCAACCGAGACATCCCGGTGAAATTTTTTCGAAATAATATTTGTGGCGATACACTGGGAAAGACGTAAAAATCCTTTATGGTCGTTTTCTCTTAAATAATAACTGAGACGATTTAATAAAATAGATCCGGGGTAGGCGAAATATAAATCTATTTCTCCAAGCTTTTTCAATGCATTGGCTAGATTATCTTTTATAAGTGCTTCCTGTGTTCTCTCCCATTTTCTAGCTTGATAAAGCACGGATATCCAGAGATCTGAACGCAGTTCGGGAGTAGCTAACGCCTCCCCAATTATTGAATGGGAATTATGATGCTCAGACATTCCGATGGTCATGAATATATTCCTTTTTCAACCCAACGTTGAATCGACCCTAAAAGTTCCATCCAAATGATACAAATAAATTGATAAGACCGAAGAAACATTCATTGATGCGTGATTCGAAAATGGATGATTAATAGAACAATATGGCAGAATGAATCATTGCTCAGGGTATATTTAGAAGTAAAAACAGTTAAATACTATCGGTATAATAATATTAATTGATATTCTATAAAATGTTTTTCGATTAATTTCTGCATATTTTTCTTATAAATCTTAAGAGATAAAAATTATTTGAGATCAGTATTATAATAGATAAATCCCCCTTCGCATAAAAGCGAACGTAGTTCGACGACGTCATGAAAATTGTTGTTGCGTAAGTGAGTTATTATCATGGTAAAGTTGATACCGACCGATATCTGGATAATGCGTAGAAAAAATAATCCTGAACGCGTTTCATAAACAATTACTGCCAATGGAAACATCTATTTGTCAATGGGATCTATAATTTTCTAAATTCATATATAATTATATTTTTTTTGAAGTATTAATTATATCTTTGTCTTTATGTATCTCTTATATAAATTGTTGAAAAATTATACACTTCGTCTCTACGAAGCATAGAATATATAAATTACAATGAAACACTTATTCTAAAATTTCCAAACCAATTTTGTGCTAGTTTGCATTGATTTTTGAACAGGATTAGGTTTATTTTTTTTATTAGAAGCCTAGGCTCAGGACCTATTAATTTATTGAACTGAGCGAGAGGTTGTGATTCACAGGCTTACCGATGGAGTGTAGGCCTGTGAGTGAGGTATTTTTGTTGTCTGAGCGCCAGATGGAGCGGATTGAGCCGTTTTTTCCTCTGGCGCACGGAGTGCCACGCGTGGATGACCGGCGTGTTCTGAGCGGGATCGTTTATGTCCTCCGCAACGGCCTTCAGTGGAAGGATGCTCCGAAAGCGTATGGTCCACACAAGACTTTATACAACCGCTTTATCCGGTGGAGCCGCCTGGGTGTTTTTGACAGGATCTTTGTCGCCCTGACAGAACAGGCTGGCCGTTCGAAGCGTCTGATGATCGATGCAACACATCTCAAGGCACACCGGACATCGGCGTCCCTGTTCAAAAAGGGGCTTTTCCCCGCCATATCGGACGGACAAAAGGCGGCCTGAACTCAAAACTTCATGCCGTCTGCGATGATCAGGGCCGACCTGTCCGCCTTCATCTGACTGCTGGACAGGTCAGTGACTTCAGAGGCGCAGACGTGCTTCTGGCAGACCTCCCCGATGAGACAGAAGAAGTCATCGGTGACAGAGGCTACGATAGCAAGCAGATCAGGTTATCGCTTGCAGACCGGAACATCACAGCCTGTATTCCGCCGAAGAAGAACCGGAAATCAAAGCCACCTTACAATTGGCATCTATATCAAAAGCGCCATCTGATCGAAAACATGTTCGCAAAGCTGAAAGACTGGCGACGTGTTGCGACCCGATATGACCGCTGCGCTCATACATTCATGTCCGCAATCCACATCGCAGCAAGCGTCATCTTCTACCTCAAAGAATGAGTCCTGAGCCTAGATTATCCATCATCCGGGCGAAGATTACGGGGGCATTTCAGAACCTGTCGATCATTCTATATGAAATTCTTCCTCAGCCGGGCGGAAATCGCATTCCCAACAATCTGAACAAGAATTGTCAGCACAACAAGAATACTCACCACCCATAACATCATGACTGTATTAAATCGTTGATATCCATAGCGAATTGCGAGATCACCCAGTCCGCCCGCGCCCACGACGCCCGCCATGGCAGAGGCGCTGATGAGTGTGACCAGCGTGACGGTCAGACCAGAGACCAGTCCTGGGAGAGCTTCGGGAATGAGAACCGAGCGCACGACTTTCGCCCGTGTCGCACCCATCGCGCGAACCGCGTCAATCAGTTCCGGAGACACCTCTCTCAATGAAACTTCCGCAATCCGCGCGAAATATGGGATCGCGGTAATGGACAGTGGGACGATGGCCGCAGCAGTCCCAAGAGCCGTTCCCATGACAAAGCGCGTAAAAGGGATCAGGACAACAAGAAGAATAATGAACGGCACTGCTCGTGTCAGATCAACCACAACTCCAAGGAGCCGACCGATGAGGCGAACGGGCCATAGTCCTCCCGGCCTCGTGATGGTGAGCAGAACAGCAAGAGGCAGTCCAAAGAGAACGGCAATTGCAGCAGACGCAAAAACCATTTCGAGTGTCGCCAGCGTGGCTTTGAAAAACAGATCAAAAACCTGATGATGCATATACGACGGCCTCCATGTCCTCTGCATTCACACGATTGATGAAGGACCGCGTGAGGGCGTGTTTCGCCTCTCCTCTGTTCAGTAATTCATTTGAAATATCTTCAATAATACGCCCCTGATCGAGAACAAGCACTCGCTGAGCCAAACGGCGGATAACATCCATTTCATGCGTAATGAGAATAATCGTAACACCAAGCTCTTTATTAATGGTTTCAAGAAGGGCGAGAATTGACGTCGTCGCTTCAGGGTCCAGCGCCGACGTTGCTTCGTCACACAACAAAATAGCTGGATGACCCGCCAGCGCTCTTGCGATCCCAACCCTTTGCTTTTGCCCGCCAGAAAGCTGCGAAGGGTGCTTTGTCTCATGCCCTTCAAGGCCGACCAGATGGATCAGTTCCTGAATACGATGCTGCCGCTCTTTTTTGGGAACTCCCAAAATCTCCAGACCAAGAGAAATATTGCCCGCCACAGTCCGGGACTGAAGAAGATTGAACCCCTGAAAAACAAGACCGATCCGCTGCCGAAGAGCAAGCAGTTCCCGTTCTTTAAGAACGCTGAGGTTTTTCCCTTCAACGAGAACGTGCCCTGAATCCAGGGTTTCTGCGCCATTCAGGCAGCGAAGCAAGGTCGTTTTCCCTGCCCCCGAACGCCCAATGAGCCCTACAATTTCACCGCGATGAACAGAAAAACTGATATTTTCCAGCGCATAATGGCCGTTGAAGGCCTTGGACAGACCCTCAACTTTCAACATTTCATTCGCTTCAGCTATACTCGTATTCTGCATTACCATCATATTCAAAGAGAAAGATCAGCTCGAAGATAGTAAAAACCACCCTCTTCAGACAACTGTTGACTGAGTGTATCGTAAAGATTGTTGTTATAATCTGCCGTATAGGACGGCACACGGCTGGGATGGGCGTTTCCGACATTGTTGCCGCCCAGCGCCAGATGAAGTTGAGGAAGAACCTGATAACCGACTTCAAGATTGGTCACAAAGCGCGGACGGTTGATCTGATGATAAAAATTCGTTGTCGAAAAAGCATTGCTTCCCGAAACGAATGTCAGGTCAGACGTCGTATGCCCATAACGGATTTCGTGAACGGCGACCGTCCATTTTCCCTGACGCCAGATCCCTCCAAAAATCAGCTTGTTGGACGGGTTTTCCGTTGACATCAAACTGATCTGCTGGGCGTTCAGAACCGGAGCGCCTTCCCCGGTCCGCGCAATGTTTTTGACATTGGTATGATTGAAATTGACGGCTGCATCCCAGTCCACTTTTCCATAACGCCCGAAGTCCGAAGAATAGCGTGCCGTAATATCAAGTCCGGTTGTCCGGGTACTGGCACCATTCGTAAAGTAGTTTGTACTGACTGCAGACTCATCGCCAGAAAATCCGGACGTATCCACACCTGCTGCGGCATAGGCTTCTACAGCCCGGGCACCTGAAGCATAGCCTCCGTCAACGATCCGATGCTTGATATAAATTGTATAGCCGTCAACATTGATATGAAGACGGGGCAGCGGGTTCAGGATCATACCCGCACTGAAGTTGGTGGATGTTTCCGGTCTGAGGCCAGGCGAACCCAAAGCGCGAGCAGCGGGTGAATTGGCCGCAATCTGTCCGGTTGCATAGTTCGGGCTGGAGATGAAAGCCGCAAAATTCTGTTCCGCTAGGGTCGGAGCGCGAAAGCCGGTACTGGCGGTACCGCGAAATCCAATGAAGCGGTTGATATCATATCGCGTGGAGATCTTTCCCGTACGCGCATTTCCAACATCGTCATAGTGCTCAAACCGTCCGGCGAGATCCACCCGCCAGCGTTTGACGATCTGCGTCGAGAAATCAACATAGGCGGCTGCGACGTGTCTGGCTGCGTTAACAGCATCCTGAGGCGTTTCGCCCTGATATCCCTGCGCACCGCTCAGATAATACGACAACGGCTCTCCTGAGCCGATGGAATAGGTATCACGGCGATATTCACCACCAAACGCGATATTCAAGGGGCTGTACAGAAACGGAAGATCTACGCCGCGCCGAATATCGAGATTGTTCGTCCATTGCTGGTTGGAATAACTACCAAGATAGAAACGCGACGGGGAATATCCTGTCTCTTTATAAGCGTCCGCGTTCGCGGAATTATAATCTCCCAGCGTATCGTGATCTCCACCGATCGTGGAACTCAGATCCCAGTCAAAACCGTAAAGTCGTTTTCCTCGAAAACCGAGCGTGAAGCCATAATCATTTTCTGGCATTGTTTCGACGGGTTCAAACCCGTTCGGATACATGCCCAAAAGCCCGTCAGCCGCGGTGGTGTTCGGAGCACGCAGAAAAGCCCAGCGCTCGGCATCGCGGTGCGTGAATGTTCCAAAACCATAAAGCTCTATGGCATCCGTTAAATGATATCCGAAATTCGTTTCGATAGACTCACGCGTTACCTGAGGCTGGCCCGTTGCCAGATCGTTGTTTTTGCCCGTCCGGGGGTCAATCCCGGTTCTCTGTGTGCGGTCCTGATGCTTGAATTCCGCACTGAGGTTCAGGAAACCCCGATTGCCCAGCTTGAAGCCTGCATTCAGGTTTTCGCCAGTCGTAAAGCCATCTCCCGCAGCATAGCCGCCATTGACAGCCTGAAGATGGATGCCGTGATTGTTGGATTTCAGAATGACGTTGATCACGCCTGCGATGGCATCCGATCCATACTGCGCGGCCGCACCGTCCTGCAGGATCTCGATATGATCGACAGCAGAAATCGGGATCATATCCAGATCGACAGGGGTCGTTCCCTGCTGCGATGACGCATCTACCGCGATGGCGGCTGTCGTATGCCGTCTTTTGCCATTCACCAGCACCAGAGTCTGATCGGCATTCAATCCCCGCAAGCTCAGTGCATCAATAACCGATCCCTGATCCGAACCGTTGACCTCACGGCTGATGGAAGGAGAAAGCTGGACCAGCGCCTCCCGGATATCCGTCATACCCGTTGCCCGAAGCTGGTTTCCCCCGATGATTGTAATAGGGCTGATGCTGCGGGCCGCCGTCTGAGAGGGGTCTCGGGTGCCTGTCACGATGACCTGCTCCGGTTCGTCAGCCACAGCCTGTTCTGTCCTGACGACAGGCGCTGTTTTTTTGACAACAGTCTCTTTTCTGGACTGTTTTTTCACGCCGGAACTATCCTGAGCCGATGTGTTTTCGGCCGCAACGGCCCCCGAAAAGGTCCCGGAAAACGAAAGGCCAACAAGAAGTGGCGCCAGGACATAACCACTACGCATAAACGTTCTTTCAAGGAAATTTGTCTTTTATTGATTATTTCATAGTGTTTTTTGAGTCAAACAACATATTGATGTGGATTTAATATATATCGCGTTTTATGGAGGACTATATGAGGACGCATGCCCCTGAAACCTGTCGCAAAACAGGTCCCAGAGGCAAAAATTCAGAGCCGAAAGTGGTTACGTGTATGACGCAGAGCACTCTTTCTCTTCCGACCATCGACCTGTCCCTATGGCAGGACCATCAGACGCCAGACGAGTTTTTCCTTGAATCTCTGCGCAACGCTGCCCACGAATACGGTTTCTTCTACCTGAAAGGGCATGGGATTCCGGCGGATCTGAATGCTGCTCTCATGGCGCAGGCACAGGAATTTTTCTCTCTGCCGATGGAGCAGAAAGAACAAATCTCCATGGTGAATTCTCCACATTTCAGAGGGTATAATCACGCCGGTAGAGAAATCACACGCGGCAAGGCGGACTGGCGCGAGCAACTCGATATCGGTCCCGAACGAGCCATTGTGGAAGATCTGAAGGGCAAACCGGCTTATATGCGTTTGCAGGGCCCCAACCAGTGGCCAGCAACACTCCCACAGATCAAAGCGACTGTTCTGTCATGGCAGAAGCAGGTTCTGGATGTCCTCAGACGCCTCCTCGAAGCGCTTGCGCTCTCTCTGGGGCAGGCGGCAAATGCCTTTCATCCCGTCGTCAGCAAAACGCCTTACCAGCTTTTGAAACTCATCCATTATCCCGGCCAGCATGGCGGCGGAGAAAGGCAGGGCGTGGGCGCTCATAAAGACAGCGACCTCCTCTCGCTCATCCTTCAGGACAATGAAGGCGGGCTGGAAGTGGAACTGGCAAACGGTGAGTGGCTTCAGGCTCCCCCACAACCGGAGACGTTCATCGTCAACATCGGCGAATTGCTGGAAGTCGCCACAAGCGGATATTTCAAGGCTGCGATCCATCGTGTCGTCAGCCCGAACTCAGGGCGGGACAGGTTGTCCGCAGCCTTTTTCCTCGGCGCACAACTCGACGCCACGATGCCAGTCCTCCCGCTGCCGGACGCCTTGGCGAACTCCAGCGTCGGGATCACGCAGGATCCCGACAACCCCCTCTTTTCCCAGATCGGACAGAACACACTCAAAGGGCGGCTGCGCTCTCATCCCGATGTCGCTGCCCGACATCACAGTGATCTTTTCTCTGCCGTTCCCTCGAAAGTCCTGCACCATGCGTAATCGCCCTGTCAGCCAGCCACAGCCCGCACCCGGCATTTTTCTGGGGCGTCGCAGACTGCTCACGCTCCTCGCTGCCACATCTCTCATTGGAGCATCCGCAAAAGCGCAGTCGAAGCCTGTACGGGTCGGCATCCTGTCGGGAGAGGACGAGGATATCTGGCGTATTGTTCAGGAAAATGCCCGCGCGACGGGCCTGACCATCGAAGTCGTCACCTTTTCTGAAGGCAATCCGATCAACGCGGCCCTTGCGGCAGGAGATCTGGACGCCAACGCATTTCAACACGGCCCTTACCTTCAGGCCCAGAATACTGCGCTGGGATCTCATATCGTGCCTGTTGGAAACACCTATTTCGCACCGATCGGCTTTTATTCGAAAAGATGGAAAACACTTTCCACAATCCCCGATGGGGCAACGATCGGCGTTCCCGCCGACCCTACGAATGAGGGACGTGCGCTTAAACTTCTGCAATCTCTTGGGTTACTGAAGATTTCACCTGACGCAGGCGAAATGCCAACCGCACTCGATATCTCCGAAAATCCGAAAAACCTCACGATCAAGGAACTGGATGACCCCGTTCTGGCGCGGTCTCTGCCAGATCTGGATGCTGGCGTCGTGATTACGGAATGGGCCTACAAAGCCGGGATCGACCTCAAATCGGAGCGTCTGGCGCGTGAGAGTATGGACAACAATCCCTACATCAATTTTATCGCCGTAAACGAGCCCGACGCCCATGCGAGCTGGGTTCAGCCACTGGTGAGCGCTTTTCAAAAACCCGATGTCCGCGCCAAGCTGCTTGAAGCCTATCACGGGGCCATCATTCCTGCGTGGACGTAATGTCCTTCATCCCGTCCTGACTTTAGATGCACACGCTGGCCGACCTGCCCCTTCATCTGACTGGCGATAGAGAACCGTTGATCAGAGCTGTCGTACAAACAGCTCTGATCAACGGTTTCTTCACTCACCCCTCCTCTATTTCAGGCATCAAAGTTATGTGGCAGGACGACCAGATCCCGCACCATGACACCCTTTGAACGGGTCAGAATAAAAATCAGCGCTTCGGCAACTTCCTTGGCTTCCATTAAGGCCCCAGCCTTGATGTTGGCTTCAAGCCGTGCCTGATCCCAGTCTTTCAGCAAAGGCGTGACAACCGGGCCAGGTTGGATGGCTCCTACACGAATCCCATACTTCGCAACCTGACGGCGCACTGTGTGGACAAAGGCCTGCACAGCATGTTTCGAGGCGGTGTAGATGGGTTCAGCCATAATAGGGATTATGCCCGCAATCGAACTGGTCATGACGATATCGCCACTTTCCTGCTTCATCATCTGCGGCAGAACGGCGCGGACCGAGCGGAAGGCTGCATTAATGTTCAGGTGGAGCATGGGGTCCCAGCTGTCAGGATCGCCTTCCCAGACATTGCCGCCCACATAAGCGCCAGCATTGGCGTGGAAAATATCAATCCTGCCCTGCTCCTGAACGATCTGTGCAATCGCAGCATCTACAGTTTTGTAGTCAAAAAGATCGACGATAATTGCACGAGCCTGGCTGCCGAGTTCTGCCGTTTTATCTTCGAGTGCTGTGGCGTCACGGTCCAAAAGATAGACCACTGCCCCCGCTTCGATGAGATAGCGGGCACATTCGAGACCAATGCCCGAAGCTGCGCCGGTGATGGCGGCAATTTTGCCCTGAAGAGACTGTGTCATATGCCCTATCCTGTGATGCTGTCTCAACGTGCGGACGCTGTGCCGCGCTGACGACTGATGAAAATTGCGAGGAGGATGATGGCGCCTTTGATGACGTTCTGAACGTAAGGGGAGACTTCAAGCAGGTTCAGCCCGTTGTTCAGAACACCCAGCAACATGGCGCCAATCAGGGTTCCGATGATGGAACCGCGGCCGCCGGAAATTGAGGTGCCACCCAGCACCACGGCTGCGATGGCATCGAGTTCAAAGCCGACGCCTGCGTTCGGCTGACCGCTCATGAGACGGGAGGAGAGAACAACACCAGCCAGAGCAGCGGTGAAGCCTCCGATCAGATAAACGATGATTTTATATTTACGGGAATCAATGCCTGAGAGGCGCACAGCCTCTTCATTGCCGCCTATGGCATAAATATAGCGACCGATCGGCATGCGCTGGAGCAACAGATAGGCCAGCGCATAAACCACGAGCATGATGAGAATGGGCGTCTGGATTCCCAAAACCTTCCCGCGCCCGATAAATGCAAACCAGTCTGGAAGGCCCGAGATGGGATAGCCGTTGGTGTAGATCAGCCCCAAACCACGGGCGATGCTCATTGATGCCAGAGTGACGATGATCGGCGGCATTCCGAGACGGGCGATGCAGACTCCGTTTCCTGCCCCGAAAAGCGCCCCCACACCCAGCCCGGCGAGAATGGCCAGCCCGGCGTTCAGGCCAGAAACCAACAGGCCAGCCGTGATGGTTCCCGCCAGCGCCATGACCGCTCCTACGGAGAGGTCAATGCCGCCCGTAAGAATGGCAAAAGTCATACCCACAGAAATGATGGCGTTGATCGAGACCTGTCTGGCAACGTTTTCGAGATTGCCGAAGGACAGGAAGCGGCTGTTGAGCGCGATCATGCAGGCCACGACCACGAACAGCCCAACCGCCGGGAGAAACGCCGTTGACCGTGCGAATTTTGATGCTCTGTAGCGCTCAAGCAGAGAGTGCATCGACTGCGAACTTTTTAACGCTTGCTGTTGCATGACGCATTACCTCTTCCGAACTGATGGCATCCCCCTCCAGAACCGTCGTGATGACGCCATGGCTGAAAACGGCCACGCGGTCACACATGCCGACGATCTCCGGAAGCTCGGATGAGATCATGATGATGGCGTATCCCTCTGCCGTGAGGTTCCGCATGAGTGTATAGATTTCCGCCTTGGCCCCGACATCGATGCCACGCGTGGGTTCATCGAAGATCAGGATTCTGCTCCGGCGGTTCAGCCAGCGCGCAATCACAACCTTCTGCTGGTTGCCACCACTAAGGCTCACCACAGTCGTCTCGTCCGAAGGCGCTTTGATACGGACGGCAGACATCAGTTCCTGTGTCTTGCGCTTCTCCCGCGCAGTGTCGATCGTGCCGATTGGGCGGGTATATTGCGCCAGGTTATTGATAGAGATGTTGTCCCCGATGCTGAAGCCGAGGATCAGCCCCTCGGTTTTTCGGCTTTCGGGCAGAATTCCGATACCGTGACGCAGAGCCTGTGCTGGATTTCTCATGGACACTTCCCTGCCCTCAATCCGCACCGTTTTTCCGGGACATGGCAATGCGCCGATCAACGCCAGAGCCGTCTCCGTTCGGCCCGAGCCGACGAGCCCGGCAAAACCGAGGATTTCACCTTTCCGCAGATAGAAACTGTTGGGGTGTCCGTTACTGACGAAGCGGATATTTTCAGCTTCCAGAATTCGCTCGGCAATATGCAGTGCGGGCTTGGGCGGAAACGTATTTTCAATTTTCCGACCGACCATCCGCTCAACCAGATGATCCATCGTGCACTCGGACGTTTTCAAAACACCCACACGCGCACCATCGCGCAGCACCGTAATGCGGTCGCAGATTTCAAAAATCTCCTCGAGATGATGCGACACGAAGAAAATGCCGATACCCTGATCCCGAAGCTGCCGCATGACGTTGAAGAGCAGTTCGGCTTCCGTCGGCGTCAGGGTCGCGGTTGGTTCGTCGAAGATGAGAACCTGTACATCCAGTGACAAAGCCTTCGCGATTTCTACGAACTGCTGTTCAGCCACGCTGAGACGCGCAACAGGAACGTCAAACCGTGTTTTGACCCCGAGCCGTTCGAAAATTCCCTGCGCGATGCGCGTCATTTCGTTTTTGCGGGAAAATCCGAGAGCGTTCCGCATTTCGCGTCCGAGGAAAATATTATCCACGGCATCAAGTTCAGGAATCAGGCTGAATTCCTGAAAAACAATCCCGATGCCTGCGTTGATGGCATCCTTGTAGCTGGAGAAATGGCATTCTTTTCCATTGAGAAAGATTTGCCCTTCATCCTGAGACTGAATCCCGCCCATGATCTTGATGATCGTGGACTTTCCAGCGCCGTTCTCCCCCAGAAGAGCATGGATTTCTCCCTGCTCAAGACTGAGGCTGACATTCCGCAATGCCCGGACTCCCGGAAAGCTCTTGGAGATCCCTTCAAGGGCCAGAAGAGGCTCTGACGCTATCTGACTGGTCTGTGTCATGATGTTCTCTCCGAAATCCAGCGCGCCCCTGGAATTTACCAGCTGAACGTTTTGGCTTTCGTCGCGTCGATCAGTTCGACATCGACTGGCAGAACCTTCGGCACTTCCGCACCCCATTTCTTTGCGAGCGCGAGCGCGAGTGCCAGACGGATTTCCTGCCGGGGGAACTGCGCCGCCGTGGCAATGAAATGGGAACCGGGCTTGCTGATGGCCTTCATGGCTTCCGGATTGCCATCAACGCTAACCAGCTTCACGTCCGATCCATTGGATTCGATGGCTGACAGCACGCCGAGGGACCCATTGTCATTGACGCTGAAAATTCCCTTCAGATCCGGGTTGGCCTGAAGCATGTTCTCCGCCACCGTCAGGGCCTGATCACGCTCCTGCTTGCCGTTCTGGACGCTGACAATCTTGATGTCAGAATGCTTGGCAATGGCGTCCCTGCAGCCTTTGACACGCTCCAGAATTGGCACGACCGGAATGCCATCAATAATGCCGATATTGCCGGTCTTGATGGTCATGGCGAGATACTCGCAGGCCTTGAAGCCAGCATCGTAATTCTTGGAACCGACAAATGCGTCCAGTGGACCGCCAACCTGAGCATCCACCGAGACAATCGGGATATTCTTGTCATGAACGGTCTTTACGACGGACGTAACACCCACGGTATCGGTCGGGTTAATGATGATGATCTGTGCGCCCTGTTGGATCATGTCCTCAATGTCACTCACCTGCTTGGAAACATCATGATGCGCATCACTGATGATGACATTGGCCCCGATCGTTGCAGCGGCTTCCTGCAAGGCGTCTTTCATGGTGACGAAGTACGGGTTGTTCATTTCCTGAAAAGAAACGCCAATTTTCAACGGCGTTCCGGCTGCGGCAGCCGGGTGTGACAGGGCCGTCCCGCCAAGAGCGAGAGACAGAATGGTCAGCGGAAGCGTCTTGATCTTCATGTTACACCTGTTGATCTACATGCCCGATGCTGGCCATTTCCTGCACAGGGCCTTGTCAAAGCCGTAAAGTTATCTGTCTCTATTTGAGGATGTGCCGACCTAAAGGGCCGTGTATCCGCCATCGACAAATATTTCCTGTCCATTGACCATGTTCGATGCATCGGAAGCGAGGTACAGAACTGTATCCGCGACATCTTCCGGTGTTGCGACACGACCAGCGGGAATTTTTTCCAGCAACTTTTCCAGCTTGTTGCCGACGCTCCAAACGCGTTCACCCATAGGCGTCCAGACGACTGTGGGGCAGATGGCATTGGCCTGGATGTTGTGAGCGGCCCACTCCGCCGTCATGACCTTGGTGAGACCATTCAAGCCGGCTTTTGAGGCGACGTAAGCACCATGGTCGATCAGCGCGACAGAACTGGCCTGGGAACTGATGTTGATGATCTTCCCGCTTTTGCGTTCGATCATGCCTGGCGCAAACGCACGGGCGAGCAGCCAGGGTGCACGCAGATTGATGGCCTGCACGGTGTCCCACTCCTCGACGGTCTGGTCCACCAAAGGGCGGGGAAAACTGACGCCAGCATTGTTGACGACAATATCCACACCACCCCATGCAGCCCTCACCGTCTGGGCTACGGTATCAGGGGCAATCGGATCCCCAAGATCCGCAACAACCGTAAGACAGCGACGACCATGCCCTTCCACGATCCGGCGTGTTTGAGCCATATCAGCTTCAGAGCGTGCAACGGCGATAATGTCGGCCCCGGCAGCACTCAGAACCTCGCAGATCGTGACGCCAAGCCCGCGGGACGCACCGGTGACAAGTGCTTTGCGCCCATCGAGGGAAAATCGTTGTGAAAGTGTTGGCATGGTCTGTTCTCCCCTGTCGATCAATTCAAAAAATCTGCGGCGCCTGTCGGCGAAAAGGCCGTCATTTCGCGGGCCTGACGCCGGTACTCGCGTGGAGTGCAGCCCCGCAGACGCAAGAAAATACGGTTGAAATTGGAAAGGTTGTTAAAGCCGGAAGCCGCACCGATTTCGGTGATCGAAAGCCTGGAACTGGCCAGCAGATGGCACGCATGACACACCCGCAACCGATGCAGGAAAGACATAAACGTATCTCCTGTTGCGGCCCGGAACTGGCGCGAGAATGTTGAGGCACAAAGTCCCAGATTCTGTGCCAGATGGTCATGGCGAATTTCGGACGGGTCCATGGCCATAAGGGATGTGATGACGCCGCTCATACGTTGCATTTCCGGACTATCGAGCCCCTTGCTCTCACCTTTGAGCGACAGTGTTCTGAAAGGTGTAGACGTCAATGTGACGAGAAGATCCAGACAGGCAGCCAACCTCCCAGCGCCTTGGAAAGTGCCAATCGCCTCAAGCTTCTCTCCCAGACCAAGTGCTTCTGGGCCAGTGAACTCGACGCCAAGAGCGGATGCCTGAAGCAGATTTCTCAGTCCACCCAGTTCCGGGCAAAGCGTCATCAGACAGTCAATCCATTTAGCGCTAAACTGAAGGACGACATCGCGTCCTGTGAGCACTTCACCCGGCTTTAAAGGACTGAACCACCCATGCGGCAGATCCGGCCCGACCAGAACAAGCTGGCGTGGTCCAAAACTCCCGATATGGTCTCCGATGATCGCACGGCCTTCGCTCTGTGTGATCAGGTGCAGTTCGTATTCCGGATGATGGTTCCAACGGGCCAGCGGGCCGGGATAGTCATGCTGATGCCAGCGAAAACTGGTGTTAGGGTCCGCATGGATCATCTCGTAAACAGGACGCGTATTTCCTTCACTGACAGGCGGTTTTATTGTCAGGGAACTGATCGTTCCAAGCGCTGATACACGGCTGGAAATCGGAGCAAACGGCCTCTGTCTGGATATTTTCTGTGTTACGGACATGATGGCACCGCTTCTCAGAGAGCAATCTGGAGTTTGACGTCGCTTGGTCGAGCCTCGGCAGCCCGCTCAAACGCGGCAATCCCCTGATCGAAAGGAAATGTTTCCGACACAAGCGGTTTGAGATTGATCTTTCCCGTACTGATGAGTCGAATGGCACGCTCATAAACATTTGCGTAGCGGAACACCGTTTCCATACGGATTTCCTTGGCCTGCGCCGCTACGATGTCGAACGGAACCTTCTGCAGAGGCATACCGACGAAGACAATGCTTCCGCCAGGCCGCACACATGCCAGAGCATCGTCATAAGCGCCGGCAAACCCGCTCGCTTCGAAAACAACATCCACGCCCCAGTCAGATCCACAGATGGCATCCACAACATCACGCGGCTTTTCGTCACGAACGTTGATGGGCCTGATACCGTCATACTGTCCGGCAATAGCAAGCTTGGCGGGTGCCAGATCCGTGACGAAAACCTGCCCCGCCCCGGAGGCAAGTGCGGCCAATGCGGTCATGATCCCGATAGGGCCACACCCGGTCACAAGACAGATATCACCAGGCTTGATGGCAGCCTTGACCGAAGCCTGTACGCCAACTGCAAGCGGTTCGATCATCGCACCTTCAGCGAAGCTCACATTGTCCGGCAGTTTGAAGGTGAAGGCGGCTGGATGCACGACGGAATGCGTAAGACAGCCGTGAACGGGCGGCGTCGCCCAGAAGCGGACGGCGGGATCTACGTTGTACTGGCCCATCAGCGTTGCGCGGGACTGTGGGTCTGGAATGCCGGGCTCCATGCATACCCGGTCACCAACTTTCAGCGATCTGACATGGCTTCCGACTTCCGTTATCGTCCCAGAAGCCTCATGTCCCAGCACCATGGGTTCACGAACAACGAAGGGGCCGATGGCGCCATGTGTATAGTAATGCACATCGCTGCCGCAGATACCGACCGTATGAATGGCAATCCGGACGTCATTTGCGCCAAGTTCCGATGGAAGGTGAATCTCGCGCAGGGAGAGTTCACCTTTCTTTTCGAGCACCAGTGCCTGAGCCATACCCAACCGTCTCCTGCCACACATTCCAACATCAAATGTGATTAAGAGCAGGGATTATATGTTATATATAACAACGTATAGGGTATTTTTTCCTAAAAAGTGATACTTTTTTGATTGGGATAATTGCGGAGGTTAGATCCCCCATCACCAAAACTTTTTATAAAATATTGATATAACTATATTTTATTGAAAATTTTCTATGAAAATCAGGGAATATGCCTCTCTGTAGATTGGAATTTTTCATGTTATAGGTAACAGAAATATGAGGTCTGGGATGCTCCAAAAGCTCCCGATAAAAGGCTCAATCAGTGGCTTGCTCAGTGCCGCATTGAGCATTTCATAAATGACCCGATATTCACATACACAGCATAAAGACTGTGCGACGCAGCCATAAAAAGGCGGTTACGGCGCTGGCCGCCAAAACACAGATTGGCACACCGCTCGGGCAGCGGAAGAAAAGCCCGGGCTTCGCCGTTCTTTCCAAAGACCTTGACGCCATTTCCCTCAGATCCGCCCCACCCACACCAGAGATTTCCAGCGTCATCGCAGCGTAGGCCATCACCCATCCCCTGCGCAGCATCGATCAGAATATGACGATCAGTCACCCGATCCCTGCTCTCATTCAACTGACACGCCCAGATCAGATTTGGAGAAGCCCCGGTATCGATCACATAGAGAATGCTGCCATCGGGAGAAAATGCCAGCCCGTTGGGATTAAGAAATCCATCCTCAATGAGCTGAATTCCGCCCCTTGGCCCGACCCGGTAAAGGGATGTCGGAAGTTCCTGTTCACCCCGCCCTCCCCCTTCATAGGAAGATCTGAGGCCATAATCCGGGTCGGTGAACCAGATAGCACCATCTGCGGCGACCACCACATCATTCGGAGAATTAAGCTGGCACCTGCTGAATCTGTCAGCGATAACGGTCATCGTGCCGTCATGCTCTGTCCGCGTGACGCGTCGGGTCTCATGCTCGCAGGTGATCAGTCGCCCCACAAGGTCGCGGGTATTGCCATTGGCAAAGCCAGAGGGGCCACGAAACACCGAAACCTGCCCGGTCTCTTCCGTCCATCGCAGGATACGGTTGTTGGGAATATCGCTCCACAGCAGGAAGCGCCCGTCTCCAAACCAGACAGGCCCCTCCCCCCATGCCATTCCTGTTGCAAGACGTTCCGTATCAGAGTTCGGCAAAAAGCAATCGAACGTCGGATCGTACAGAACAGGCGCATAGTCCACGCGCGCGAGATAGTCTTTCTGAGCGGGAACCACTCCCGGAAACAGTGACGTATTCATCCGACCACATGCTCCTCTTCGCCTTCCATCTTTGCGCCAGGAAGAACCGCAGGCCGATAGGCCACAATACTCGCCACCAGAACCGTACCAACCAGAACACTTCCGATAATGGCGGCAGGCAACCCGTAGATCACACCCAGCATTGGCACCAGAAAGCCTGCCACACCCTGCCCCAAAGCCGCGACTGCGTAGCTTGTGCCCATCCCGAGCGACCGCGTCTCGGAGGGGAAACGCTGTGACAGATAATGCGGGACAAGAGCGAAAATGCTGTTTCCAAACATGCCGACGCCAAACGCTCCAGCCAGCATGACCGTCATGTTATGTGCCGAAATAAACGGCCAGATCCCAAGTGCCGTCAGAGCGAAATACAGCATGAACACCATTCGGTCTCCCAAGCGGGATGCCAGAACTCCGCACAGCGGTTTCCCCAGCAGGGAGCCGATGCAATACGCCGCGATGAACGGAAAAACATCAGCCGGAGACATATGACGGTCTGAGCGCAGGAATGTCGGATAAAAGCTGTACATCGCAGCATTCTGGAACTGAACAAAAGCCATGAAAATCAGAGCCTGAAGCGCTGCTCCATCAAGACGGAAACCAAACTTCCGCCGCTGGACCTGTTGCTTCGGCATGGACTGGAGCTTGAGCCAGACCGGGCTTTCCGGCACGCCCCGACGAATGAAAATCGCCAGAAGTGCGGGTATGACCCCGATCAGAAACAGCGCCCTCCATCCCCAGATCGGGAGAATGATGGCCTGCGCCGCTGCAGCAGCGAAAAAGCCGCATTCATATCCCGACATCATCAGCGACGACGCCAGAGAACGCGCACGCGGCGGCACACTTTCCATGAGGAGGGCTGCAGAAGCGGTCCATTCGCCGCCAAAACCGATCCCGAACATGAACTGAACCACCAGCATGGCCAGATACGTCCATGTCATGGCCGTCGCGCCGGAAAAGACCGCAAACCAGATCACACCGATCATAAAGGTCAGCTTGCGACCATACCGGTCCGACAGCCAGCCCCAGCCGGTATTACCCACCACACGCCCGACACTCTGGGCTGTAATGATAATTCCCATGGCCGTCAGGCTGACACCCAGATCCTTTCCGATATCCGGCAGGCAGAGCAAAAGCGCCACCTGATCGAAGGCATCAAGAAACCAGCCCAGAAACGCCGCCAGCGTGACCCGCCAGTATGGACGCAGAAGCTGGAACGCACTCACGTTCTGGTCGGACGCCGAAACGGGTTGGGACAGAATGTGCTCATGAGACACGATATTGGTCCTCTTTCGAAACATGCCGGCCTGTCGGCCGCACATTCTGTGTGTTCAAAAAAACGAAAAAAGCAGATGCGAACAGGCTCAGGTCCAGCCGCCATCCACAACAAATTTCTGCCCCGTGCACATCCGGCTGTCATCGGCGCCCAGAAACAGCGCCAGACTGGCAACATCCTCTGGCTGTATCCGGTCAGAAATGCACTGGTTGCGGTCAATCGCCGCTTCCCCTTCGGCATCCAGCCAGAGCGCCTTCTGCTTGTCCGTCATGACCCATCCCGGCACCAGAGCATTGACGCGGATACGCGACGGCCCCAGTTCACGCGCCAGCGCGTTGACCAGTCCATGCACAGCGGCCTTGCAGGTCGCATAGATGGGATATCCTGCGTTCTTCTGCATCCAGCCCGTTGAGCCGAAGCAGATGATTGACCCCCGGCTCTTCTGCACCATGACAGGAGCAACTGTCTGGGCCGCAAAGAACTGCGACTTGATGTTGATATCCGTCAGGCGCTGCCACAGGACTTCGTCCGCTTCTTCCAGCGTGTGTCGACGGTCGTTCGCAGCATTGGCAATCAGAACATCGACCGTTCCAACATACTCCTGCGCTTCCGCAAAAGCTGATCTTGACCGCTCAACATTCGTAACATCGCATGGCACAAAAACGGGAGGAAACGGCGCACCTGCCAGTTCCGCAGCCAGTGCTTCACCAGCGGTGTCATCAATATCGAAAAAAGCGACCTTTGCACCCTGCCGGGCAAACGCCCTGACCATGGCCGCTCCGATCCCGGTCGCACCGCCCGTAATCAGGACGGCACGGTCGCGCAGGCTGGGATAGATCGCCAGATTGTCTGTGAATGTCATGACAGCCGCATCCTGCATCATGATTTTACCACTCTGCCACAGAGCCGTCCGCATGGCGCCAGACAGGATTTCTCCAGCGATGTCCTTCAGCAGCTTTGGCCTTCACATACTCCTCGTTGATTTCAATCCCCAGACCGGGGCCATCAGGAATGGCGACATGTCCATCCACATAAGAGAACACCGAAGGATCGACGATGTAATCCAGCAGGTCATTGCTCTTGTTGTAATGAATACCGAGGCTCTGTTCCTGAATGAACGCGTTATAGCTGATGGCATCCAGCTGAAGATTGGCTGCCAGAGCGATCGGCCCGAGCGGACAATGCAAAGCGACAGCGACGTCATAAGCCTCTGCCATGGCAGCGATTTTCCGCGTTTCCGTAATGCCCCCGGAATGGGAGGGATCAGGCTGGATGATATCGACGCAGCCCTGTTCCAGAATGCGCTTGAAATCCCAACGCGAAAACAGACGCTCACCCAGCGCAATGGGAATGGAGGTCTGGGCGGCAATTTCCGGCAGAGCCTCGAAATTCTCGCTCAGAACAGGCTCTTCAATGAACATCAGGTCGAAGGGCTGAAGTTCCCGCGCCAGAACCTTGGCCATCGGCTTATGCACACGCCCGTGGAAATCCACACCGATCCCGACATACGGCCCCACTGCCTCGCGGATGGCCGCGACCCGGGCAATCGCTTCATCCACTTTCCTATGGCTGTCGATGAACTGGAGCTCTTCCGTGCCATTCATTTTCACAGCCGTAAAACCGCGATCCACGACTTCTTTGGCAGCGCGTGCGGTATCAGCCGGACGGTCTCCGCCAATCCATGAGTAGACACGAATGCGGTCACGACACTTTCCGCCCAGAAGCTGCCAGACCGGCACATTGAACGCCCGCCCTTTCAGATCCCAGAGCGCCTGATCAATTCCGGCGATGGCGCTCATATGGATCGCACCACCCCGATAGAAGCCCGCACGATACATGACATTCCAGTGGTCTTCGATCAGGAACGGGTCTTTGCCGATCAGGTAATCGGACAGTTCCTCGACCATGGCCGCCACAGTCGCGGCCCGACCTTCGACAACAGGCTCGCCCCAGCCAAAAATACCTTCATCCGTCTCAATTTTCAGAAACAGCCAGCGCGGCGGAACCATATAGGTCTTGAGTGCCGTAATCTTCATGATGATGTCCTGTCGTGAATTTGGAAATGACGGATTCAGTGGCTGGACGATGCAGGAAGCGCATCAATAAATGCTCGGGCCTTGGCCGCGATTGTGTCCGCGCTGTCGCCCTTGCGATACAGAGCCGATCCCAGCCCAAATCCGGCCGCACCGACGCTGAAATATTCCTGCATCGTCTCAGGCCGGATGCCACCGACAGGAATAAAGGCCGTACCTGCGGGGAATACGCTTTTCCATGCGGCCAGAACATGAGGGCCGAGCTGTTCGGCAGGAAACATTTTCAGCGCATCAGCCCCTGCAGCCAGAGCCGCAAATCCCTCCGTAGGCGTACAAACTCCCGGCGTGCAGATCAGACCATGAGCTTTGGCTTCCCGAATAACGGCGACGTCTGCATGTGGCATGACAATCAGCCTGCCATTATGACGCGCCACATCCCGCACCGCTTCCGGAGATGTGACGGTCCCGGCGCCAATCAAAGCCCGATCGCCAAATGTCTCCTGAAGCAGGGCAATACTGCGAAAAGGATCAGGCGAGTTGAGCGGGACTTCAATAATGGTAAAGCCCGCATCCACCAGAGCCTGCCCTGCCCCAAGCGCCTCTTCCGGACGGAGCCCGCGAAGGATGGCAATCAGGGGGCAGCGCTTCAAAGCATGAGTGAACATATTCATGCACCTACTCCTGAAAATGGCTGGGATCTGGCTCCATCCGGAACCAGTCCTGCCAGATGAGCAATTTTTATCAGCCCCGCTGGCGCGGTATTCCCGAAAACCTCGGGTTCAGGCTGACTCAGCAGACGAAAAGCCCTGAGATACCGCGCGCAGAGAGCATCATCACCGACCAGTACGGTTCTGTGCGACGCCCTATTGAGACGGGGGCCGGAATAGACCTCGTTCCCAATCAGCAGACCCGACAGATAATCGGGCACGGCAGCAGGCGAGAGCCGCCCGGCCAGAACGCGGCTCCGTGCAGAAAACAGCAGGGATGAAACACTGTCTTCAGACGCCCCGGTCCGGACACCATCTTCGAAAGCCATGATGGACTCAGCATCAGACGGTCTTTCTGGAGCGCTAAACCTTCCGAGGATGCTGTGTGCCTTCAACACAGCATAGAGTTCGCCCGTCATGAATGTTCGAAACCCGACGATCCGTCCCTGATGGATCTGTGCCCATTTCGAATGGGTTCCGGGAAGAACGATCGTCACGTCCTCAGCCAAACCAGGACGAAGGGCGAGAACACCCAGAATCTGCGTTTCCTCACCGCGCATGACGTCGGGGACCGCTGCATCATCCCGAACACCCGGAATGATCGAAAGCACCCCTTGCCCTGTCTGGACCATCTTCAGGGACGTCGCCAGTGCATCCGGAGAAACAGGACAGGAAAGATAGGGCGCTTCCGCCCATCCATTCGCACTTCCAACCATCCCGCAGGCAATTGCCGGGGGCAGAACAGGAAGGCTCCATAAGGCCAGAAGATCTTCAAGAACCGCGGAAAATCCGCCTTCCGGCAGATTCAGAATTCCGTGTTTGCTGTGATACTCCTTCAGAATCTGGCCGCTCTCCGTCATCAGCCAGGCCCGGAGAGAAGACGTCCCCCAATCCAGTGCAAGGAGGGCCGGAAGTCCGGCAGAAGACGCGCTCATATGACGCCACCCTTCCAGCCAAGATGGCGGGACACCGTCTCGGCAGCTTTTTGCACCACCGGAACCAGTTCCTCCATCCGTTTCAGGGGCAGATAGGGCGTTGCACTGGCCACACTGATGGCCGCAACAATATCTCTCGTGACATCACGAACAGGGACAGCAACACAGTTGATACCCAGTTCATTATCCTCAAGGTCAAAGACGCAGCGGTTCGCACGGTAGTGCCGCATCCGATCCAGCCAGCTTTTGAACTGAAGCGGATCAGCGCCGGAAACATCGTACAAATGCCTCCACGATGCCTCATCATCATCCATGATAAGGGCGCGACCAACTCCTGTGAGCGCCAAAGGCATGCTCTGCCCGACGCGGGAGCGCATTTCCAACCCTCTCTGCCCGTCAACCTTATCGAGATACAGAACACGGTCTCCCATCCTGATCCCGAGATGGACCGTATCCTGTGTTGCAGCTCCGAGAGATTGAAGAACGGGACGCGCCAGAACCAGAACTGGATGTTCCTGCCGGGCCAGTGCGCCCAGTTCAGCCACTTTAGGTCCAAGCTGATAAGCGCCCGAATGATCCTGAGAAAGCCAGTGCATCTGAACGAGCGCTGACGCCAGCCGATGTGTCGTGCTGCGCGTACACCCTAGGCGATCAACCAGCGCATTCAGCGTATCGCATCCTTCACCGACAGCGCGTAGCAGGGACAGGCCCCGGCCCAAGGCCTGAGTACCTTCAGGCCACTCTGACGCTCCGTCAGGAGACATATCCACTCTGCTGCTGTTGCTATCGGATCTGGTCATACTTTCGCATATACATCCCATAATATGGGATTGAAACCACATATCGGACGATTCGAAACATTTTTATGTGATATTAGATGATTGTGTAACGACACTACGTCCCAAGTGATATCTTGCCACCTTGTCCGCACGGCGAGGCCTCAGACACGAAACGCTCAATAAGAAGGCAGACATTGCGCGCCAGAGGGGTTTTCTTCCCATGACTGGCCATCCCGATTTCCGAAAACGTCTCTCCCAAATCCAATGGAATTCGAACAATTTCAGACGGCGCGGTGTAAGTGGCATTGGCAGGAACAATCGCAACGCCGAGCCCTGCCAGAGATGCCAGATGAATGGCTGTTGTGAACTCATGAAAATATTTGATTTCAAGCGGGACCAGACCGTTCTGATAAAAACTGCTGAGCAAAGCGTCATGAAAACCCGGTGCATTTTCGCGCTCCAACATCAGAAGCGTTTCCGAACTCAGGTCGGACGCAATCAACGAGGCACGCTTTGCCAAGGGATGGTGAGAGGGCAAAACAGCAAAAAACTGCTCTTTCCCAATGGGGCAAATATCAACCTCCAGATGCTGAAGAGGCAGACGTACAAATCCGATATCCAGTCGATGCTCTGCAATCGCCTCAACCTGACGGACCGAATTCATTTCCATCAGATCAAACTGGATAAAGGGGTACCGCTCCGCAAAATGTCGGAAAAGCGTTCCACCAAACATGGGAATAATGGAGGAGACAAAGCCAAGACGGATACTTCCAACAGTCCCGGCAGAAATATGTTTGGTTGATTTCTGTGCTTCATCAAGGATCGAGAGAATACGCCGGGCCTCTGTCAAAAAATTCTGCCCGGCGAGAGTCATAAAAACGTGATTCCGTGACCGATCTACAAGCTGGACACCGATTTCTTCTTCCAGATGTTTGATATGACCACTCAAAGCGGGCTGGACAATGTTCAGCCTTGCCGCTGCACGGCCAAAATGCAGCGTTTCGCCAAGCGTCGAGAATGAACGGAGATGTTTGAGTTCCATGATATGGGTTCCTGATCATGCCCTGTGATCAGTTTCATCGTGAAATAGAATTGGAAGTTTGCCTCGGAACCGGAAAGAACTTCGTGATCACCCGCTTGCTGGAGCAGGAAAACGTGTGACGAGGTCTCTCATGCCCATTGATCTTTCCAGAACACGTCCGTCCGGTCGCTGGTTGCGCATCATGCCGATCGTGTTCGTAACCTACAGCCTTGCTTACCTTGATCGCACAAATTACGGTTTCGGGGCGGCAGCAGGCCTTAACGAGGCTTTGCAGATTTCGCCCAATCGTGCGGCCTGGCTCGCATCGCTTTTCTTTCTGGGATATTTTTCATTTCAGGTTCCCGCTGCGGCTTATGCGCGTCGGCATAGCCCAACAAGAATGATCTTTTTCTGTATTCTGGGTTGGGGCGTTCTGGCGTCTCTGACCGGATTGATCAATAATTTCTGGTTGTTGGCTCTGGATCGCTTTCTTCTGGGTAGTATGGAAAGCCTGATCATTCCCGCAATGCTGATTCTGCTCACGGAATGGTTCACCCGCAGTGAACGCTCTCGTGCGAACACTTATCTTATTCTTGGCAACCCGGTGACCGTCCTGTGGATGTCCGCGATCACCGGATATCTCATTTCGCAATATGGGTGGAGGAACGTCTTCATCATTGAAGGAATTCCTTCCGTTCTCTGGGCATTTGTCTGGATCCTGACGATGTCTGACCATCCAGCGCAGGCAAAATGGCTAACAGTCGAAGAGCGCGAAGCTCTTGCGCAACAACTCGCCATTGAACAGCACGAAATTCCGGAGCGTCACGCAAGCATATGGTCGGTCCTCACAGACGGACGTGTGCTTAACTTGAGCGCTCAACTTCTTTTATGGAGCGTGACTGCTTATGGTTTCATCATGTGGTTGCCCGATATTATCCATAGTGGCGGCTCAAGCATGGGAAATACCGGTCTGCTGGCAGCCGGACCCTATGCAGCCTCCGTAGTTCTGATGATCGTCGTCTCGTATATTTCAGACCACTATCAGATCCGCAAAAATATTGTCTGGCCGCTTCTGGTTGTTTCGGCGCTGTGCTTCTTCGGCAGCTATTGGCTGGCCGAATACAGTTTCACCCTTGCCTATCTCTGCATGGTTCTTGGATGCGCCACGATGCAGGCGCCACTTGGGCCGTTTTTTGCCATCGCTCCGGATATTCTCCCCCGTGAAGCCGCCGGGATTGCGATGGCTGTCATCAATAGCGCGGGTGCGTTGGGCGGCTTTCTCGGTTCCTGGATCATTGGATACATTCAGGCGCGAACCCATAGCGTCAGCCTCAGCTTCGCTTTCATGTCGGCGTTCATTCTGGCGGCAGCCATTCTGATGGCTTTTTTCAAAAGCCATCCTACCCAGAAAAATCAACGGTCTCCCGAGCTCTCCGGAGCGCATCCGGGTGTTTCCGCTACCTGAATCTGATTATTTCATCCTCTTTGTAAGGAAAAGACAATGCTGCTCAAACGCTCACAGATTAATTCGAGCATCGATCTGGCAATCGATACCTTTCGCAAACATAGCATCAGCCTCCCTGACTTTGCCTACTGGTCTGCAAAGGACTGGGCCACAAAGGGCCATGAAGCGAATGAGATCCGTGACTGCATGCTGGGATGGGATGTAACGGATTTTGGACAGGGTGACTTTACCCGGATCGGCCGTACCCTGTTCACTCTCAGAAATGGTTCGCTTCGCCGTCCGGGTTACACGAAGAGTTATGCTGAAAAACTGATCCTCGACCCAGAAGGACAACGCTCGCCCGCACATTTTCATCGCACGAAAATGGAAGACATCATCAATCGTGCAGGCGGCGTTATTTTAGTGCAGCTCACAAAAGCAGGCGCAGACAACAAGCCTGCGCAGGAAAGTTTCCCCATCCATGTTGACGGTATTGTCCGTCAGCTCAATCCGGGTGACCTCGTCCGGCTCGAGCCGGGACAGAGCGTCTGTATTCCTCCCCGCACAATCCATCAGTTCTGGGGCGAAGATGGAAGTGGTCTCACGGTCAGCGGTGAGGTTTCGTCTCTCTGTGACGACCATGAAGACAACTTCTTTCTTGAGCCCTCGGCGCGTTTTCCAGAAATAGATGAAGACGACGAACGGCGTTACTTTCTCTGCAACGAATATCCTGACATTTCCTGAAATATATCACAGGAGAAACGAAGATTTCTTTTCTCCTGTTCTTCAAGATTGACGATGCAGCGTTTGGCCCAACGCCTGTACTCAGGCAGAAATGGCATCAAGATCGTCTTTCAGCGCTTGTGTGTCCAACATTCCTTGCCGACCGATAAAGACAAGCCGGGTATCTGGATCAGACAGAGCTTTCTCGGGCGCTAATCCAATAGTAATTCGCGCTCCCGTCATCTGCAAAAGCAACGCACGCTGCGGAGCTGTAGCGAGATACAGGATCCCTTTCGCCCGAAGCAAAACCGCAGCATGGCGGTCAATTACAGTGCGGAAGCCTGTTAGGTCCACCGGAGAGTTCCGCCGCCATGCAAGACTGATGAAGTCGTCATTCACGTCATCCTCAGCCCGGAAAAAAGATTTTTCCGTTTTCCCTTCGAGAAGACGAAAAAGAGCCTCATGAGTCAGGAGACTGTCCGCACAAGACAGAACGGGTGCCCCGCCATGAAGCGCCTGAAGTTTTGCTTCTGCTTCCTGAATAGCATCCTTTCCAAGGTTGTCCGTATGGGACAGGACGGTCATGTCCGAAGAAAGGATCTGCTCTTTCCACAAAAGATCTCTTGTGATCCCGCTTTGCGCAATCACATCAAGTGCATTGACGACACAGATCACGCCTTCCAGAGCCGCATACTGCCACAAAATAGGATCTGCCAGCGCCCTGCGCATTTCCTGAAGCTTCGAAACCCCACTGCATTCGATAAAAATCGCCTCAGGCACGGGACTGCGAGACAGAAGCATCTTCAGCGTGGAGAACAGATCCGACTGCAAAGAGCAGCAGATGCAGCCGTTCTTCAGCGTCAGAACATCGCTATCCCGCCGCTCCACCAGTAATCCGTCAATATTAATCGCCCCAAAATCATTGACCAGAATGGCCAGACGACGACGTTTCTGCGTTTTGAGCAGCCGATTGAGCAGAGTGGTTTTCCCCGCACCCAGAAAACCGCCGACCACATATACCGGGACTGCGGCAGCCTGTTCCAGACCAGAGCCCTGCCTCATAGTACCCCGACATGATTACGAACCGGCTGCCCCGGAAAAGCGTCCCGGTTGAGTTCGCCCTCCGAAATCACGCTCTGACCATTGACCAGCAGATGATGTACGCCTTCCGAAGGGCGATTCATGGCTGCGAAATCTGCACGATCCGTTATCGTCCTGAGGTCGAACACGACAATATCGGCATCACATCCCTCCTGTAGACGCCCCTTCCGCACCATTTGCGGGCAAACCGTCTCCAGAATCCTTGCTGGCCCTAGCGAACAGCGACGCATGGCCTCACAGAGTGAAACCTTGTGGCGCTCCCGCAGATATTCTCGCAAAAAGCGGGAAAAAGTCCCTGACGAACGGGGATGAGATACGGCCTCCTCCGGAAGAGGCCAGCTTTTGCCCTCATAAACGGAGCCATCCGGCAGCGTCCAGGGCATGGCATCGGATGCGATCACGCCTCCCGGGTAGAGAACGGATACATCCAGCAGGTCCTGCGCCGCCGGGTCACTCTCCACGTCAAGAAAATGCCAGAGCACAAGCGTATCGGGCCGCTCCCGCTGTACGTCCAGAATTTCCTGCCGATTTTTAAACCGATGGCCGTCATCAACTTTCTGGATTGATGTATATGCACTGCCGGTTCGCTCCCTGAACGCGACCTCTCCAAACAGGGGCGATCCTATGACGGTAGAGCCTGTTCCATAAGGATAGGCCTCAACCGTAATGTTCAGTCCCTGCTTCTGTGCAGTGGAAACAAGCTCGGCCGCTCGGCGGATATCCAGCAGACTCGTGCTGTTAAAGTGACAGATATGCATATGCGCACCTGTCGCGCCCGCATATCCGATCAGACGGGTATAGGCCTCGATGGAACTGCGCGGGTCAATGTTCGAAGAATAGGCAATATGGGTATAGGTCGGAGCCTCATGCCGCTTTGCGAGCGAACACAGCTCCACAAGCTCTTTTGCACCACCTCCGGGCACATAGGCATGCGGGATCCCGATGCCCAGACCGCCTTGCTCCAGCCCCTGTTCGACGAGCGACAGAATAGTCCTCAGTTCCGCAACGCTCGCCGTATTCTCGCTCCATCGGGGGTCGTCATAACATTTCCCCATGAACGAAAGAGACGGCTCTACTGGCCGACCGATCATTGCGCTGATCCGCGCGAAGGCCCACGCGACCGACGCGCCATAATTCAGAACCCGACCACGCTCCTGCTGGCGAGCATACCAGTCAGAAACCGGCAGAATACCGACCTCCAGCTCCAGAGAGGTCGTCACTCCGTCAAACGCCTGCATGCGATCGGACGCAATACATTGCCCGTGGGCGTGAAGATCAATGAAGCCAGGGGCCATCACGAGCCCTGTCGCATCGATTTCACGCTTAGCCATGCCGGAAACAGCACCAACACGGTGAATAACGCCGTCCCGCACCGCTACATCCCCGATCTGCTCCAGACCTGTTTCAGGATCAACCAGCAGACCGTTACGGATCACGAGATCGAACAAATACTCAACCTCTCACACGATCCGGCCCCTCTCAGTGAGACAGGTCCGGAATTATGACCAGAAGATCTTCCAGAGCGGGCGCAATGCTGGCCACCGGTGTACGTTCATTCAGACCATGCATGAAGGAATCCGAGTTCTTGATGAAAATCGGGCTGATCCCATAACTTGGCACACCGTGAGAACGGAACCACATGCTGTCACTCGCTCCAGACGACAGCGCCGGGAAGACGGCTACTCCCGGGTAGGCAACCTGCATCCCGTGCTCGATGGCTTTGACCACATCCGAACGCATGGGAGAGGCAGCAGTCTGGACCGATCCCTCCGTTGCATCCTCAATCTTCATGGACGGGTCCTGCGCGGCCTTGCGCAGCTCTTCCATAATGGCAGCGCGCGGATGGCCTGGGAAAATCCGGCAGTTGATATTCGCCGTCACTTTCTGTGGCAACGCATTGAGCGCATGACCCCCATCAATCATGGTCACAACGCAGGTCGTTCCGATCCGGCCGATATAAGAGGGATCCGAAGAAAGGGTAAGAATAGCCTTTTCGTCCGCAGGATTCTTTGCAAAAGCTTTCATAGCCGCAGCCATTTCAGGCTTCTGCCAGCGGGCGGCATTCTGAAAATAGCTGCGGCTCAGCTCATTGACCTCTGGCTTGAAACGATGTTGCTGAATGCGCAGAAGGTCTGCCGCAAGTTCGTCAATCGCATTGACTGGTCGCGGTTCAGAAGAATGACCCCCTGGATTGGTCACGGTCAGGCGGAAATCTGCATAATTCTTTTCCGCTCCTTCCCAGGTGAAATAATCCGGCTTGCCCGTTTTCTCACTGAGTGTCCCGTTTGCGCCATCCATGTTCAGAACCAGCTCGGCATTGGAGAGCTTGTCCGCAATGATGGCGCCCGTCGCCATCGTCGTTTCCTCATCCCCGGAAAACTCAAGGATGATATCCCGTCGCGGCTTGTAACCTTCGCGTTTGAGCTCCAGAAGCGCGGCAATGGCCAGCGTGTCATCCAGCTTCATGTCCGTTGAGCCACGACCCAGAAGATAGCCGTTTTCAATCTGTGGCTTGAACGGATCATGCGTCCAGTCCGAGGCCTTGGCTTCGACGACATCCATATGTCCCGAAATCACCAGCGGCTTGAGGGACGGGTCCTGACCGGGCCAGCGTGCGATCAGATAGGCCGTATCCTTGTAAGGGGTGATGGTAATGTCCGATGGCGCAAAGCCGCCCTTGATCAGCGCATTACGGAACAATGCGGCCACTTCCGACGTCTGATTGCTCGGCCCTGCCACTGAGCGCAAAGCAATGGATTTTTCAGCCAGATCCAGAGCCTGATCGGCTGCGGCCTGATGGATGATGGTATGATTTTCAGGCGCACCCAGCGCCTGCTCGAGCGTCAGATCGCCAGCCAGCAGCAGAAAGCCGCTTTTCAGCACGGCCTTGCCAATCCGCTTCCGGGAAAGCTGCGTCCGTTTGATTACGTTCATGCTCTACTCCTGTTGATTGCCTGAAAATTCAAAGTCGAAACCACAATCCGGCGACATTTTAAAATCGCGCCAGACACATCATTTCGTGGGAAATTTTTTATCTTTTGCATCGCTTCTGGATGCAATTACGTCCACTTCGACAAGCCAGTGAGGATTACTCAGATGCGGAACTTCAATGACGGTCCGTGCAGGAAAAGCGCTTCGGAACCGGGCCCGATAGGCCTGCATCATGCCGTCGAAATCCATATGTCCCAGCCGTGGATCAGCGACCAGATAGACATGCATCTGCACGATATCCTGAAGCGTCATCCCGTAATGTTTCAGGGCCGCCGAGATCTGATCCAATGCACTTTGCATCTGCTCAGCGGTTGTGGTGCCGGATATCCTGTCCGCCGCAGGACCCAATCCTGAAACATAAACCGTTGCTGATCCGGCCGGGACCTGAACAGCCGTCGAAATCGGAAAATCATCTTTCGGATCAGAATAACGCTGAACGGACTGCGCAGACGCGCCCTGTCCGCATGCAGTGACCCCGGCAACAAGCAGACCGAACTGACCCCATCGGTGCCAGCCGCCTCGTGACATATCAGCAGGAAGACGTACGGGAGACATCACCGACGCTGCTCCTTCGAGACACGAATGCATAAAACAGAGTGGTCACAATCAGACTGACCAGCCAGGAAACATCCACCTTGTGAACATAAGGAACCAAAAACCCAGTAAAGAATTCATTCTTGAGAAAAGGGATTTCAACCAGAACACCCAGAACATAACTTCCAACAGCGGCCCAGTTCACATAACCATAGATGCCGCCGTCTTTCTGAAAGAACGACTCAACATCATAATCGCCATGACGCAAAATATAGTAATCATACAGATTGATCGCAGTCCACGGCACCATGACGGCCATGAGTATATCCAGAAAAGCAGCATAGGACTTCATGAAGCTGTCCGCCATTCCCAGTGCGAAGAAAAGAGACAATCCAAGCAGCGCGCATGTCAGTATCACCCGGCTTTTTAATGCGGCGCGCCATTCGGGCAGAAAAGTCTGAATGATCGTGATACTCGACAGCGCCCCGCAATAGACACTCATCGCATTGGCCAGAGCGATCGATACGGACAGCACGACCAGAACCGGAGCCCCCCACGTTCCCGCCAGATGCCCCAAGGACTGCACAACGCTCTCCCCGGGCCACTGCAGAACCAGAAAGGCCCCGAGAACCATCGGCAAAATCGTCCCCAGGACGGTGCCCCCGTAACTCGCCCAGAATGTGTTCCTGACGGACAGGCTATCCTCAGGCAGATACCGTGAAGAGTCTG
The DNA here is from genome assembly GCF_018256215.1 of Gluconobacter sp. Dm-73. Classification (NCBI taxonomy): domain Bacteria; kingdom Pseudomonadati; phylum Pseudomonadota; class Alphaproteobacteria; order Acetobacterales; family Acetobacteraceae; genus Gluconobacter; species Gluconobacter sp. Dm-73. Next base: position 72,298 of record NZ_JAERLW010000003.1, on the reverse strand, counting down.
AAACATAAGGCGCATAGGCGATCTGCCAGAGCGCCGAGATCGAAAACATGCCGAAGAAACCAGCGATCGAGCCGTGCATTTCCGTCAGAAGTGTGACCGGCATATGCCAGAACCCCACGATCAGACAGTACATGACCGCAATTCCGGACAGCCACGTCACGACCTTCGAACAGGCATGGATGGCACTATATCCCAAAATACACGGGACAAGACTGATAAACGCCAGCAGAAGAACTGCAGGAATGCGCCCGAGCAAAGGGAGTGCGTCGTCCAGCGCTTCGCCGCCGACGACACAGTTCGAGGCCGCAAAGCCGATATACATCAGCACGACCAGAACGATAATGGGTACTGCCCCCCAGACACCAAACTGTCCCCGGCTCTGCACCATCTGCGGCACACCGAGCACTGGCCCCTGCGCGGCATGAAGCGCCATGAAAACCGCGCCGACCAGATTACCCGCTATAACCGCCACAATCGCCCAGATCAGGGACAGATCAAAAATCTTTGGCCCTAACGCCCCTGTCACGATGGTCAGGAGCGTCATGTTCGTACTGAACCAGACCGTAAACAGGTCGCGGACACGTCCATGCCGGTGTTCCGTCGGAATCCGGTAGATCGTATGGACTTCGACGGACGGGTTGAACTCCGCCCTGCGACCCTGTGTTATCATCAGAATTCAGCCTTGAGCGTGCCATAATACTGGCGCGGCGCGCCAACGAGAAACGACTGATAATCACCAGACATCGGAATTCCTGTCTCTCCCATCGTAGAAATATATTTCGTATTCGTCAGGTTATAGACGTTGAACTCGAACGTCAGGTTCTGCACAAAATTCAGGCTTTTGGAATATTTTCCAAGATTGCCGAAGCGATACCGGGCACCCAGCGTTTCGATCCAGTAAGAAGGAATTTTCATATCCCCTGTATAGCTATAATTGCGCGTACCGAGGAACTGGGTATCGAGATGTGCGGAAAAATTCTGCCACTCGTAAGCTAGGCTGGCTTTATACATGAAGCGCGGATAGGCAACGATCTGCTGGCCTTTGATGTGATAGGTCGTTCCGGTTTCCGTAACGTTATTGTCATAGGTCGCATGATTGTAACTGATACTGTTATACAGTGAGAGTCCTTTGACGGGCATCACTGTGAGCCCGGCATCCAAACCGTTCATGGTCACGCCGCCGACGTTTGCAACCGTGGAAACGGGATTGACGATCGAACCCGACGTCACCTGCTGCAAACGATTGTGAAAATTCGTTCTATAGGCATATACCGACGCCAGTGCATATTTGTGCGTGAAGCGATACCCGACGGCAAAATTCCAGTCGGTTTCAGGCTTCAGCCCCCCATGCTGCAACAGCTGGTTATAGGCAGACTGCGAGACGGAAAAGGGCGAGGCTCCTTCCTTGAACGCCTGGACAGGATAGGATTTTACGTTTTCGGCAATATCGAAAAACAGCTCGTGATGTTTCAGGAAATGCCAGTCCCCGCTGAAATGCGGCAGAAACGCCCGGGCGGTCGTGATGCTGCCACCGGCAATCTGTCCAACGCCCGTATAACTCTCGTCATTGGCGTATTGCCCGCCTCTCACGGTCTGCAGAAGTGACTTGAAACCAAAATGCAGGGAAAGATTGGGAAGGACATGGTAAGTGTCCTGCACAAAAGCCGTAAAGCTGTTCGAATTAAAGTTCTGCCCCCATAGCGTGGCGTATGGATCGGGAAGTTCTCCCACCGAATTAACAGGTTTGGCCTTTCCGGATTCCACATCCGAAAGCAATGGCTCCTCGTAAGCGAAACGCCCGACATCGGTATGAAAGTTTTCGTACCAGACGCCGCCGCTGATATCATTATGTGCGATTTCATAATGAAGCGCAGAGGTAAAACCAAAACGCTGAGAGTGGGTTACGGTCGCCTGATCAATCAGCGGCGCGCCATTCGGGGAAGAAACATACGGGTTCGCCCATGTTCCACGCAAATACTGACCATGCCCATATACGACACTTTCCCACCTTAGACGGTCTGTCAGAGCCAGATTGGCCTTCAGGCCTCCAAGATAATCACGCTCGACCAGTGCGCCATCGTAATAGGAGGCATCCCACGGATCGGACATCTTTGAATAACCCGGCGGCAATGCCCCTCCCGGTAGACCATTTGCCGAAAGCGCGGACAAATACGCTTTCCTGTAAGCATTAGGGGTTCCGTAGAAATTATCGATCCTGTATCCGCCGTTCTTCAACATATCGAAGGACATATCCTGATACAGGTAACTCTGCGTCAGGTTGTAATCGAAGAAAGACGAAATACTGCTCCGTTCACCAATAGGTTGAACGAATTTTGCATTAACCTGCTGTCCAAACTGGTCGCCGCCCCCTTTCCATTTGTCCTGCGCGTTCCGCATGTAAGAGACGTAAAATCGCGTTCCGCTCTTGTTCAGATCGCCGCTATCCATTCTCAGGAACGTATGAAAACCGTTATTTGAACCAAATGTCTGTGATGCAAGGCCACCCGCTTTGCGCTTGGGATCGGAGGAAATATATTCGACGGAACCACCCAGATTACTTGTGCTGGCGACAGATTCAGCCCCGGCCCCCATGGAAACATCCAGACGTCCAACATTCTCAGCCGAAATAGCATTGACGGCATTGAGACCATTAAACGTATGGAACTCCTGATCGCCCAGCGGGATGCCATCCAGCGTCATGCCGATCTGATTTTGCAGAAAACCGTGCATATAAAACTGGGTAGACCAGGTATCCACACCCTGCGGATCATCAGACTGGAACATTATACCCGGCTGACGGGCCAGAATCTTGAGTGGGTTGGTGCCGGGCACAGCATCTGCCAATGCTGCCGCTGATACCGTTGTAACGGCACCACGAGGAACATGCCGAGCCGTCACCTGCATATTCTCGCTTTCCAGTGCCTCGCGCGCGGTGACGCGCCGGGCCCGTGCCGTCTTCGGGCGAGCGGGAACCGTCTGCGGTGTCTTGCCTGCATTATGATGGGTCGCAGTATGGGCCTGCGTCTTGGAAACGGCGGCCTGAGCTGAACAACAGGAAAATGCAGTCGTCGCGAGCACCCAGACAAGAAATGAAGACGCTCCTTTTCGTGCCTTGTCCGACTGGAGCCTCACCCCTGAAACGGGAAAACAACAGGTTTCATGGTCCGGTAATGGAATGTTATTTTTAGACATCATCTTCCCGTACTTTCCCAAAGCAGTCGTTGAGGAGACACGATCAGCCGCTGACAGGCCACAAAGAGAACTGAGAGGCATGTCGCCTTTTCAGATTAGACCATGTCATTCCAAAAAAGGGTTGTCTATGTCTATTCTGGTATCGAACCGATTTTTTACTCCCCATACTGTAGCCGACACCATTCAGACGACTCAGACCACCCTCTGAAAAATCCAGTTAAATCTCATTAAATCAATATTTTAATCCTCATATGCCTCTTCAGAAGCAGCACTTCCTCACCCCTCTGAAAAAGCTATACAAAAGATCAGAAAAACAGCCTTATGATCCTTTCCAGCTCTGGATATCCCAAAGAATCTATGGTTGTCTTTACAAGATAGACAATACCCCCTTTCTTTCCGTGGAGCTATCGCATGACTGCCGCTTCTGACTGCCGGACATCTTCCCTCTCCTTGGCCCGGACTGAAGTCCGTCACCTCCCAGTCTATAATGCCGGCCTGTCGGAAGAGGCCGTCAGGGCTAAATACGGGGTTTCCCAGATTACCAAGTTGGGGAGCAACGAAAACCCTTATGGGCCGTCACCTGCCGCTCTGGGCCACTGGGCCGAAATTGCATCCAGCCTGTTCCGCTATCCGGATGCTTCCGCGGAGGGACTGCGGGAAGAGCTGTCACGACAGACCGGAATCGACACAAACCGGATTGTTATCGGAAACGGATCCGAACAGATTATCCGTATGATCTGCGAAGCTTTCCTGTCCCCCGCAGATCGCCTCGTCACGGTTCTGCCCTCCTTCGGGCTGCATCTGATCTGGCCGCAGATGATGGGAGCCCGGGCAGAGGCGATTCCAATGACGCCAGAGGCCCGTTTCGATCTTCCTGCCCTGCATCAGGCCGTGACATCTGCTCCCCTCAAAGTCCTGATGTTCTCAAACCCTTCCAATCCCGTCGGCTGCATGATGACAGGCGACGCCATGCAGGCACTGATCGATGCCTGCCCGGCGGACACGCTGATTGTCATTGATGAAGCGTACTGGGAATATGCGCGCTCCAGCCAGGATTATGCCGACAGTCTGTCCATTCTCGAAAAACAGTCCCGCCCATGGATGGTTCTGAGAACCTTCTCGAAGGCTTACGGTCTGGCCGGGCTGCGCGTTGGTTACGCGCTCACGTCTGATCCCGGACTTACGGCCGTCATGACGCGGGTCCGCGATCCGTTCAACAGCAATAGCGCAGCGCTGGAAATGGCCCGGTTGAGCCTGCTCGATCAGGGCCACATGCTCAGGACGGTGGATGCAACCCTCACCGAAGGTCGTGCCCTGAAATCGGCTCTGGAAAAGCGCGGCTATTTCGTCGCACAGTCTTTCGCTAACTTCCTGTTCTTCGACGCACGCGAATCTGCTTCAGATCTGGCAGGACGTCTTCTCGAACACGGGATTATCCTCAAACCTTGGAAGGAAACAGGCTACGAGAACTGGATCCGGGTTAGCATTGCGCGCTCTGAAGACAGTCATGCCTTCCTGCAGGCCTTCGACCATGTCCGCAAACCCTTACATTCCTCTGCAGCCTGAAAAGGAAAGCGCCATGATCGGTTCTTCCGCCGCTGAACGCGCCGCGCGGCGTCTCACCCCTCTTTTCGGAGATCGCCTGACGGCCAACGCGACGGTCCGGGAGCATCACGCCCATGGAGAAGGGTGGCGTCACCCGGATCAAACCCTCCTGCCGGCTTATGTTCTGTTCGCCCGCACCACGCAGGACGTATCGGACGCCCTGAAAATCTGTCATGAGGAAAATGTTCCTGTCATTCCCTTCGGCGGTGGAACCTCTCTTGAAGGACAACTCACGCCTGTTCCGGAGTGCATCAGTCTCGATCTTTCCATGATGACGGACATCCTCGATGTCTCGACCGAAAACCTAACATGTCGCGTTCAGGCTGGCGTGACACGGCAGGATCTGAACCTCCATTTACGGACACAGGGCCTCTTCTTCCCGGTCGATCCCGGCGGAGAGGCAACCTTTGGTGGAATGTGCGCCACCCGGGCCTCCGGAACCGGTGCCATGCGTTATGGCACCATGCGGGCGAATGTCCTGGGCCTGACGGCCGTTCTGGCCGATGGGCGCATCCTTCATACAGGCGGTGCCGTCCGCAAGGCTGCCACGGGCTATGATCTGACCGGCCTGCTCATCGGGTCGGAAGGCACGCTGGCCGTGATTACGGAAGTGCAGGCGCAACTCCATCCCATCCCCGAAGCCGTAGGCGCTGCGGTCTGCCAGTTTCCAACACTGGCCAGCGCCGTGGAAACGGCCGTTCTTGTCATCCAGTGCGGTCTGACTGTCGGACGGATGGAACTGCTCGACGACGTCCAGATGGATGCCTGCATTCAGTATTCCCATCTTGAGGGCTATGAGGCTCTCCCCACCATGTTCTTCGAACTGACAGGTTCACCCGCCAGTGTTGCGGAACAGGAAGCCGTGCTGCGAGATCTTGTGGAGGGTCAGGGCGGACAGTCTTTCCGCTGGGCCACCGCTACTGAAGAACGTAACAGTCTCTGGAAAGCACGCCATGATGCTTTCTGGGCCTGTATGGCGTATCGCCCCGGTTACAAAGGCATCACAACCGACGCCATTGTCCCCATTGCCGCCCTGACGGAACTCATGACAGGCGCCAGAGCCGATATCGACGCTTCCGGCCTGCTGGCCCCCATTGTCGGCCATGTCGGTGACGGCAATTTCCACACCGTTATTCTGATCCCGCCCAATGACGCGGATGCCGAAAGACGTGCCCTCGAACTGGACCATAAAATCATCCGCCGCGCCCTCTCACTCGGCGGTTCCGCAAGTGGCGAACACGGAATCGGTCTCGCAAAGCAGCTCTTCATGACAGAAGAGCACGACCCCGCAGCCCTCTCCGTCATGCGCGCCATTAAAACCGCTCTGGACCCGAAGAATATTCTCAACCCCGGAAAACTCGTTCCCGCAGACGCCCCATGACCTTGCGCCCCATCCGTCTGAACAGCCTCCCCGGCACCCTCTGGAAGAACGGCGCCGGCACGACCCGACTGCTGATTGAACGGCCTGAATGGCGACTGAGCGTCGCCACCATAAGCCGGGCTGCGCCATTCTCCAGCTTCCCGGGTCTGTTCAGACAAATGGGACTTCTGGCAGGAAATGGCGTTCGTCTGCTTCCCGCGTCCGACACCCCGCCTCTTGTTTTAGGCCAACTCGGTGACCGCATCCAGTTTGACGGAGCCCTGCCGCTGACGGGTACGCCTCTTGACGGTCCAGTCGAGGCTCTGAACCTCATGCGCCCTGCAGACAGAAACGGTCCGAACCTGATCACGATCACACCAGAAAATCCCCCGGCGGGGAGCCTGCGGGGTTTTATCCCCGTCACGGGAGAATGGAACGTCCTGACGCACCAGCAGCACGACACACTCGCTCCTGGCGACATTTTTCTTAGCGAAACTCCGTTTGAACTGGCCATCCTGAAACCGGGTCAGATCGCCTACGGTATCAGCTGACAGGCCGAAGCATCGCCCTGCCCCGAGACCGAAGCGACGCAACATCAACCATCCCGCCCAGACGCAGGACATCGCGGATCTCGTCGCCCAGCCCGTTCACCAGACTGCGAACCCCTCTCTCGCCCCCCGCGGCCAGCGCCCAGGCCCAGGGGCGCCCGATCCCTACGGCCTGAGCACCCAGCGCCAAAGCGGTGACAACATCCCCACCCCAGCGAACACCTCCGTCCAGAATGATCTCCGTCTCGCCCTTCAGGGCTTCGGCAACATCCGGCAGGACGGAAAGCGATGACGGGGCCGGGTCCATCTGCCGCCCCCCATGATTGGAGATGATGACCGTCTGCGCGCCCGCTTTCTGACAGGCCAGCGCATCGCCCGCATCCATGATTCCCTTGACAGCAAGATGCCCCGGCCAGACAGACCGCAGCCACTCCAGATCCTTCCAGGTCAGGGTTGGATCAATCTGGGAGGCCGCATTTCTTGCCTGTTCCATCAGCGTGTTCCCCATGCCGTAGGGCGCCAGATTGCCGATTTTCGGCATCCCGTTCCTCAGCATCCCCGCTGTCCAGCGCGGATGCGTGGCCATGGACAGGATATGCCGCAGGGACGGACGCGTCAGATTGCGAAAACCATTGCGGACGTCGCGCAGCCGGAGCGGCGTGATCGGCGTATCAACCGTCAGGATGATGGTCCGGATGCCGCAGTCCTCCGCCCGACGCAGCATGTCGCGGGTAATCCCCCGGTCGCGAAAGACATAAATCTGTGCCGCGAGCGTTACCCCCGGCACACGCGATAACGTCTCCAGCGACTGGATGGCGAATGTAGACACCGCCATCGGCAAACCCGCCGAAGCCGCGACCCGCGCAGCCCGGAGTTCGCCGTCCGGACACATGAGGCCGCCAAACCCCAGCGGTGCGAACATGAAGGGAAGCCGGTGCGTGCTTCCCAGAAAAGGCGCGGACAGATCGCAGGCTGAAACATCAACCAGACATTTCGGAACAACCGCCCAGCGGTCAAAGGCCAGACGATTGGCGCGGACGGTACGCTCCGAGTGAGAACCGCCATTTACATAATCACGAAAAATACGGGGAAGAACCTTATCAGCCCGACGATGCAGCGCCGCGATGCCATGATGGTTCATCCCCGTTATTCTCCCGATCTGATCAGTCTTCAAAAACAGGCAGGGGGACCCCCGACCCGACACAGTCTTTCAGAGCGCCGTCGATAATAAGCGTACGGGCCGCTTCCATATCCGGCGTAAACAGGCGGTCCTGCGCAAAGAAAGGCACAGTTTTCCGCAATGTCTTCGCGACGGCAAGCAGTGGCGAAGATGTTTCAAGAGGGGCCAGGAAATCAAGCCCCTGTACGGCCGCCAGATATTCAACCGCAATGATCGTCCGGACATTATCCACGATATCGCCGACACGACGCGCGGCAAACGTCGCCATCGAGACGTGATCCTCCTGATTGGCCGACGTCGGCAGACTGTCCACGCTCGCCGGATGCGCCAGCGTCTTGTTTTCGGATGCCAGAGCCGCAGCCGTGACCTGTGCGATCATGAAGCCCGAATTCAACCCGCTGTCCTGCACCAGAAATGGCGGAAGGCCACTCATCTGCGCATCGACCAGCAGCGCCAGACGCCGCTCTGCAATCGCGCCCACTTCGGACACGGCAATCGCCATGAGATCCGCAACTATGGCCACAGGCTCGGCATGGAAATTACCACCCGAAATCATTTCGTCCGTATCCGGGAAATGGATCGGATTGTCCGAAACCGCATTCGCCTCAATCACCAGAACCCGCGCCGCCTGACGCAGATTGTCCAGACACGCTCCCATGACCTGAGGCTGACACCGCAGGCAGTATGGGTCCTGAACGCGCTCGTCATCTTCAAGATGCGACGCGCGGATGGCAGAGCCTTGCATCAGCGAACGATAAACCGCGGCGCACTCGATCTGTCCCCTCTGTCCGCGCAGTTCATGCAAACGCGGATCGAACGGCGCATCCGTGCCGCGCGCTGCATCAAGCGTCAGGCCGCCTGTAATGAGCGCCGCGTGAAACAGACGCTCGGCATCCAGAAGCGCTGCAATTGCCAGCGCCGTAGAGGCCTGCGTGCCATTCAGAAGAGCCAGACCTTCCTTGGCTCCCAGAACCAGAGGTTCAAGTCCGGCAGCTTTCAGAGCCTCGTCCCCCTTCAGGCGCTGCCCCTCATAAAATGCCTCACCTTCGCCGATCACCACGGCCGACATATGCGCCAGCGGAGCCAGATCGCCCGAAGCCCCGACCGATCCTTTTTCCGGAATGACAGGCACAACCCCCCGGTTCAGCATGTCCAGCAGAAGCTGCACGATCTGCGGACGCACACCCGAATAGCCGCGCGCCAGTCCATTGGCCTTGAGCAGCAGAATGAGCCGGACCACACGTTCCGGCATCGGCTGGCCGATCCCCGCAGCATGGCTCAGCACCAGATTGCGCTGTAAATCCCGCAGGCGGTCATCGGGAATGCGGGTTTTCGCGAGTTTTCCAAAACCCGTATTCACCCCATAAACTGGCTCGCCACGCCCGACGATACGCTCCACGGATTCCGCTGCACGTTGCAGAACCTCGAAGGTCGCATCGTCAAGACGAACATCCATCTGCCCGAAATAGAAGTCCCGCAGATTGTTGAGTGCGATCTTGCCGGGGGTAAGTGTGAAAATGCTGGTCGTCATGATGGTCTCAGGCTCCGCGCGTGATCATGGGAAGGTCGAGGCCCTTCTCGCGGGCGCAATCTGTTGCAATATCGTAACCGGCATCCGCATGTCGCATGACCCCCGTAGCCGGGTCGTTCCACAACACCCGTTCCAGACGCCGCGCCGCATCGGGCGTACCGTCCGCTACGATCACCATGCCGGAATGCTGGGAAAAGCCCATGCCGACGCCACCACCATGGTGCAGCGACACCCAGGTCGCGCCTGATGCCGTATTCAGAAGCGCATTCAGCAGCGGCCAGTCGGATACGGCATCCGATCCGTCCCGCATACTCTCGGTCTCACGGTTCGGACTTGCCACCGAGCCACTGTCCAGATGATCACGGCCGATCACGATCGGGCCCTTGAGTTCGCCACTGGCAACCATTTCGTTGAACGCCAGCCCTAGGCGGTGACGGTCCCCCAGACCAACCCAGCAGATACGCGAGGGCAGTCCCTGAAAGTGGATCTTTTCCCGGGCCATATCGAGCCAGTTATGAAGATGCTTGTCGTCTGGCAGCAGCTCTTTGACCTTCTGGTCCGTCTTGAAGATGTCTTCCGGATCTCCCGAAAGCGCAGCCCAGCGGAACGGACCGATACCCCGACAGAACAGCGGGCGGATATAGGCCGGCACGAAACCCGGGAAGGCGAAAGCGTCTTCCAGACCCTCATCAAAAGCCATCTGACGAATGTTGTTGCCGTAATCGAAGGTCGGAATACCCTGACGGTGGAATGCCACCATGGCCTCAACCTGAAGCCGCATGGATTCACGCGCTGCCTTCTCGACTGCCGCCGGATTGGTAATCCGCATCTTTTCAGCCTGCTCCAGAGACCACCCCGCCGGCAGATAACCATTCAGCGGATCATGGGCGGAGGTCTGATCCGTCACGCCATCCGGACGAATGCCGCGCCGCACCAGTTCGGGGAAGACTTCCGCGGCATTTCCGAGAAGCCCCACGGAAACCGCCTCACCTTTCGCGCAGGCATCCTGAATGATGGCCAGAGCCTCATCGAGCGTGTCGACCTGACGATCCAGATATCCCGTCTCCAGACGCTTGCGGATACGGGACGGTTCACATTCAACCGCCAGCATGGACGCACCGGCCATGACAGCTGCCAGAGGCTGCGCGCCACTCATGCCGCCCAGACCGCCCGTCAGGATCCAACGCCCTTTCAGGCTGCCGCCATAATACTGGCGTCCCATTTCCACGAAAGTCTCGTATGTTCCCTGAACGATGCCCTGCGAGCCGATATAGATCCACGATCCCGCCGTCATCTGCCCATACATCATGAGCCCGGCCCGATCGAGTTCGTTGAACTTCTCCCAGGTGGCCCAGTGCGGCACGAGATTGGAGTTCGCGATCAGCACACGCGGGGCATCCGCATGCGTCCGGAACACACCAACCGGCTTACCGGACTGCACCAGAAGCGTCTGGTCATCTTCCAGATCGCGCAGCGCCTCGACAATCCTGTCGTAGCAGTCCCAGTTTCGGGCAGCCCGACCGATGCCACCATAAACAACGAGTTCGGATGGCTTTTCCGCGACCTCGGGATCCAGATTGTTCATCAGCATTCTGAGCGCCGCCTCTGTTTGCCAGCTTTTTGCCGAACGCTCAGGGCCAATCGGGGCGTGGATGACACGATCATTCGAAAGGCGGTTGCCGGGATCACTCATGGGCTTCATCCTGTATGAACTTGTATATACCAATACTCAAATTGCTCTGCGGAATTGTCAATCCATTTATGAAATGACATCGGGATTTATTTTCCCGAATGTGCCGTCTCCGGCCTCCAGCACAACGCAGTTTCAAGCAGACTGTCGATCATCCGGGACAGGCGCACCGCTTTCTCCAGATCAATCGGCCACGGCGCCTCTTCGCTCCGCAAATAGGTGGACTGCGCAATTTCGAGCTGGATCGCATGGATTCCATGCTCGGGCTGCCCATAATGTCGCGTCGTGTATCCGCCCTTGAAACGGCCATTGACGACGTGGCTGTACCCCACATTCGCAGCCAACCGTTTTTCCAGAAGCGTCTGGAGTTCCCCGCCACAGGACTGCCCGCTATTGGTCCCCAGATTTAGATCCGGAAGCGCACCCTCAAACAACCGGGGAATCGTGGATTTGATAGAATGCCCGTCCCACAGAACCGCCCATCCCCATTTCTGGCGCAATCTTTCAAGCTCTTGCGCAACAGCATCATGGTAGGGGCGCCAGTACGTTTCCCGGCGCTCGGCGATCTCACTTTCGTCAGGTGCCTGCCCAGCCCTATAAATGGGCTGCCCGTCAAATGTCAGCGCTGGCACAAGCCCCGTGCTTGGGCGTCCCGGATAAAGTGCCGCATCATCCGCGCCCCGGTTCAGATCCACCACATAACGGGAATGATTGGCCCTCAACACGCCCAGGCCCTTCGACAGCGCGCCTGCATAAAGATGCTCCATATACCAGTCGGTATCAGGCAACTGACGCCCGCGCTCTGTCATACGCCGCTCCATGCCAGGGGCCAGATGAGAGCCGGAATGAGGGAGGGTCACGAGCACTGGCATAGTGCCGCGAACAAAGGAAAAAATATCCGTCATGGTCAGGATTTCCTTATAGAATCAGAGATCGAGGAGAACCCGCACGGTACGTCGGAACGCCGCCGTTACGGCGTCATGGTTCAGGTGTCGTCCATCGCGCACGCACCACTGGCCACCACACAGCACATCTTTCACGGGAGGCTGGCATGATCCAAAAACAGCAGCATCAAGAACGGCATCGTCCTGAAGATACGGCAGCGGCAACAGGTCCTCGTCCAGCACGCAGAGATCAGCCCGCGCTCCGACAACCAGCCCCCAGGACTCCAACCCACAGGCACGACGTCCGCCATCCAGCGCCTGCCGATATAGCCATCCCCCCGTAGATCCCAGCGCCTCGGCCGGGAGAGCCGCGCATCGCGTCTGCGTAAAAAGTCTCTGACCGTATTCCAGAGTCCGTAACTCTTCCCAGGGGCTGATCAGCACATTGCTGTCGCTCCCGATTCCGAAACGGCCTCCCGCATTCATATAAGATGCCAGCGGGAACAGACCGTCTCCCAGATTGGCTTCCGTAATCGGACAGAGCCCCGCCACAGCTCCGGAACGCGCCATATCCACAACTTCGGAAGAGGACAAATGGGTCGCATGAACCAGACACCACCGCTCACCCACATCCGCCTGAGACAAAAGATATTCCACAGGCCGCGCGCCGACGGAGGCAATGCACTCCTCCACTTCCTTCTGCTGCTCGGCCACATGGATATGCACCGGCCCTGTCTGCGTAGACAGAAGATCTGCAACCGTCTTCAGATCAACCGCACGCAGCGAATGCAGTCCCAGCCCTACAGAGAGTAGCGGCGTTTCCGACCAAGCCGACCGGGTCTCGCTGATGATCTTCTCAATGAGTTCAGGCGTCGTCGCGAAACGCTGCTGCGCCTCCTGCAAAGGACGACCATCAAAACCGCCGCGCTCATAAAGCGTCGGTAAAAGCGTCAGGCCAATCCCGACCGCATGCGCCGCCTCCCCTAACCGCAGAGACATTTCCGCCACCTGCCCATAGGACGCGCCACCCTGCGCATGATGCAGATAGTGAAACTCCGCGACCTGCGTATATCCAGCCGTCAGCATTTCCATATACAGGTAGCTTGCAATATCCTGCATCTGCTCGGGCGAAATGCGATGGGCAAGCTGATACATCAGCCGGCGCCAGGTCCAGAACGTATCTGCCGGATTCTGACGGCTTTCAGCCAACCCTGCCATGCCGCGTTGAAACGCATGAGAGTGGAGACTCAGCTGTGACGGAACAACAATCGCTTTGCGTACAGCCCGGTCAGGCACATCGGCGTCCGGGACGATTGCGTCAAACCGTCCGGCAGAAGAAACAGAAATCCTTACATTTCTGCGCCAGCCGTCCGGCAGAAGCGCCTGCTCAGCAAACAGTTCCATAACCTCAACATTCCTTCCCTCGGCACACGGAAAGTCTTTGCTTTTTCCATTGGTTGCATGATGATAATGGAATTATAAGACTTGTATATACCACCACAGCGGATTTGATGCCGCAAGGAAGAAAGCGAATGTGGGATACGCTCTGGACAGACATTCATGTCGCAACCGCCGATCCGGCACTAATGTCGGAAAAGGACGGTTATGGCTGCATCCACAACGCGGCCATCGGTATTGAAAACGGACAGATCTGCTGGGTCGGGGCCGCCCGCGACCTTCCTGAATCTCCGCAGGTTCTGGCACGTGATATCCGTTCGGGAGATGGCCTCTGGATGACGCCCGGCCTTGTGGATGCCCACACCCATGTCATTTACGCTGGCGATCGCAGTCTGGAATTTGCGGAACGTCTCAATGGCGTCTCATACGCAGAAATCGCGCGCAAGGGCGGCGGTATTCTCTCGACGGTCAACGCAACCCGCAGCATATCTGAAAACGAACTCTTCGACGTAACGGCCCGCCGCGTACGCCGCATGATTACCGAAGGCACAACGACCGTCGAAATGAAGTCTGGCTACGGCCTTACTTTGGAAGACGAACTCAAACAGCTCCGTGTTGCCCGTGCCATCGGGAACGCCCTGCCTATACGCGTTCACGCAACCTTCCTCGGCGCACATGCCCTGCCACCGGAATTCAGGGACCGGCAGGACGATTATATCTCCCATCTCATCACGGACATTCTCCCTCAGGCAGTAGAAGAAAAGCTGATCGACAGCATTGACGGTTTTTGTGAAAATATTGCTTTCACCACCGATCAGATCGAACGCCTCTTCATGGCGGCACATGATCTGAGAATTCCCGTCCGTCTCCATTCCGAACAACTCTCGAACAGTGGGGGAACAAGCCTGGCTGCCCGCTACGGCGCTCTTTCGACCGACCATCTGGAATATGTCGTGGAAGACGATGTCATGGAACTCGCCAAAGCCAGCACGGTCGCCATGCTGCTCCCCGGAGCTTTCTACTTCATCCGGGAGACGCGCACACCACCCGTGGACCTGTTCCGAAAACACAATGTTCCAATGGGACTTGCTACGGATTGTAATCCCGGAACCTCTCCAAGCGTCAGTCTCACCGGTATCATGAACATGGCCTGCACCCTCTTCCGCATGACCCCGGAAGAGGCGTTGTCCGCCGTGACCCGGATCGGCAGCCAGGCGCTCGGCCTTCAGAACATCACCGGCACGCTCACAACAGGAAAGGCGGCGGATATGCTTCTATGGGATATCGCCGGGCCACACGAACTTTCATACTGGATCGGAGGCAGAAGACCGCTTCATCGAATTTTTGACGGTAAACTGGACCCTGTGATATAAAATTACATCATCTTATCCATACAACCTCTTGTCTTAATTACAGTTTCGCCAGGATGTTTTTGGGATTGCCGCTCTCTAGCTGAAGGACAGCCCGCGACATGAAGATAGACGTCTCCCGGGAACGATCTCCTGCCCGTTACGAGCAGGTCAAAATTTATATTACCGAGCGTATTCAGGACGGAGAATGGAAAGAGGGTCAAAAGCTTCCTTCCGAGAGCGAACTGGTCGAACTCCTCGGCGTCTCCCGCATGACGGTCCATCGGGCACTTCGCGAACTCATGACCGAAGGAATCGTGGTCCGCGCGCAGGGTGTGGGAACGTTTGTCTCACGCCCTGCCCCGAAGGCCGATCTGTTGGAACTTCACGATATTGCCGATGACATTCTGAGTTCAGGCCATATCCACACTGCCCAGGTCATCACACTGGAAGCCATCCGTGCTGACATTGATCTCGCATTTTCCTTCGATATGCGGCCAGGGAGCAAGTTGTTTCACTCGGTGATCGTCCATTTCGAAGATGATATCCCGCTTCAGGTAGAAGAGCGTTTCGTCTCCCCTGCATTCGCACCTGAATACCTTCAGCAGGATTTCACCCTCACCCATCCCCACCGACATCTTTATCATATTTCCGGCCCTGATGAGATTGAGCACATTGTCTTCGCTGTCGCCCCCAGTCAGGAATTGCAGTCCCTGCTGGACATCCCCCCTCACGCCCCCTGCCTCCAGCTTGTACGGCGCACATGGGTCAAAGGCCGCGTCGTCATGAAAGGCATCTTCACCTATCCAGGGAGTCGATACAGCTTGGGCGGCCGACGCAAATCTTCCTCAGACGATTTTTAGGATCCCGATTAGCAGTGAATGCTTGATCAATTAAGTGTCAAGTTATGAAAATGTTGGGAGATCATACGCTTTACGTGAATGACCGTTGAAATATCTTATGACACTCGGATACGAGATAATGATATATTCTAAACACAAATAGATACATAAAATTAATTATTTAAAATAATCTCCAAAAATATGTCAGAATTATTTTTACAATCTAATTTCTGAAAATTTTTTTACTTTGATTTAGACAGATAAAAAACTCCAAAACTAAGAAAGCTCTATTCTTATGGTCTGATAAGAATCGTCCCGATAGCCTCTCGGGATGCGAGACGCTTGTAAGCGTCCTCGTGTTCTTCCAGTTTCCATGCGCTATCGATGACCGGTCGAACAACTCCCTTCTCAATGAAAGCCCGAATAGCGCTGAAGGCATTGGACACGGCCTCGTCCGTTTCCAGCCAAGCGTCGTATCCGAGCAGGCGCTTTTCATGAATGACGACTTCAGCCAGATCCAGACAGGCTTCAGCGCCACCAGCAAATCCAATGGACACAACTGAACCCCGCTTACACACTGATTTTATCAGTTCCCTGAGCAGCGAGCCGCCAACTGGATCGAATGCGAGGTCGGCGCCCTGGCCCGCCGTAAGGGAAAATACAACATCCGACAGGATCTCAGTTGAGAGATCTACAACCGCCGCCGCCCCACTCTTACGGGCAGCTTCTGCCTTCAGGGGACTGGAAACGACTGCAACAGGCCTCGCCCCCAAAGCTCGCGAAAGCTGGATCAAGGCGTGACCGACTGCTCCGGCTGCTCCTGAAATCAGAAGCGTCTGCCCCGGTTCAATGTGTCCAACGCGTGTTAAGGCCTGGTATGCAGTTACATAATTGATAGGGAGCGCCGCGCCTTCGGCCAAACTGATCGTGTCAGGCAATTCGAAAACATGACTGTTTTTGACGGATACATATTCCTGTTGCAAACCGTCTTCCGTGATCCCTAATTGGCCACCGCCGTAAATTGCAACACGCGTTCCAAGTTGAAAGAGGTCGCTACCCTCTACTGTACCTGCGCCGTCATTGCTCAGAACCAGAGGCGCCTTGGCTTTATTGAAAAGACCTCGACGAATTTGCCCCGAAAGTTGATTGACCGTCGCGGCATGCATTTTGATCAAAGTATAACCTGACCGAGGCAAAGGTTTAGGACGTTCCTCAATAGCCATTGAGGGGGCTGTTCCAAAAGACATGCAAACCAGAGACTTCATGATGCTTCCCTCATGCTGAAAACGTTCGATGGTGACCGGCGGATTGCTGTTGATCGGTTTCGTAATATTTGGACCGCCTCCTCTTACAAAATCACTCTGCTTTTCTATGGGTCGCCAGATAGAAGGCGCTCAGAATGACAATCAAAGCGCTCATCCAGAAATTGGCTCTCAATCCGAAATGATCGACTATTGCGCCCCCAAGACTTGAACCGACTGCAATGGCAACCTGCGCGGTAAAGGTGAACATGGCGGCCGCAGCTTCTGAATGGTCAGTCTCGATACTGCGATGCCAGGTATTGAGACACAGGGGCAGCGCTCCCCACGCGACGGCCCAGAGAAGAATGAGTACCGTTTCAAATTTTGGAAAGATCAGCAGCACCGGCAGGAGCAAAAAGGGTATTGCCAGCGATATTTTTGAAGCAAAAAGCGTCGCCTTGAGATTGTTTTCCAAAAAGCGGCTGGCCACGAGGTTGGAAGCAAACCCGATAGCACCATAAGCCAATAACAAGAACGTCACAGCCCCTGAAGGAATACCTGCTTCATGGATAAGAGGGGTCAGGTAAGTATACGCTGCAAAATGGGCCGCAAAAACGGCAGCAATCATAACGATACTTTTCCGCGCTTCAGGCAGCCTGACGAATGCTTTGAAGTCCGTAAGCCGCACATGGCTTTCCGCTGGAACAGCTGGAAGCATTCTCCACTGCATGAGTAAGGCGGCAATGGCGATGATTGCGGCGGCCACGAATGCACCGCGCCAGGATGAGTACTCGGCGACCAGAGATCCCATGGGAACCCCAAGAATCATGGCTGCCGTAACCCCTGCGAAAACAGCCGCGGCTGCCTGATGCGCTTTGTCCTTGGCAACGAGTTCTACTGCAACAGAGAGGCCCATGGCCCAGAATGCGCCCAGACTGATCCCGACCAGTGCGCGACTGAGCAGCATCACGGCAAATGTCGGTGCCATGGTGGCAATCAGGCAACCTGCGAGCAGAATAAGAGAGAGCCATAAAATAATCCTGCGACGATCTGTGCGTCCGGAAAACAGCATAACTCCAGGAGCGGAAAGTGCTGCCATCATTCCAGGAACTGTCATGGTAAGCCCCGCCGTTCCCGGACTTACAGAAAATGTTCTCGAAATATCAGGCAGGATACCAACAGGAAGAAATTCGGTGGTGACTGATGCAAATGAACCCAACGCCAGAGACAGAATAGCCAGCTTCTGGCAGGTAGGAGAAATCTCCCGAGAAATCAAATTCTGCATGATGGAAGCATATTTTCTGAAATTTTAGATCGGAGAGATGAATTCCGAGATACATCACTAATAAGATAAAGAATAATAAAATTATTATTTGCTATTACTGATGTACTTATATTCATCTGCGGTACCAATTTCCATATGAATTGGGATGGGATCAATCCACACGAGGAGGATGCACCCTTGACCTTGCTTGGAGATTTTCCAGTCTTAAAATCGAATTTTCCGCAAGACTATAGAGTTTTTCATCAAAAGGTTTATGAGAAAATTTCAGTAATAAAGATCTATCAATTATGCACCGCTCATGAAATGCTCTGTTGTATGAAGCGGTTCGGGAAATCTCGATCTTTTGCGAAAGACAAAAGATAAGCGCCTTTACATCTGACCGAGATGGCGAGTTATCTGATCGATACCGAGGCAGACCGTATGCACTTACCTGACAGGAGGTCTTTCATGACGGATCAGGATTCCAAAACGTTGAGGCTTATTTTCCCTCAGTGGCAGGGTGGCGATAATCCTCCCTATTATCTGGGGTCAAAACTTCTGGCCTGGCTGGCCCCTCCTTCTGCTGGCCCTGTTGAGGAAGTTCCAGTTGACGCTCCGACTGACGTTCCTCTGCCAGTCGAGGATGAAATGCGGGGACGCAGTGTTCTGATGAAACAGATTCAGGACGCCCGGAAAATCATTGAACGCCATCAGCCGAAGTCACTGGCGGTGCTGGGCGGGGACTGTCTTGTCTCGCTCGTACCTTTTTCGTGGCTATCGGAGCGTTATGACGACAGGCTGGGTGTGCTCTGGATTGATACCCATCCAGACGTTCAGACCCCAAAGCAGTATACGAACGCTCATGCACACGTTCTGGGGGCTCTGTTAGGTCATGGCGATCCTGATTTGACCAAGGCAGTGACGAAGCCGCTTCCTGCAAAGAATGTGATGATTGCAGGCATCCATGACCCACTTCCGTTCGAAGCCCAATTCATTGCGGATCATGGATTGCGGACATGTTCACCCCAGCAGGTGCGTGATGGTGCACAGCCCGTCATGGAGTGGCTAAAAGACAGCCAGATTGAAGTCCTTGCCATCCATCTGGATCTGGATGTGCTGGATCCGCACAACTTCCGGTCTCTGCTTTTTGCAAAACCGGGTCGTGGCAAGCATGATTTCGGAGACGTTGCCGAAGGCAAGCTCAATATTCCCGATGTTCTGAAATTAATTCAGGAAGTGACAACCGAAAAAGAAGTGGTCGGTATGACGATTGCCGAACATATGCCTTGGGATGCGGTAAACCTGCAGGAAATGCTCAAACAGCTTCCTCTTATCGGAGGTTAAACCTTCGTCCGAGAGAGCCTGTATCCTTATGAGCCGGCTTTCTCATTTTACTTTCATTTCCTCGACGAACAGCGACAGAGGCATCGAATGGCGGTGATGTCGGGGGTAAAAGAGATGAAACCCGAGATGTGTCGGACAGAATGGCTCCAGAACTGCTATCAGTTTGCCATTCTGGATGTGTTCTTCGACAACGATTTTAGGAATATAGGCGAGGCCAATACCGTCCAGGCAGGCATCCCGTGCGCCGAACACATTATTGCATACAAACTGGCCGACAGGCTGAAACTTCAGGTCTTTACCCTTCTGTCTGAAACGCCACCGATAAATCTTTCCATGGGTTGGTAAACGAACCCCGATACAGTTGTGTTCGTGCAGGCTGGCCGGGTTTTTTGGGACGGCATGGCTTTTGAAATAGGTCGGGGACCCAACAACCGCAAATGGGATGTCAGGAGATACAGGCACTGAAATCATCCCCTGAGTCACCAGTT
Source organism: Gluconobacter sp. Dm-73 (assembly GCF_018256215.1). Classification (NCBI taxonomy): domain Bacteria; kingdom Pseudomonadati; phylum Pseudomonadota; class Alphaproteobacteria; order Acetobacterales; family Acetobacteraceae; genus Gluconobacter; species Gluconobacter sp. Dm-73. The sequence continues at coordinate 52,382 of NZ_JAERLW010000003.1, read as the reverse complement.
CCCCAAGGCGCACCCCTGCATCGAAACCTTCATCCACGATATCAATCAGACGCAGATCTGTTGAAACCTCCAAGGAGATTTCCGGGTAGTTCTTTAGAAAATCTGCAATTCGGGGTCGAAGAAAAAAGCCCAGAGATTCATCTGTCACGGTGATCCGCAGATTGCCTCTGGGACATTTGCGGAATTCATCTAGGCTGCTCATCCGGTTCTCGATTTCGTCGAAAAGCGGCTGAATATTCTGCAGAAGATAATCTCCCGCAGGCGTGGGAACGACACGACGTGTTGTTCTCGTCAGAAGGGTGACGCCCAGTCGTTCCTCCAGAAGACGCATGGTGTGGCTGATTGCCGAGGGCGTGACGCCTCTACGGGCCGCTGCCTTTGTAAAGCTTCGTTCTTGCGCAACTGCCAGAAAAGAAAGCAGTTCGCTAAAATTTTCTCGTGACACTTGCTGAGTAAAGTCCTGTTTTATCGCGTGTTATTAGCGATAATCTTAGTGCGAAATGCCTTTCGGATCATAGTTTATCTTACTCTGAATGATTGGCTTTCACTCATCAATCAGGATCCTTTTAGCTTCTTAGAAGCCCTCTTTTCTATATCCCTTGCGCAGAAAGAGACACTCGGTTTCGTCCCAATACACCTATCCGCTCATTGATGCAGGAACAGCAAAACGGCTGCCGCCTTCACCTCGGACGCTTATTTCCAAGTAAAAATTTTGTTGAAATGAAGCTTGGTCGGTGGATTATTCCGACGCTTTTTGTCAAGGCTGCTAGTAGCGCGGATCGGTCACACCAAAGGCGGTATGAATACCAAGCTGCATGCCAGTCACCGATCAGAATGGAGAACCGTTGAGCCTCTTCATGACAGCCGGACAGGTCAGTGATTACACTGGGGCTCTGCTCTGCTGAACAGCCTTCCGACAGCACGACGATCCGTGCCCATCACAAGATAGCCGGGAACACGGCTGCAGGGGCCGTCAAAAAAGGAAGGCACAGGAAACACCGAAAAACCTGTGAAGTTTTTGGCCGCTTCTAGGGAAGAACTTGGCAACAAGGCCTGCGTGGAAGCAGATGCTCGTAACAGGGCGTTATCTTGCATGCTTTCGCCCAGTCAGGTGCATGAACTGATTTGCACCCATGTTCTGCTCGACGATACTGACGCAAATTCCGCAAAGATCTCCGGAGCCGGAAAACCGTCCTGTCAACCAGACACGGAAGAATGATCTAGAACTCGCCTGCCCCGAATGAACTTATAGACACCAGTATTTCGTCGAAAAACCTTTGGACAAGGATCAAGGACGGACGGCTTATCACAAACCGATACGAGAAGAGAGTTCGCCTTTACCACAGCAGACCAAATCAATACCCAAAAGTTCCTAGATTATAACTAGATGATAATAAAATTCTATCCTCCAAACCCAAAATCAGTAAGTACAAAAATTAGAGAATAATTTAAAATAACATTTCTATTTCTTAATAAAAATATAAATAAAATCACACAAAATCTCTTTATATTTATTTTTTATATTTTTTTCTTGGTAACTTCCATCAAGAAAGCATCTTAAAAATTTTAAAACTGAATACAGTTTATTATTTGAAAAAATAGAGAGTCTATTTTTGTATTTTTTTGCTAAACTACAGTAAATAAAAGATGGCCTCTTATCAAGAGATAATCCTTCATTTAAAAATGACTCAGATATTTTTGACATCTTATCACAAGCCTGCAGTAATAAATTAATATATTCCCCTCTATCTATGGAAATCAAATGCAATTTCTCTAAAATACGGTTTTTTCTACTTTTTTTACTCCCAAATACATTGTTCCCATGCTGCCTATAACGAGCTAGGGGTTGAGAATCATACGCCATTGATCCGGCTGCTGTCCCCAGAAAATATGCCCATCTATCGTGTGAGAGCTTTTCTGTTCGACAAAACGGATCGGTAGGACGATCGTTGGAATCCACGGAATTCCAGACGCTCCTTTTTATAACTATACTGAAGCCGTAAACCAAATCCCATGGGTCAAGATCTGCAATGCTATAAGTCCCACTTTGAAGGGAAAGACCGTGGTGGCCAATTATATTACCTTTTTCTGTAATTAATTTACTAGCATGTCCGAAGATCGCAATTTTAGAGTCGAAAAAAGATTTTTGAGCACGCTCTAGTTTATTATTCTCCCAGATATCATCTTGATCGCAAAACGCAATTAAATCGCCGCTACACAAAGAGGCTGCCTTAAAAAAATTTTCGATAAATCCTAATTTTTTATCATTTTTTATAATTTTCACCATAAAACTAGATTTTTTTGAGAAATTATCACAAATTTCTATTGTTCTATCAGTTGAACAATCATCGCATATAATAATTTCGATAGGTTTGTATTTTTGATTTTCCAAAGACTCTAGTTGTTTTTGTATATATTTTTCTCCGTTATATGTGGCCATAGCTATAGATATGGTTTTATAATTCTGCATTTACACAACCTCTATAAAATCTTATTCTTTTCTATAACATACTAAAGAATTATAGCCAGACGGAGTATGCAGAAATATTAGCACTCTGAGCCGCTCCGGAATTGGCGGAGATCTATTCAGCCTAGAAAAAAGTTTGATGAGCCATTCTGTGAAAAAATTTTCCCCTGAGGTTCGTCCCGCCACAGTTCGACTGCTTCTGGAGCATGAAGGCGAGAATCCGTCGTATTGGACAGTATGGTATCGATTGCTGGCAAGATTGGCTGTTCGAGGCATACGCTGAACGAATGGGTCAAGAAGGCGAAGGTCGAGAGCGATAAGCGGGCCAGCGTTTTTTCTAAGACTACAGATCAACCTATCAGCCTACTATGAGCAGTTGCGCAGACGACGCGCGATCAAAGACGAAGATCAGTCTAGAAATAGCATAATGCTACGTTGAAGCCGGAAATTCTGCGGTTTCCTCGGAGCATTTCTGCATCTACGGCGTGTGCAAGGTCTTACGTCAGCTTCTTAAGGCGTGTCGTCATTTAGCTTACGATGCCATAAGGCCTGTTTTCATCTGATCTTTGATATTTTTCTCCGTTTTTTGGAGATGTGTGGATGTGCCGGTATGGTCTGAGCGATGATCAGTGAGAGCAGATAAAGGATCTTCTCCCGGGTCGGGAAGGTCATGTCGGCGGGACATCTGCGGATAACCGGCTGTTTGTGGAAGCAGTTTTATATCGTTACCGCGCCGCCATTCCGTGGCATGACCTGCCAGTGTAGTTCGGGGACTGGAAGAATGTTCACAAACGACTGCGTCGCTGGTGCGAAAGCAGCGTGATTGAACGGATTTTCCACCATCTGCTCGCCGATGATCGAGCCAATGAATACATGATGATTGACAGCCCGATTGTGCAGGCTCACCAGCATAGTGCGGGCGCCCATAAAAAAGGGGCGACGATCAGATCATCGGACGATCCCGTGGCGGACTAACCACGAAAATCCATGCCATTGTCGATGCTGCGGGCAAGGCCATGGCTCTTTCGCTGACGCAAAGGCGAGAGCCGACACCACTGAAGCAGAACCTCTCCTCGATGAAATCGATCCCAAAGCCTTTATCGCCGACAAGGCGTATGATGCTGATCCGCTTATTGAAAAGCTTGAAGAACGGCAGATCACACCCGTCGTCTTCCATTTCCGGATGAACCGGGACTTCCGGTCAATGGAGACGTGGAATTTGTATCCAAAGAACGGGATGACGAGATCTGTTGTAGGGATAGTCCCGTCATCCTGCCGCTTCGCTTTGGTAAACTTCAGCGTCCAGCTTGCATGGCGATCTTTATGAGACAGCTTTGCGCTTGGCCTGCCAGTCTTCGGGAACACGTTTTACCCGGAAATCTGCTTTTTCAGCGTTCATATTGCGCGGCCTGGGAGCGGTTACCAGTACTACATCCAAGATATGGCCGGACATTGGCAGATAACCCGCGTCGCGCAGCGTATTATCAAAACGATCACACAGCCTTTCAATAGCACCCGCCTGGATCAGACACTCGCGAAACAGCCAAATCGTTTTGGCACCTCCATACAATCCTGAATGCAGGCCCTCAAAGGATTCAGGACACAGATACTGCCCGCCTGCGCAGAAGGCATTCCAGCAGACGGACCCCCTCCATGAAGTCATCCATCTCCATGCTTTCGTCTGGATTATGACTTCCGTTGCTATTGCGCACAAAGAGCATTCCCGTCGGGACGTTTTGCAAGGCAAATATCGCCGCATCATGCCCGGCACCGCTTGACATCGAAACAAAGGGAATGTTCAGCGAGGTTGCAAGAATTCTTGCGTCCGCCTGCAAATCTGCATTCATGACGGCAGGTGTACTACAGGTCCTCGGCCCAAGCTCCACACGGACGTGATAATCCTGTTCAACACGACGCGCCTGTTGAATAACCAACCCGTTGATCCGCTCAAGAAGCGCTTCGTCCCGGGAACGGATATCAATCACGAGATCCAGCTTCCCGGGAACCGCCGCAAAATTCGCTTGCGCCTCGTCGGTCCGGCAGACGCCAAACGTCAGAGTCATCTCTTCTCCGTCAGTTTCCGCCTGTTTCCAGGCCTCGTGCAGAGCAGTCATCATGCTGGCCCCGGCCATCACGGCGTCTGAACGGAAACGACGCGGCGTCGCCCCGGAATGGGCATATTGACCATGAATAGCAGCCGAGCGATACCGCGTGCTCCCGCAAATTCCGGTCACAATCCCCACCGGAACATCCGCTTCCAGTAGAACAGGCCCCTGTTCGATATGCAGTTCGACAAAACAGTCGATTTTCGCGGTATCCAGAACCGATGCTTTTCCGCACAGGTCGGGACTGGCACCACAGTCCTGCATGTGATGCCTCAGGCTTAGACCATCGTCGCTTCGCGGAGTTTCGAGCGCAGAAGGCTCAAGCAGCCCGAAAGCCGTTCGGCTTCCCAGATAGGACAAAGGAAACCAGACGCTTTCTTCTGCACGTGTCACGATCAGTGTCGTGTCCCGTTCCGGCCGAAAAGCCGCTTTGACCCAGGCACTGAGCACGAGAAGACCAGCCACTGCACCCGCCGCCCCATCAAAATTTCCGCCACATGGAACAGTATCGAGATGCGACCCCGTCATGACGACAGGAAGGGTCCGGTCACGGCCGGGAAGCGTCAAGTAAAGATTGGAAGCCCAATCACGACGCACCTCCAATCCGTATTGCCCTGCCACCTCCATGAACAGGTCATGGGCGAGATTTTCTTCCCTTCCGTAAGACGGTCGCGTCATGCCACGGCCGTCAAAACCGATCTCATACAAACGACTGAAAAGATGATGTCCGAGATCGACATCCACCACAGGCGCGGTCACGCTGTTTGTCTCGGGTTGACTAGAACAGAACATAGGCAACCCTTTACTGCTTGGCGAAAAGTTGTTTCATGTTGGCGAAAGCTTTGAATTCCAACGCATTTCCTGCGGGATCGCAGAAAAACATCGTCGCCTGCTCGCCCGGCAGCCCCGCAAAACGGATCTGTGGCTCCATTCCAAAAGAAATGCCATGACCGCGAACACGCTCCGCCAGAACCTTCCAGTCTTCCATGTCAAGAACAACGCCGAAATGCGGGATAGGCACGTTATGACCGTCCACGGCCCCCCTTCCACCTTCACTCCCACCCCGACAGGCATCAGGAACCAGGTGCGTAACGATTTGATGTCCATAAAGATCGAAATCGATCCAGGCTTCCGTACTCCGCCCCTCTGCACACCCGAGAACAGTTCCGTAAAAGGTCCGGGCGGCTGCAAGGTCGTCGACCGGGAATGCGAGATGAAACGGATTAACCATGACTGCACCATGACTTTTCTGGAAAAATCCGCTGATATCATATTCGTCGGCGTAACAATCGTGCGAATATATGACTTCAGAAGAAGGTAAATCCGATGTCTGATCTCTTTCGCTACGTTACGCTACCCTGACAGACCCTTCGGAGACCTACTCATGGACACACGCTTCCTCGAAAGTTTCCTGATCGTTATCGAACAGGGTTCGCTTGCGGGTGCAGCACGTCAGCTCCGTCTTACCCCTGCCAGCGTTGCCCAACGGATCCGCGCGCTCGAAGACGAAATAGGCTGTCCGATTGTCCAGCGTGATGGGCGGAACGTCCGTCCTACGGAACAAGGGCTAGCCATCATCGAACAGAGCCGGGCGATCGTCACGAGCGTCCGGGATCTCTGCGCCATTGCTGCGAGTGACAAGCCTGTCGGGACCCTGAGGATCGGCGCGATATCAAGTGCGGCGAATGGCCTCCTCCCCCCTTATCTGAAACGTTTTTTCGAATGTTTCCCCGAAATCGAGCTGCATATTACTCCAGGCTCTTCATCCGGGCTGCATAACGCGGTTCTGGAAGGAAATATCGACGCTGCCTTCATCGTGGAGCCCCCTTTTGAAATTCCAAAAACACTAGTCTGGCAGACCCTGCGGTCCGAGCCTCTGGTCGTCCTGGCCCCGGAAGCTCTTCAGGAAACAGACCCCCACGAAATTCTCCGGAATCATCCCCTGATCCGCTATGACCGGATGCAGTGGGGTGGCCGCCTTGCTGACGAATATCTCCGAAAATCAGGGATATGGCCCCATGAACGTCTTGAACTCGACTCATTGGACGCCATTGCCATTATTGTCAGTCAGGGAACGGGCGTGTCGCTGGTCCCTGACTGGGCCCGTCCCTGGCCCGCAGGCGTCCATCTAAAAAAAATCCCGCTCCCGGCCCCGGCTCCCTGCCGAAATCTGGGCTTTCTGGTTCAGCGGAACTCACCGCGTCTCAGCCTGTTCAACCGCCTCCTCGAAATCCTTCAGAAACCTCTGACCACGTCGTAAGAGCCGCCAGAGCTGCCCGGCTCCGTGAGAAGCCCGGTTTTCCCATATCGTGAAGATAGGAAAACCATCGCCGTAAAGAGCGTCCTGAAACTGGACACCTCATGCATCTTCGATAACCATACCGGAACAGAAATGCTTTTCCCAAAGCATCAATTTTTCAACTGATGTTCCGGACCGCCTGATGAAGATTTGCCTGACGGGTGACAGTATTCTCTTTCGGCAACTCAACAGCCGCACTGACCCCGGACTGTCGCCCCTTTTCGACATGATCCGCGCCTGCGATGTTTCGTTCACCAATCTCGAACTGGTACCGAACGATTTCGTGGGTGATCCAGCCCTTGATATGGGCGGCACGCATTTTGGCGCCTCATCCCGGGTTCTGAATGACCTGAAAGAGGCCGGTTTCGACCTTTTTGCAGCGGCAACAAACCACTCGCTAGATTACAGCATCTCCGGCCTGCGCAAGACGCTGGACGAACTCAACCGCCGAAACCTGCATCATGCCGGGATCGGCCTGCATCTGGAAGATGCCAGACGCCCTACATATTTTACGCATCCTGCAGGTACGGTCTCCATGCTGTCCTGCACCTCCACCTTCGCCAGAGGGCAGGAAGCAGCCATGCAGACGAGCGCGATGCAGGGACGTCCCGGCATCAATCCGCTACGCTACAACACGATGCACCACGTTTCCGCCGATGATATGACCTCCCTGAGGGAGATCTACAGGAAGCTCGGATTACAACGGGTCAAGGACGACAAAATCCAGCTTGGCTTCGCCTTTCCTACCCCCGACGGGGTTCTTGCCTTTGAAAACCTAAATTTTCAGGTCAGTCAGGAAACGAAAGTTAGCACCACCCCCAACCCGACGGACACGCAAGCCCTGCATCGCTGGATCGCAGAAGCACGGATGGTTTCCGATACGGTCATCCTGAGTATCCATGCGCATGAAAGCGGCTACAACGCCGATGGGGAACTCGACGTAGAAATTCCGGCTGATTTTCTCGTAACAGCCGCCCGTCAGGCGATCGACGCCGGTGCGGATATCGTTGCCTGTCACGGACCACATCTGTTGCGGGGTCTCGAAATCCATAACGGCAAACCGATCTTTTACAGTCTGGGTAATTTCATCGGACAGAATGAACTCGTGGAGCGCCTCCCAGTCGAATCCTATGTGGCGAACCGCGTAAGTCCGGAGCTAACACCTCATCAGCTTTACAAAGCTCGCAGCAACAACGATGCAAAAGGTTTCCCCGCCGAAAAACGTTTCTGGGAGACTATCATGCCGATCTGCACTTATCAGAACGGAAAGCTCGAAAGTCTCGAAATCCATCCGATCACACTCGGTCTGGGCTTGGCTGCTCACAGACGCGGAGTACCCTCTCTGGCCTACGGCGAGGAAGGGCGAAACATTCTGGAAACATTTGCCACTCTATCCGGGTCTTTCGGCACCGACTTCCAACAAGCAGGAACCGATAATGCGCCGCTCCTTCTATGGCGTGCGACAGCCTGAAGGCTCTTCATAACATCCGAAACTACTGAGGAGGCATATTGCTGCGGGATGCCTCTTCCAGATACCGGATCAGAGCCTTGCAGCCCTCCGTCATTCGGCCGCGTAAGGTCATCACACCGACATCCCGCACGATCTTCTGGTCTCCCAGAGGTAAGATACGGATATTCGGCACAACACTAACCGCAAAGATATAGGGAACAATCGAACACCCCATATTATTGGCGACCATCTGCAGAATGGTGTGAAGATCTTCAGTCTCGATGACCTCATGGGGAGAAAGCCCCTGCGTCCTGAGAAATCGATCCAGCGTACGCCCCCCAAAAGAACGACTATCATAGCGAATAAAAGGCTGCCCTTCGAGGATCTGTCGCCAGTCTGCGCCTTCGACATGAGCAGCGACGACCATGACATAGTCCTGTTGCACGACAGGATGCCACTGCATGTATGGCATCAACCCAAAAGGTGGCCGGACGATCAGCGCAGCATCCAGCTCTCCCGCATCCAGACGATCCAGCAAAATCATGGAAGTCCCTGGAACAATCCGTACTTTCAGATCCGGAAGCTCAAGATGCAATCCCGCAATAGCGGGGGCAAGCAAGCTGGTCTGAGCAGTTGAAATAGCGCCCACCCGCAACAGTTCGGTTTCTGGCTTGAGGCGCGACGCCCCCCGAAGCGCCTCAAAGGCCGAGAGGATATCTTCGACCTGACATAAGATGCGACTCCCCGCTGCCGTCAGAGTTACCGACCTGCCTGTGCGCTCAAAAAGATCATAGCCAAACTCTTCTTCAAGCCGACGAATCTGAGCACTGATTGCCGACTGCGTCACCCCGATCGCCTTGGCTGTCGCGGCAAAACTCTCGGTCCGGGCAGCAACAACAAATGTTCTGAGTTCGGGAATCACGACTCGACAGACAAAAAAATTTTCTCTTGTTTCAGTTTTTACTCATTTTTTTTGTCCGTTCAAGCGATGCTGTCTTTTCGTCAAACAGGCCTCAGCCTCAGGTGCTCGGTCAAATCAATCAGATTCGCCTAGGAAAGCGGCAGAAAAAGAGAGTTTGTTCCTTAATAAAAACATTTTAGTTGTCGTTTCGTTATGTGTGTGATTTGTTCATGAAAAGCATATATTTCGAATGGTCAGCCAACATCGGCTGGCAAAGGGGATGCCCATGAGCAAGTGTTTTGGACCCAAGGCTTTCCTGATGTGTAGCGCTGCCTTGAGCTCGCTCGTTTCGCTCTGTCCAACCGCCCAGGCCACGTCCACCAGAGTGACGACGCAGACACATTCCACGCACAAACGGGTCACAACCTCGCCTGCACGGGCCGCCACTACCACTTCTGCAAGGCCCTCCTCTCGCAGAACATCCATCATTTCAAGGTCGGGTCCAGAAGAGATGCGCGTCACCGGGACGGCCTCTACCGGCCAATCCGTGATGAATCCCTCCACCCCGGTTCACAGTACCACACAGGTTACGGTAGTATCCGGCAGCCAGCTTCTGGCCACCGGCCAGACAAACGTCATGCAGGCCCTCGCCCAAGCCTCGGCTTCCATTACGTCTCCGCCACAATCCGGCGTCGGAAACAGCGGCTTCATCCAGACCATGCAGCTTCGCGGCCAGTCCGCCGACGATACGCTGATTCTCGTCAACGGACACCGCCGCCATATCGGTGCAAATTTCAACGCCAATGCCGGCCCGAACTGGGGCACCGAACCCACCGACATTTCCCTGATCCCGATTTCAGCAATCGATCATATCGAAGTCATTACCGAAGGTGCCACCGCACTCTATGGTCAGGACGCTCTTGCAGGTGCGGTCAACATCGTTCTCAAGCAGCGCACCCATGGCGGGTCCATCAATTTCCAAAACAGCGGCTTTTACGCCGGTGACGGGCAGGCGCTGAACGGTTATGCGGATTGGGCCACGGCACTTGGCAAAAACGGTGGCTATCTCGATCTGGCGGCGCAGGTTACTCACCAGCTTCCGACTAACCGCAGCGGCCTTTTCGTCGGACAACTCTATCCGGTCGGGGATTCCCGCAACGAAACAGCCAGTCGTGATGTGCAGCGCGGCCTCGGCATCCCGAAATCGACGCTGGAAACCATCAGCGAAAACATGGCGATCCCGCTGAACGAAAACCTCAGCCTCTACAGCACCTCGACCTTCAGCCATCGTAAGGCCCATGTGGCCGAAACCTACCGAAGTGCTGGGAACAGCCTGACCAATATCAATCTCTGGCCCAATGGCGCACAGCCCTATATTGGCATGGATCAATACGATTTCGAAACAGACAACGGCATCAAGGCGCATAAATTCGGCTTCGCCTGGGACGCCTACGTCAATTACGGTCGTGACGATCAGGCCTATTCGACCCTCGACAGCAACAACATGTCTCTCGGCGATGCCAGCCCGCGCGATTTTTATGACGGCAAAACCATCACTTCAGAGCTTTCGACCGGCATACGAGGCTCGCGCTTCTTCAACACGTCATGGCTCCCCAAACCGATTGCCCTACGCTTTGGCGGCGAATATCGCCGTGACACCTTCCAGATGACAGAAGGCGAGGAAGCCTCATGGATCGGCCTCGGCGCAACCGACCATGCCGGTAACGTCCCGCTCGCCGTCACCAATCGCGGACGCGACATCTACGACGGCAACGTCAACCTCGATTTCTACGTTACGAAAAAATGGGAATGGTCCCTCGGTGGCCGCGCCACGAGCTACAACCATCTCGCTACCGTCACGACCGGTTCGATCGGAACACGCTACAACTTCAACAAACACTGGGCCATCCGCGCCAGCATCAACACCGGTTACCGCCCGCCAACACTGGGTCAGACCTATTATTTCTATAACGCCCCCTTCGCCAACTACGCCGTGGACCAGCTCCCCAACAGCAGCGCCGCCGCAAGGGCGCTCGGCGCAGGCCATATCAAGGGCGAATATTCCCGCAACTATAGCATCGGCATCGACGCCACGCCCCTCAAGGACTGGAACGTCACCGCAAACCTGTATTACATCGCCATCAACGACCGTCTGGCCAGCACCACGACCCTCGGCGGCGCGGGTGTGGCCGATATTCTCGAAGCGTCTGGCCTGAACAACGTCACCTACGCCTCCTATTACACAAACCCCGTCAATACCCAGACCTATGGCGGTGACATCGACACTAACTACACCCTGCACACCAAACGCGCCGGAACATTCCGCTTCGACTTCACATTCAACTACTCCGACAACGAAATCCGCAGCCGCAACAAGACACCCACTGTGCTGGCGAACATGGGCCTGTCCACGTTCAACACCTATGCCGAAGAAATGCTTCTGCACTCCGCGCCGAAGAACCGCGAAAACCTCACGGTCAACTGGAATTACGGCAAGTGGAACGTCATGGTGCAGGAACAGCGCTACGGCTCCATTATCTTCCTCGCCAGCCCCACGGCGGCTCCGATGGAACAGCGCCCGGCTTTCCTGACCAACATGTCCGTCAGCTACAAGATCCTGCCAAAATGGAGCGTCACGGTCGGCGCGAACAACCTGGGCAACAAATATCCGACCCGCGTTCCCAAGGCGACCGCAGCACCGCTCTTCAACGAATACAAATATGCCTATTACTCACCTTACGGCTTCAACGGTGGCATGTACTATATCCAGACCGGCCTGACATTCTGAACACGAACGGAAAGAGGCGCAGTTTCTTGCAGACAGTTCCGAAAGATCGCCGGCCTTTCCGGTTCGTCATATACGCCCTCACCATCGCCATGTGCGTGATCTGCTACGGAGACCGGGCCGCCCTGTCCGTAGGCATACCCCAGATCGCCCATGAATTCGCACTCACACCGGGGGAGACAGGCTGGGTCCTCTCCAGCTTCCTCTGGTCCTACTTCATCCTGAACCTGCCCAGCGCGATCCTTCTGGACCGCTTCGGTGTCCGGATCATCGGTGCGGCCGCCGTGGCCCTGTGGTCGCTCGCCATGATCCTCGGCAGCCTGACCGCCACCGTTCCCGCCTTCATCGCCACCCGCATCCTGCTGGGCGTTGGAGAAGCCCCCACTTTCGCACTCGGCAACAAGGTCGTCCGGGCCTGGGCGCCGCTGCACGAACGTGGGCTGATGATGACCGCCTTCATCTGCGGCATCCCCATCGGGCTGGCCTGCGGTGCCGCCTCCGGCGGGTGGCTGATTGCCCATTACGGCTGGCGCCCGGCGTTTTCGCTGCTCGGCGCGCTCGGGCTGGTCTGGTCCGTGGTCTGGCTCCTGACCCATCCGCGCCCCGCACGCGGCACACAGGCAACGTCCTTTTCCCTGATCTCGGTGCCGACCCTGTTCCGCTCTTCGGCATTCTGGGGCATCGTAATCGCGCAGTGCTGCGCCAATTATGCCAACTTCCTGCTGATGTCTTGGCTACCGATCATCATGCGCCAGACCTTGCATCTCGGCACCGAACAGTCCGGCGCCTATACGGCCTATTGCTATGTCGGCGCGGCCATCCTCTCGATCACGGCAGGAAAGGTTGGCGAAACGCTCGTTCGTGGATCAAACCTTTCTCTGGGAGGACGCCGCAAGGTCGTGTGTCTGTATCTCATACTGGCCTCCTCCATGGGATTTCTGCCGCTCTGCGGAACGGCCGCGACCATCATTCCGCTCCTCGCCGTCTCCATGGCCTTCATGGCAGGCGGAACGGGCGCCAACATGGCCCTTCTGGCGGACCTACTTGTGGAAGACGAAATCCTCGGCTCCGTGACCGGCCTGACCCTGACCTTCTCCAACGGCCTCGGCATTCTGGCCCCGGTCATGACGGGATATCTGCTTCAGGCCACCGGTAATTTCCACGGCGTTTTCTACATCACAGGCATCATCATCCTGTGCGGCGCGCTAGCCGCAGCTCTCCTTCCCCGGCGGCCGTTCCATGGCCGCTCCCAGCCGGATCAGACTGCATGACCCGTATTCACATGGCAGGCGCGGGCGGCCTCCTGCTGGACGCCGCCGACGGGCCGTTCAGTGACACAACACAGCGCCGCATCTGGGCCACCAGCCGCGAACTGAACACCCGGCCTGACGTCCTCCAGACAATCCCCGGCGTCAACAACCTTCTCGTCACGTTCGACGCCGTACAGACTGACCCTTCCGTCATGGAAGAGCTGCTCCGGACCGTCTGGACACAGGCCTCCGCCGAAGAGGTGCCGTCCCGCGAGATCGTGGTGCCGGTCGTCTATGGCGGCGCGTTCGGCGAAGATCTGGCGCTCGTCGCCCGCTTCGCCAACCTGACGGAAGAGGAAACCATCGACGCCCACATGGCCGGTCGCTACAGCGTCGCCGCCATCGGCGCCATGGCGGGTTTCGTGTACCTGACCGGACTGGACCCGCGTCTGGCCATCCCCCGCCGCGACTCCCCGCGTTTGAGAGTGGAGGAAGGGGCTGTGGTCATCGGCGGCGGCCACGCAGGCATGATGCCCTGCACCTCGCCATCCGGCTGGCATATCCTCGGCCGGACGGATCTGTGCCTGTTCGACGCCTTCCGTCCCGAGCCCGGCCTACTGCGGCTGGGCGACACCGTCCGTTTTGTGAGGGCCTCATGATCGAAATCCTGACCGGCTCCTCCCTCAACACCATTCAGGATTTCGGACGCCCTCACGCCATGGCCATGGGCGTGGCGCAAGGCGGCGCGATGGACCGTCTGGCCCTGAGTCACGGCAACCTGCTGCTCGGCAATTCGTTGGATGCTGCCGGAATCGAGATCGTGTTTTTCCCCTTCCGCGTGCGCTTTCAGGCCGAGACGTCATTTGCCATCACTGGTGCCGCCTGCCCCGCCACGCTCGACGACCTGAAACTCCCGCGCGACTGGGCCATCACCGCCAGGCCAGGCCAGACCCTGACGCTCCGCACGCCGGAACAGGGCGCACGCGCCTATCTGACGCTCCGGGGCGGTCTGGACGTGCCCCCGGTTCTGGGCGCGCGTTCGACGGATCTCAAAGGCGGCTTCGGTGGCCTTGAAGGACGCGCCCTCCAGAAAGGCGACCGCCTCTCCTGCCTCCCGGCCTCCACGCTCCGTCTGCCCGCCGCAGGCTATGGCCTCGCGCGCGCCTGCCCGCTTCCCTCCGCAGACGGCACCCGGATCCGCGTCCTGCCCGCAGCCGAACACGACGTCTTCACGCCCGAAAGCCTGAAAACCTTCCACGCCGCATCCTGGACCCTGACCCCCAGCGCAAACCGCATGGGCTATCGGCTGGAAGGGCGGGACGCCCTGAAACTCTCGCACCCGCTCAACCTGTTTTCTCACGGCATCCTGCCCGGAACCGTTCAGGTGCCGCCTGCGGGCCAGCCGATCATCCAGATGATGGATGCCAACACCTGCGGCGGCTATCCCAAGATCGCCACCGTCATTGCACCCGACCTGCGCCTGCTGTCCCAGACAGTCGTCGGCGCGCCCGTCCATTTCGAAACCATCACGCGCGATGACGCAGTGCAGATCATCCGGCAGGAAGCTGCGGATCTGAAGCGCCTTGCCACCGAAATTGCCACACTCCGCACACAGCTCGTTTTCTGATGCCCTGTTATTTCATGTCCGGGAGTTCCAAACCATGACCGCCAAAACCATCGACCTGAACGCCGATCTGGGCGAGAGCTTCGGCCATTACACAATGGGCAATGACAGCGCGATGCTGGACATCGTGACCTCCGCCAACGTCGCCTGCGGCTTTCACGGCGGCGACCCGGAAGTCATGGCCGAGACCTTCCGCATCGCACGCGAAAAAGGCGTCTCCGTCGGCTCCCATCCCGGCTTCCCGGACCTGTGGGGCTTCGGACGCCGCGTCATGCCCTTCACCCCCGCACAGATCGAACGGATCGTGGCCTATCAGATGGGCGCGGCACAGGCCCTCGCCACCTATTCCGGTCACCGCATGACCTATATGAAAACTCATGGCGCGCTGGGCAACCTGACCGAACGCGATCCCGCCGTTGCCGAAGCCATCGTCAATGCGGTTAAGGCGGTCGATCCAAACCTCCCCATCATGGCCATCGCTCTGAGCCATCTGGACCGTATCGGACGCGAGCGGGGCCTGACCGTGTTCTCGGAAATCTTCGCCGACCGCGCCTATACCGAAGACGGACATCTCGTCTCGCGCAAGGAACCGGGTGCGGTCCTGCATGATGCCGATTTCGCGGCCGCCCGCGCCGTGCGGATGGTGCAGGCCGGCGCCATCGAAACCATCTCCGGCAAAATGCTGCCGACCCGCATTGATACGATCTGCGTGCATGGGGACAACGCGGAATCCGTGGACGTCGCCCGCAAGGTCCGCGCGGGCTTCGAAGCCGCGGGCATCACGTTGCGCGCCCTGACCTGAAGCAGACCGGAAAGCCAATCGCCCCATGATCCCCGATCTCAAGATCCTCGACGCCCTGATGGCCCGGATGCAGGCGCTGGGCATTACCGAACTCGACTATTCCCGCGACGGCGAGCACATCCGTCTGGTGCGCGGCGCACAGGACAGCAGCCCCCAGCCGACCAGCCCGGCCCCGGCGGCCGCAGCCTCCACGCTTCCTGTCCTCGAAAAAGCCTCCGCTCCGGCCAAAACCGAAATCACGATCGACGCCCCCATGCACGGCCAGTTCTACGCCTCTCCGGCCCCGGATGCGCCGCCTTTCGTCAAGCCGGGCGACATCGTGGCGGAAGGACAGCCGCTCTATATTCTCGAAGTCATGAAAACGCTCTCGCGCATCGAGGCCGAATTTCCCTGCCGGATTGTGGCCGTACTCGTCGCAAATGCCGACGCCGTCTCCCCCGGAACACCGCTCTTCACCGTGGAACCACTCGATGCCTGAGCCTTCAGTGTCCCAGCCGCACCGTGTCCTGATCGCCAATCGCGGTGAAATCGCCCTGCGCATCACGCGGGCCTGCCGCCTGCTCGGCCTGCACAGCATCGGCATCCATTCCGAAGCCGATGCCAGCCTCGCCCATCTGCGCCTCGTGGACGAAACGCTCTGCATCGGCCCGGCAGCAGCATCCGGCAGCTATCTGGACTCCGCCCGCGTCCTGCGCGCCGCCGAACTCACGAACGCCGACATCATCCATCCTGGCTACGGCTTCCTGTCCGAAAATGCTGATTTCGCCGAGGCTGTGGAACAGTCCGGCCGCACACTGGCAGGCCCAACCGCCGCCATCATGCGTCTGATGGGCGACAAGATCAGCGCCAAGCAGCAGATGCGCCGCTCCGGCGTGCCCTGCCTGCCCGGTACGGAAGACGCCCTACCGACCGACCTCTCCGAAGCCCAGACGATCTGCGACGCCATCGGCTATCCGCTAATCGTCAAGGCGGCAGGCGGCGGCGGCGGGCGCGGCATGCGCGTGGTCATGACCGCAGCAGACCTCCGCGATGCCATCGAAACGGCCCGTGAAGAAGCCGGACGCGCCTTCGGCAATCCGTCCGTGTACGCCGAACGCTTCCTCCAGCACCCCCGCCATATCGAAATTCAGGTTCTGGCCGACCGGCAGGGCAATGCCGTCTGGCTCGGCGCACGAGACTGCTCCATCCAGCGCCGCCACCAGAAACTGATTGAGGAAGCCCCGGCCATCGGCATCGACCCGCAGGCCATCGCCGAGCTTGGCGAGCGCTGTGCAAACGCCTGCACCCTGATGGGCTATACCGGCGCGGGCACGTTCGAGTTCCTGTACGAAGACGGTGCGTTTTCCTTCATCGAAATGAACACCCGCCTTCAGGTCGAACACCCCGTCACGGAAATGACGACCGGCATCGACATCGTCCGCGAACAGCTCCTGATCGCGATGGGAGAACCCCTCTCCTTCACCCAGGCCGACATCCGCACGCAAGGCCACGCCATCGAGTGCCGTATCAACGCCGAAGACCCCGAGAGCTTCCGCCCGGCCCCCGGAAAAGTCACGAGTTGGCGCGCGCCCGGCGGCCCCGGCGTCCGTATCGATACGCATCTCTATGACGGCTATGTCGTACCGCCGAATTACGACTCCCTGATCGCCAAGCTGATCGTCCACGGCACGGACCGCACGGACGCCCTCAACCGCATGCATGCCGCCCTTTCGGAAATGCAGATCACCGGCATCGCCACCACCACGCCCCTGCATCTGCGCTTGATGAAAGAGCCCGGCGTGCGCGAAGGCAGCGTCAGCGTACACTATCTCGAAGCCCTCATGCGAAAGTCCGGATCATGACTTTTCTTGAAGACCTTCTGAACGACCTTACCGAACTGGTTGGCCGGATGAGACATCACGATGTCCGGCATGTTTCTCTGAAAAACGGGACAGGCGCGCTTGCCCTGACACTGTCGGAGAACCCCGGTCAGACGCCCCCGGCGCACCCTGTCGCCCCACCCGCAAAAGCGGAAAACACGCCCGTGCCCAGCCCCGAAATGGGCGTGTTCCGCTCAAACAGTCTGGACGAAAATTACTCCGTTCGCTCCGGCGAGATCGTGGGATTTGTCGAGACAGGCCCCCTCCGTCTGCCCGTTACGGCCACGGCAGACGGCACGCTCGGCCCCGTGTTGATCGGAGATGGCGGCGTCGTGGGCTATCACGACGTGCTCTTCCGGATTCATACCAATGGCTGAGACGCCGCGTTCAGAGAGACGCGGCGGACCGCGATGCCTGCTCGTAAAAGCCCGTCAGCACACGCAATGCCTTGGCGACCTCTGCAATCGTGACGTCCCCGACCTCCCGGTTCTGGGGAATATGCTCCAACAGGCAGATCCGACGCAGACGCGCATATTCGAGACAGACGTCGCGCCCTTTCTGTGTCGTGCTGACAAAAACCTCCTTGCCCCGGCGCTCGCGCTGGATCAGTGCGAGTTCGTCGAGCTTCTTCATGGCGTAGTTCAGGTAATGCCGCTCGGACAGGTTGAGGGTGAACATCAGGTCCGAGATACTTTTCTCCCGGTTCCGGTGATTGACACTATGCAGAATGAGCGTGTCGAGCGCCGAGAGATCCGGCAGACCCGCCGCCGCCATACCCCGCGCCATCCAGCGGTGAAACGCATGGTTCACGACGGTCAGGGCAAACTCGAACTCGCTCAGATCTTCATTGCCCGGAACGGCGAGATGCGACGACGACACGATGAAGGCCCGTTCCATATCCGCAACATCCGGCACCGCCGGCGCGCGGCTCCCGGCTTTCCCGTCTTTCATGGTTCGTCCTCTCCGTCAGCGAACATCTCTTCCCGATATCCTATTGCACTCTAACCCGATACGGAAAACACAGGCATGGTCGACAGCACACAAATCCGTCTCGCCGCTGATATCGGTGGCACATTCACGGACGTGGTCCTCCAGACACCGCAGGGACGTCTGACCCGCAAAGTCCTCACCACGCCCGCCGCCCCCGAAGAAGGGGTCATGAGCGGCATCGGCCTCGTGATCGAAGACGCCGGCCTCCGCTTTCCGGACGTGACGGTTTTCGTGCATGGCACGACGCTTGCGACCAACGCCATCATCGAACGCCGGGGCGCCCGCACGGCTCTCATCGGAACGCAGGGCTTCCGCGACATTCTGGAAATCGGCACCGAAAGCCGCTTCAACCAGTATGACCTGATGCTGCAAAAGCCCAGCCCGCTCGTCCCCCGCGACCTGCGCTTCACCGTCCCCGAACGCATGGATGCCCGCGGCACCGTCCAGCTTCCTCTAGATGAAGCCGCCGTTCTGGCGCTCGTGCCGCAGTTGCGCGACGCCGGCGTCGAGAGCATCGCGGTGGCGTTTCTCCATGCCTATGCCAATCCGGCCCATGAACGGTGTGTACAGGCGCTTCTTCAGGAGGCGATGCCGGACATCACCATCTCCATTTCAAGCGACGTCTGCCCCGAAATTCGGGAATATGAGCGCACCTCCACCACCGTCGCGAATGCTTACGTCCAGCCCCTGATGGCGGGCTATCTGGGCCGCCTGCGCGAAGCCCTCAACGCCAGAGGGTTTGAAGGCGCGCTCTATCTCGTCACCTCCGGCGGCGGCCTGACCGCTCTGGAAACGGCGCGGCAGTTCCCCGTCCGCCTGGTGGAATCCGGCCCGGCGGGTGGCGCGATCTTCGCCGCACAATGCGCCGAGCGTTTGGGCGAAAACCGCGTCCTGTCCTTCGACATGGGCGGCACGACTGCCAAGGTGTGCCTGATCGAAGACAGCGAACCCGCATCGTCCCGTTTCTTTGAAGTGGACCGCACGGCCCGCTTCATGAAAGGCTCCGGCCTGCCCCTGCGTATTCCCGTGATCGAAATGGTCGAGATCGGCGCGGGCGGCGGTTCCATCGCCCATCTGGACGCCATGAAACGCGTTGTCGTCGGGCCGGAGAGCGCGTCTTCCGTTCCCGGCCCGGCCTGTTACGGACTGGGCGGCAAACGACCCGCCGTCACAGACGCGGACGTGATGCTCGGCCTGATCCGCCCGGAAAACTTCGCGGGCGGCAGCATTCAGCTCCAGCCGGCTCGCTCGGCCGAAGCGCTTCTGGCCGATATCGGAACACCGCTGGGTCTGTCGGCGGAAATGTCCGCCCATGCGGTTTATGAAATCGTGTGCGAAAACATGGCCAGTGCGGCACGCGTCCATGCCGCCGAACGTGGCGCCGTGATCGGCGACCATACCATGATCGCTTTCGGCGGCGCGGCCCCGCTTCACGCCGCACGCGTCGCAGAAAAGCTTGGAATCCAGCGCCTTGTTATTCCCTCCAACGCGGGTGTCGGCTCGGCCGTGGGCTTCCTCGCCGCCCCCGTCTCGTTCGAGCTGGTGCGCTCCTTCCCCATGCGTCTGGACGACAGCTTCAGTTCAGCGGAAGTCTCGACCCTGCTCGACGACATGACGCAGGCCGCCCACGGCATGGTGCAGGACGACGCCCGGACGGAAACGCTTCACACAAGGCGCGCGGCCTTCATGCGCTATGTCGGACAGGGACACGAAATCATCGTCACGCTGCCCGACGGCGTCCTCAGCAGCGACCATCTTTCGGCCCTGCGGGACGCCTTCGAAGCGGAATATGCCCGTCAGTTCGCCCGCGTCATCCCCCATGCCGCCGTCGAAATCCTGAACTGGTCCGTCAGCGTCTCAACCACCCCGCGAAAATACCCGCCCTTCGAGGCCGCCCCGGCCCTGCATGACGCAGTCTCCGCCGACATCCGGAAACTTTTCAACGGCGCAACCGGCACGCATGTCGCCCTCCCGGTCTACGAACGTACGGACATGGGACCGGGCAGCCGTGTCTCCGGCCCCGCCCTGATCGCTGAAAAAGAAACCACGACCTACGTTTCCTCCCGCTACACCGCCCATCTGGACGGCAGCGGCAACATCATTCTGGACATGAAGGACGCCGTCTGATGAGCGCGCACTCCCATAAGGAAATCGACTTCCAGATCATGTGGAACCGCCTGATTGCCGTGGTCGGCGAACAGGCGCAGGTTCTGATCCGCACGGCCTTCAGCCCCATCGTCCGCGAATGCGAAGACATCTCGGCCGGCATTTTCGACCTGCAAGGCCGGATGATCGCGCAGGCCGTGACCGGTACGCCCGGCCACGTCAATTCCATGGCGGAATCCGTCGGCCATTTTCTGCGTCACTTCCCCGTCTCGACCATGAAAGAGGGCGACGCCTACATCACGAACGATCCGTGGATGGGAACGGGGCATCTCAACGATTTCGTCATCACGACCCCGGCGTTTCACAAGGGCCGTCTGGTCGGACTGTTCTCCTGCACCAGCCATCTGATGGATATCGGCGGCCTGGGTAACGGGCCGGAAGCAACGGACGTCTTCATGGAAGGCCTCTCGATCCCGATGCTCAAGCTGATCGATCAGGGACAGGTCAACGAGACGTTGATGGCCATGATCCGCGCCAATACGCGCCTGCCGGTGGATACGGAAGGCGATACCTACTCTCTGGCCGCCTGCAACGATGTCGGCGTCCGCGCCCTGTGCGACATGATGGACGAGTTCCACCTCGAAAGTCTCGAACCACTGGCCGATTTCATTATCGAACGCTCCCGCCAGGCCGTCCTCGACAAGATCGCCGCCCTCCCGCAGGGCAGCTGGTCCCACGAGATGACCATCGACGGCTACAATGCGCCACTCACGCTCAAGGCAAAGCTCACGGTTGGCAAAAGCCGCGTCAGCGTCAGCTATGACGGCTCACCGCCTGCTGTCGGACGCGGGATCAACGTCCCGATGGCCTATACCCGCGCCTATACGGTCTTCGGGCTGGCTTGCGCGATCTCGCCAGACGTCCCCAACAACGCAGGCTCACTGGCTCCCTATCACGTCGAGGCACCCGAAGGGTCCGTCCTGAACGCAATGCGTCCCGCCCCCGTCTCCTCCCGGCACGTCATCGGACAGATGCTGCCGGACATGGTGTTCGGATGCCTCCGCACGCCCCTGCCCGACCGCGTTCCGGCAGAAGGCACATCCTGCCTGTGGAACATTGCCGTGCGCGGACAGTGGTTCCCCAAGGGCTCAACCACGCCCCAAACCTACGCCCTCGCCATCACGACCAATGGCGGTACTGGGGCTCGCCCCGGCCTGAACGGCCTGTCCGCCACGGCTTTTCCATCCGGCGTACACGGCACTCCGATTGAAATCGCGGAAATCCAGTGCCCGCTCATTTTCTGGGAAAAAGAACTGCGCGAAAACAGCGGCGGTCTCGGCCTGACCAAAGGCGGCGACGGACAGATCATGAAAATCGGCACCACCCAGAAACAGCCCTTCGAGCTTCTGGCCGCCTTTGACCGCGTTGATCACCCGGCCCGTGGCGCACTCGGCGGACAGGACGGCGCGGCAGGCCGGGTCGAAACCGCCTCAGGCCGCAAGCTTGCCGGCAAGGGCCTTCAGGTTCTGGAAGCGGACGATGTGCTCGTCCTCATGACACCGGGCGGCGGCGGCCTCGGCGCCCCCTGATTGTCTCCCGCGCCCTTCCCGAAACGGAAGGGCGCGAAACTCAACTGTTCAAAGACAATGCGGCGGCACACGCCCCGCAAGCGCGTCCTGAACCTGCGACGCACACAGCATCGCCATACGGCGCAAGGCCTGTTCCGTCGTCGCGCCGATATGCGGCGTCAGAACCATATTCGGCGCCCGCAGCAACGGATCATCCGCCAGCGGAGGCTCGGGCGACATCACGTCCAGCCCCGCCCCACCGACATGCCCCGTCTCCAGAGCCTTCGCCAGCGCAGGACCATCCACCTCCCCGCCCCGGCTGGTATTAATCAGAACCGCGCCTTTTTTCAGGCGGGACAGCGCATGAGCGTCAATCGTGGGCTGACCGCTCCCTTGTGCCGGACGATGCAGCGACAGCACATCCGAGACCCCCAGAAGGTGTTCAAGGCTCTGCACCTGCTCCACGCCCGCGGCCTCGAACACCTCCGCCGGAACGCTCGGAGACCACGCCACAACGCGCATTCCCAACCCCAACCCCGCAATCTGCGCGACATGCCGGGCAATGGCGCCGAACCCGACAAGCCCGATCGTCCGTCCGTGCAGTTCCGTGCCGTTATTCGTATAACGAAACGCCCAGTTTCCCTCCCGCACGGCACGATCCGCCTCGCACAGACGCCGCATGACCGCCAGCAGAAGCCCGATCGTCATTTCCGCAACGGACCGGCTGTTGGTATTGGGGGCATTCGTCACCAGAACGCCACGCTCCGCCGCCGCAGCCTTGGCGATCCGGTTCGTGCCCGAACCGTGACAGGAAATGATTTTCAGCTTCGGCGCGGCCCGCAGCGCCTCTTCGCTCAGTCCCAGATCGCGTGTAATCACCGCATCCGCGTCGCCGATTTCGCGAATCACCGCGTCCATCGAAGGTTCCGTAGCATAACGGGTCGTGATTCCGGCCTCGTTCAGACAGGTTACGGCATCGGGATGGATCTGTTGTGTAATGAAACACAGACTCATGGTGCTGGTTTTCCAAGGTAAAGAAGCGCAAGGAGCGGAATGATGGCATACCGCTCCCACTTGTCCATGCCCAAAAGCCCTTTCACGCCACTATCGGAAGTTCCCGGATGGCGTAATGGTGCGACAGCACACTCCCGCTCAGCGGATCAGACAGCTCGACGGTCAGGCTCTCCGTCCGGACAATCCCATTGAGCGTAGGAACGGTTCCACAGAACATCAGGCTCCCCGGCCCGAAGACCCGGCCCTCCCGCTGCTCCCAGCGCGCCACCAGATCCAGCGGATTGAGCAGGGACGCCGCAAGACCTTCCTGATAAGGCGTTCTCTCAGCCGTAAAAGACCGCAACACCATCTCGTCCCACCGATCCGCCACATCCGCAAACCGCCAGAACGCCCGACCGCTGACCTTGGGACAGACCTGCTTGGATAATGCCACACTATAGGCTTCGCTTTCACGATCCGTATGGTCGGACCCCACGCCCACCAGCAGATCGCTCTGCGTCCGCAACAAAACCGGCTCGACCTCGCCCGAAGTCTGGCTGCCCAGCACGTCAACCACAGGGGCGGTGCTCAGGGTTTCATGTCCGACCCGGTAAAACAGCGGCACGTCCGAAGGCGGCGCCACCCCAAGGGCCGCCAGCTCGTCGATATGATGCTGCACACCCGCCGCATCCCGCCCGGCCCAGCCAGCCACAATGACCTCCCTGACCACAGTCAGATCGGGATAGAAAATTTCCATATTTCAGCGTTCCTGTTGGAATCAGTCAGCCACACTCAGCG
Source organism: Gluconobacter sp. Dm-73 (assembly GCF_018256215.1). Lineage (NCBI taxonomy): Bacteria > Pseudomonadati > Pseudomonadota > Alphaproteobacteria > Acetobacterales > Acetobacteraceae > Gluconobacter > Gluconobacter sp. Dm-73. Next base: position 28,385 of record NZ_JAERLW010000003.1, on the reverse strand, counting down.
CGTCCCGCGGGCCAGCATCGCGCCCGCACCGGAAACCAGAAGTGCCACGACCACATAAAGAGAAATGGACAGTTCGAGATGCGTCGCCCGGAACAGCGTCACCATGATAAGCGGCGCAAAAGCCCCACCCCCCGCAAGACTGCCGCAGGTATAAGCGATCGAAGAGCCTGAATAGCGAACTTCAACCGGAAACTGCTGGCTGATGAGCGCGCCCTGAACCGCATACATGAGAGCGTGAACCGACAAACCCAGACAGATTCCGAAGCCCAGCAGGAGCGCCTGATGGGAAGCCGCACACCAGAAAAACACAAACGCGGCAGGCAGGGCACAAACCGTCCCCACAAGGAAAATTCGTTTCGCCCCCCAGCGGTTGCTGAACCGCCCCGCCAGCAGCGTGACGATCACCCCCCAGGCCGATCCCGCAAATACGGCCATCAGCGCCGCAGACCGCGTATGCTCCCCCGTCTGGGTCACATAGCTCAGGCTGAAAACCGTCAGCAACGCATACAGAACATCCGGCCCGATCCGGGTACTCGCAGCGATCAGCAGGGAGCGTCCATGATGACGGAGGACCGCGCCCACCGGGTTGGCCAGAACCTCACCCCGCGCTTTGCGTTCGGCAAACTGGGGCGGTTCGGACAGGGAAGACCTGACCACCCATCCCGCCGCCAGAAGCAGCAGACTCAGAAACAGCGGCAGACGCCATCCCCAGTCCTGAAAGGAGGCCGCATCCATGGAGCGCGTCACCCCCCAGATCACCCCTGCGGACAGGACCGTTCCAAGCCCGGGCCCAAGCTGCGACCATGTCGCCCCCATGCCCATCGCCGTTTCCGAATTCTGTTCCGCCGTCAGAAGGAGCGCACCGGCCCACTCTCCGCCCAATGCGATCCCCTGCAAAAACCGCAGCAGAACCAGCAGAACCGGACTGATCGCCCCAAGCCGCGCATAACCGGGCAGCAGTGCAATCAGACCCGTCGTCAGCCCCATAAGTGCCAGCGTCAGCATGAGAACATGCCTGCGCCCGGTCCGGTCCCCGAGCCAGCCGAAAATCACACTGCCCAAAGGCCGCGACACATATCCCACCGCATAGGTCGAGAACGCCAGAAGGGTTCCCATCCACGGCAGCGCCTCAGGAAAAAAGACATGGTTGAACACGAGCGCCGCAAGCGTGTTGTAAACCATGAAATCATACCACTCGAACGTGGTCCCGATCGCGCTCCCCAGAGCAAGGCGCACAGGCGACGTCGTCATGCGCCAGAACATCCGCTCACGGAAGATCCAGCCTGCCGGGCGCCTGAGATCCGGTTCGTTTCATGATGCATACAATATCCAAAAGCGTCGGATTTTTATTCCGGAGCATTCATTCTGAACATTCCAATGCAATGCCGTCAAAAGATTTAAGCACAAAAAACGCCCATAACGGATATTTATACCTCAACATTTATTTTGATGATTTGAATCCCGAACGCAACGACTGTTAGCCTCCCGGAACCATCACTGTCATCGCCCGGCCTGTCTGCCGCGAACAAGGACACAAACGATGTCTGAATCCGCTTTGCCGATCCCTCCCCTTTTCCACACATCGCCCGAAGACGTCCGCGCGCTGTGCCGATCCAATACGGCCGGAACCGTCACCGCAGGTATGGCCGCAGGTTTCATCCAGGCCAATCTGGTCATCCTCCCCAAAGCATATGCCGAAGATTTCGCGGAATTCTGTCGCCTGAACCCCAAGCCCTGCCCCCTCGTCGGCATGTCCCAACCCGGCGAATATGATACCCCGGCGCTGGGACGTAACCTCGACATCCGGACCGACCTGCCGCTTTACCGCGTCTGGCGGGATGGCGTTTTAACGGACGAAGTGACGGATATTCTGTCGTTCTGGCAGGACGATTTCGTCATTTTTGCGCTGGGATGTTCCTTTTCCTTCGAAAACGCCTTCATGGCCTGCAACGTCCCGCTGCGGCATTTCGAAACGGGTCTGGGCGTGTCCATGTACCGCACGAATATTGCCTGCACACCCGTCGGACCATTTTCCGGCCCAGTCGTCGTCTCGATGCGTCCTTTCCGCTCGCCAGACCTGATCAAGGCCACGGAAATCAGTTCCCGCATCCCTCTGGCTCATGGCGGACCAGTCCAGATCGGCTTTCCCGAAGACATCGGCATCATCGACATCGACACACCCGATTACGGCGCCCGTACCGAAATCCGCCCCCATGAACTCCCCGCCTTCTGGGCCTGCGGAGTGACGCCCCAAGCCGTTCTGGCCGCAAGCCGTCTTCCCTTTGCCATCACACATGCTCCCGGCGCCATGCTCGTGACAGATATTCCCATTCCTGATTATGAAAATCTTGTCTCGGAACATTCCGGAAAAATAATATAAACTATTCTCATGCCTCCACACGCTCAGGATGATTCCGTGCCCTCTGATCACACGCTCTTCCGGGTGGCCGTCCGGCGCATCATCCCGCTGCTGGTCGTCTGCTACATGTTTTCCTATCTGGATCGCATCAATCTCAGCTTCGCCCGCGCGCCGATGGAACAGGACCTCCACTTCTCGGATGCGACCTTCGGGCTGGGCGCCGGGCTGTTCTTCGTAGGCTACATCGTCTTTCAGGTTCCCTCCGCGCTCCTGCTCGAAAAATTCGGCCCCCGCCGGACGATCGCCGCGATCATGATCGCATGGAGCCTGATTTCCTTCCTGTTCGTCATCATCAGTACGGCCTGGGAATTCTGCGCCCTGCGTGTCCTGCTGGGCGCCGCGGAGGCAGGCTTTTATCCGGCCGTTCTGTACTATCTGGCCCTCTGGTTTCCGGACTCGATCCGCGCCCGCGTCACCACGGGATTCCTGATCGCCATACCGCTTTCCGGCGCCCTCGGTGGCCCGGTTTCCACCTATCTTCTGGGCGCCTTCGATCAGGTCCTGTCAGTGCCCGCATGGAAATGGATGATCCTGATCGAGGCCATCCCGCCCCTGCTGCTCGGACTGACCGTTCTGAAACGCCTCGACGACGGACCTGCCTCCGCCTCATGGCTGGATGCCCCCACGAAACAGGCCATCCTGACCCGCCTTCCGCCCCGGAACACATCCACAAACGACACGACATCCGTATTCGCCGCGCTGAAACAGCCTGAAGTCCTGCTCCTCGTCGTCATCTGTTTCTGTCAGGCCGTCTGCAATTACGGGATCGTCTTCTGGGTTCCGACTTTCATCGAACAGGTTATTGCTCCCGCTCCCGGACAGCTCGGCTTCTATACGGCCATTCCCTTCGCCGTCGCAGCCATGGCCATGCTGCTCAACGCCCGCAGTTCTGACAGACATAACGAACGCTGCTGGCATCTGGCCGCCCCGTTCCTCACGGTCGCGCTCTGTCTGGTCCTGACTTTCCTGTTTCAGGCCCACGGCGCAATCGCACTGGTTTTCCTGACCATCGCACTTGCAGCAGCCCTTTGCGTCACGGCCATGATCTTCACCGTAACGCCCCACGTGCTCGAAAAACGCACACTGGCGACAGGGCTTGCATGGATCAACAGCCTTGGCGCGATCGGCGGCCTTGTCGGCCCCTACGGCATCGGCTGGATGCGCGAGCATCTGCACTCTCCGCTCTCTGGGGTCTTTCTGGTCGCAGCCTGTGCCACCCTGGGCGCTATAACGACGGTCTACACATTATCATCCTCGCCCGTCCGGCGGACAGCCTGACCCTCAGGTCACATTGGCCGACACACGTTCGGCAATGGAGATGACGTCCTCGACAATCGCCGAACCATGACTAATCAACCGCCCTGACACACAGCGCAGCAAAGGCAGCTTCATGCCCGTCTCAAACACCCGGAGCTTTCCGCTGGCCAGATAATCCCGCATGACCGCATAGGGCAGCAGGGCCAGCCCTTCTCCCCCCAGCGTGAGCGCCAGAATGGACGGCAGAGAGCTCATGGTGTCCACCCGATGATGAACGATCCCCTCTCGCGCCAGAAAATTGCGGATCGCCGAATGGGGAATGGTGTTGCGCGACAGGGTCATGATGGAAATCGATGGCGCCTGCCCCAGATCCAGCTTCCCGTTGCTGGGCAGCGCGAAATGCTCCCTGCCAACCATCGCAGTCTCGTAGTTGCACAGCTCGCTTTCGATCAGACGCGGTGAATTGACCGGCCCCAGAAAGAAACCCACATCCAGCATTCCCTTGGTGATTTTCCGGGAGATTTCATCCGAGATCGAAATCTCCAGATCTACCGTCAGATTCGGATATTTGCGACGGATCTCGATCAGAAGGTCCGAAATCCAGGTCTGTGAAATGGTTTCAATCGCTCCGATACGCAGGATTCCGGTTGCGTCCTGATGCCCCTTGACCGTCTGGATCATCTCATCACGCAGATCGAGGATCTGACGGGCATACTGCACCACCGTCATTCCGACCGGCGTCAGCGTGATGGATTTGGGGGCCCGATGAAAAATACTGGCCCCCAGAAGCGCCTCAAGATGCGAAATCCGGACGGACACCGCTGGCTGCGTCATCCGCAGGGCATCGGCCGCCGCCCGGAAACTCCCCAGCCGCTCGATCCACAGAACCGTCTCAAGAGACTTGAAATCCATCATGAACGTCTCTGTCCTTTCCTATGCTCCGACAATGACGCCGATCTTTTTACGATACCGGAACAGGATACCCGCCACCAACCATACCGACAAAAAAATATCCTGCCCCGGAGGGCAGGATATTGCAGAACCGGCGGGAGAATGCTTCTGGAACAACCTCTTAGAACTGAAAGGCCGTCTTGACATAATACATGCCGCCACTGAAACCATAAGGCGAGTTGTTGGGATAAATAAACGCATTCTGCAGTGCCGCGCGCGAGGCTGCGTTCGCCTTGCCCGGATAATGATTTCCGAGGTTGAAAGCGCCGCCCGCAATATGCCAGCGCTTGGTGATGTCATATCCCAGTTCAAGATTGGTGATGTAGGACGGCTTGGCATAGGTCCACTGGGCCTGCGTCAGAGACGGGGCCGCAACCCATGTGTAAGACCCGAAACGCTGTTCCTGCACACGGGCCGAGAACGGTCCGCGATGCCAGACAACCGTCAGGTTCTCAATATTCTTGGGCGAAGAATGCAGCAGATATTCCGCATTCGTCCGGTTGAAGGACGACAGCCCAAGCTGCTGAAGGGTCGCAGGGGTCGCGTTATGGTGCGAAATTTCACTATCCGCGATATTGAGGGAGAAGCGGAAGTCGAAATCACCAAGATGTCCCGTCTTCAGATGATAGGCCGTCGTGACGTCCCCACCATTCGTAACCGTATTGACCGGATTTCCGTAATAGGCCGCATACAGCACATTTGGCAGCCCGGCCGCAGAGAGCAGGCTTTCCACTTCGGTCCCGCCGAACTGGGTGCTGTTATACAGACGGTCGTTGATGGAAATCCGATAGAGATTGGCTGTCAGCGTCCAGTTCGGCAGCAGCGTGGCATCCACACCAATGCTGTAGCTCCGGGACTGCTCACCCCGCAGCTTTGTTGCGCCCAAAACCTTGGCCCAGTTCGAATTCACCGGAAGCTGCGCCGTCCGGTATGTCGGGAATGTCGTTTCGGCAAAGAACCCTTCCTCCGCAAGCGTCGGCGCCCGGTATCCCGTGTTGACGTTGCCCCGGAACGCAAGATTCTTGCTCACATTATAGCGTGTTCCGACTGAGCCCGACGGATGAACGCCAAGATCGTCATAGCTGACCGCATGGCCACCGAGCGTCCATTCCCATTTGGGCGTGACGTAGAAATCCAGATTGACGTGCCCGTCGAAAATACCACGGTTCAGGATACTGCCAGCCGCCGCAGGAATTCCGAATTTGTCCACCGCACCCGCAGACGCCATTTTCCCGGCATTCGGCCCGTCGAGAATGGGAACACCACCATTTTCGACAGACGCCTCATCACCCTTGCCAACCTGATAGGTATCGAAACGATAATCGAAACCATAACTCAGATTGACCGGACGTGGCAGAAAGGACGTCTTGATGATCTTCGTGCTGTTGAACCCGGCATCCAGCTCGGTAGAGACAAACTGTCCCGTGTAAAAACTCGTTGGGCTGTCCAGCCCCATCGTGGGATTGTCTGTATCAACAATATGGTTGATTTGCTGATTGCGGCCGTAATTGACGAAGAAATCCCACTGCATTCCCAGAAAACTATGCGCGCGGATGCCATTATTGACCTGAAAATCCCATTCCTCGGCATGCCACATTGGCTCCATGCCATTCGGATGGAGCGCGCGCACAACGTTATCATTGGACGGCGCACGATACGTCTCAGGCGCAATGATATCTTTATGGGCAAAAGTCGAGGTATTGTAGACTTCCCAGTTATCCGTCACCGGATAGGCCATGTTGACGCTGGCCGTTTCAAGTAGCATCCGGATATTGCCCGCCAGACGCTGCACATCCTTGCTGGCAGTGTCGTTACGCGGATCACCCTCGAAATAGAGATTACCCGGATACTCGCCCGACCGGTTGGTGGAAAGCTGATTGTTGATCTGCGCCGCCATGTTCAGATAACCGCCACGATGCCCCAGAGCGAAGCCGTAATCGGCATTGCCATCAAAGGACTGCCCATCTCCCGCATAAAAACCGCTGTTCTGGAGATTGATCGAGCCGCCCTTGTTGTCTTTCTTCAGAACAATATTGACCGCACCAGCCTCGGCATCCTGACCGTAAAGCGCACTCGCGCCTTCAGTGATGATTTCGACATGGTCAATCGCGCTGACCGGGATCAGGGACAGATCCGCCGGGTCCGTCCCATAGTTCGGACCGGCCTGATAATAATTGAAATTGGCGTCCACATGCCGGCGCTTGCCATTGACCAGCATCAGCGTCTGATCCGCGCCAAGGTTTCGCAACTGCATCGTCTTATTGAAGCCGTTGCTGCCCATGCCCCCGAAAGGAGACGATGTCACGGCGGCGGAAAGCTGGGACAGCGCGGCGAGGATATTGGTCTGACCGGTCTCCTTGAGCTGCTGCGAAGAATACCGGAAAACCTGTGCCGTACTATGCTCCCGCGTGGAGGCCGAAAAAACGCTTTCCCCCGGAACCTGCGTCCCGCGAACGGCAATGCTTTCCGTGTCCTTCGCGCTGACCTGAGTCACCTTCCTGCGATCCGTTTTTTTAACGGAACGAGAAGAAGAGTCGGCGGGATGAGCAACATGGACGGTCTTTTTCCCGGACGACGAAGTCACGTCCCTGCCCTGTAATGTTCCTTGCGCCAGTGCAGCATGACACAGCGAGGTCGTCAGAAGACACGCCGTGCTCAGGGAGAGAGAGCGGGAGAGGTATTTCAAGGCGAACATTTTCACGCACTCCTGGGATCTGGGGATCAAAAGGCAGCTTTCCGCCGGAATTTCTTCATATGAGACGCGATTACCTTCCCTCCGGCAGTGTTCGTTCCGCCCGGTCAGTATTTTCGCTTTCATTTCCAGTTGATAATACGAAAACTTGATACGTTATTGGAACGTTTATCTTATTATCCGCGTCAATAAATTTCTTTTATGTCCCTGGGGGTGGGACGGTCACAGCCGCCCCCGGACAGGAATCAGTCGATTTTGAACATAGCTTCCACCTCGACCGCCATCCCGGATGGCAGTGAGGACGTCCCGGTCGCGATCCGCACATGGCATCCTGCGTCCCCCAGAACCTCCCCGAACAGATCGGAGGCACCGTTCAGGACTTTGGCCTGCTGTTCGAAGCCTTCCGAACACCGCACCACCCCCGCCACCCGGACGAGCCGCCTGATCCGAGACAAATCTCCCTCCAGGAAATGCCAGACATGCGCCAGAATGTTGAGCCCACACAGCCGCGCCGCCTGCTGCCCCTCCTCGACGGAAAAATCCTTGCCCACGACCCCTTTGTAGCGAAGATCATCTCCCCAGCGTGGCCCCTGTCCCGCGACGAACAGAAAACCGTCACAGGAGAGGATCGGCGTATAATTGCCTCGTGGAACACTGACAGGCGGCAGAATCACGCCACACGGAAGAACAGATCCCGCCTCACGCACGGATCTGCCTCCAGTCTCCGGACTGGCCCTGCCAGTTGGTGACCATCCCGAGATGGCGTTGCAACGTTTTACGGAACACCTGAATCAGACCACGCCATTCCTCCGCAGCAATTCCGTCCGTCGCAGGCTCCGGCCCCATGAACATCCCGTCCACACCGCCACTCGCCACACAGGCTTCAATACAGCGAACTTCCAACTCCGGCTCGTGAAAAACAGCCTGATTTTCCACCAGACAGGCCAGAGCCGCCACAAGACCGGTCGCCCCCCAGTTCGAGACATTCGCGACGATAAGATGGTCCGTCGCCGTCTCAGCCGCCACACCACCCCTTCCTTCAATGCCGCAGTCACGGGCCTTGGCGATCTTCTGTTTCAGTTCCGCAGCGATCATACCCATGCCGAGTTCATTGCCGCCATCCCCGATCCCGATGGAACGCAGCCCCCGCACCCGTGCCTGTGCGAACAGGTAGTCCATATCCGCAACCATTCCATCCAGCGGACGGCCACCCAGACCATGATACAATCCCCTGTCATTGACGCCAGGCCGTTCGATCGCAATCAGGAGGCTCGGCTGAACCTGCTCGAGCAGTGCATCGCACGCTTTGCGACTGCCGGCGTCATCCTTGGGCACAGTCGCGACATAAACCGGCCGCAGATAGGGAACCGGCACGATCTTCCCGTCTGCGGGCAGATCGGACGGCGCAAGACCCGCGCCGCGACAGGTCGCGAACATCATCTCCCGCCAGTCCTCGTCCACGACAATGACCGTTTCGCGCGACAGGCCCAGAAAGATCGAGCGCGCAATAAACGCAGCGCCCACCGGTCCATCCGTTTCCGGAACGCCGCCGCCTTCGGGGAAACCCGTGGCGATCAGAACAGGCCCCGGACGCTCCGCCACCTGCCCGACGATCATTTCGGCGGCAGCCATGCACATGCTGCCCGGTTGATGCTTCTGGAGCGCAGCGTAAATCATGCCGATACTGCCAACACCCGTATAATCCAGCACCATGAAGTCATCAATGGTTGCGGACAGACGTTCATACAGTGCTGTTCCACTCTTCAACATCCTGAATACGCCTTTTATTTACAATATTGAAGAATAGGCAGACGGATCGACATTCCCGCCACTCAGGACCGCCACTGTCACCTTCCCCCGTACATCGAGCTTGCCCGAAAGAATGGCCGCAAGCGGTGCGGCTCCGCCGGGCTCAGCCACAAGTTTGAAATGCTCGAAGCAGTTGGCCATGCCGATCCGAATTTCGGCATCATTCACAACTAGACCATCCGTCAGCAGGGCGTGATTGGTCGGAAAGGTCAGTGCGCCCGGCGTAGGCACCATCAGCGAATCACACAGCGTGTTCATGCCACCCGCATTCTCGACCCGATGCCCGGACGCCAGCGATCTGGCCAGATCGTCAAACCCTGCGGGCTCCACGGAATAGATGGACGTTTCCGGACGACAGGTGCGGACAGCCGTCGCAATCCCCGCCACCAGTCCACCGCCACTCGCACTGGAAAGCACATTGTCGGGCATGAGACCCAGCTCCCGACACTGCTCCATGATCTCAAGACCTACCGTGCCCTGACCCGCCATGACGTTGAAATCATCATAGGGCGGAACAATGACGGCGCCCTCGGAGTCCGCAATCCGCGCACCAATTTCCTCGCGGTTTTCCGTCGCCCGGTCATAGAGCCTGACCTTGGCGCCATAACGGCGCGCACCCTCGATTTTCATCTGCGGGGCACTCTCGGGCATGATGATATGAGCCGGAATATCCAGCAGCGCACAAACCGCCGAAATCGCCAGGGCATGATTTCCCGAAGACCACGCCACCACACCGCCGCGCCGTTCACCCGGCGTGAGTTGCAGAATACGGTTACAGGCCCCGCGAAACTTGAACGAGCCCGTTTTCTGAAGCATTTCCGGTTTAACCAGAATACGCCCCCCCAACCTCTCGTTCAGCACGGGACTTTCAAGAAGAGGCGTCCGGACCACATGATCGCGTATGCGACACGACGCTGCGAATATTTCGGAAAAATTCAGCGTTCTGTTTTCAGACTGCATCACAGATACTTTCCCCACTTCTGATGGGGTCATCATTCTTTTCAAACGTTTCTCAAATCAAATATTATCTTTGTATAACCCGCCATAAAGAACGCTTATGCCTAACGCCCCTCCGCACCCAATGCGGCTTCCCCCGTCGCTTGACTGCTTAGTCCCCAGAGTTGGTGGTGTATTATTTTCACGCAATTGGAGGGATGCGCTATGGAAACGCCACGGCGGCGGCCGGCCGTCGAGCGACAGCGCAGTCAAAGAGTTGCGGTGAAGCGCTCCGGGCTCGACGCGCCATCCCGAAGGTAGCTTCCTCAGCCGTACCGTAGGATTGATAAAAAAGCGATCGTCATGGCATTCCGCCGCCATACTCTGCTGCCTCTGGACGATTGCCTTTACGCGCTCTAGGGCGACGATCCCACGCCTGAGGGGGTCTTCACTGCATCTCTACCTTCAGCATCCCCTCATTTCCCGTCTGCCCGATACCGAAAGCGACAAGCATAGCTCATCTATTGACGGCATTGAGATGGCGATACCATCGACGTCCTCGTAGCCGCAGGCAATGGCCAGTATGCGGGCGCGCAGAATATCGGCCACGCCGTGTGTCATCAGTCGCAGATTGGGTGGATCAGCGATGAGCCGGGCGGGGCGATCGCGTAGCATTGCCTCAGGAGTTTTTGCATGCCCAAGCGCAGTGTCCCCTTACCTTTCTTCTGCGCCCGCTTACGCTCCGGCACGCCGGGCCCCCTCCTCTACGCCAGCGTATTGAACAGTTGGTTGCAAGTTCATTGGTCCCCGATGTGAACCCATCGGTTTTAAACCCTTAAAAGGAGGATGTATTTGATAGGCGCGGGCATTTCAGGCACAAAAAAAGCCACCCGTTTGGGTGGCTTTTCCTTAGTCTTTTCAGACGCTTATTTCATGGTTGCGGGGGCGCACAACCGCTTCGGTCATAACTTCGGTATTGTCGTTACCTGCGGCCAACGCAAGAATACCAACCAAGTCCCCTTCCAACGTCAAATCCACCTCGCCTCTCGCTGGATCAGGCCTGAATTCGACATTGCGAATCAGGCTGCATAATTTTTCCGCCGCCTCCCGTCCATGATCAGGGTCACTCAAAACAGCACTCAGGCCTGTCACTTGCGAACGGAAGAGCTCTGGAAAGTCATTCTTTAAATCGGGCATCGGTGCTGGCGCGGGTTTTATCTCCGCAGCCAGCATCTTCCGCTCAGTCGATAGTTCAGTCAGTCGGGCCGAGAGTTCAGAGACATCCGGAGCAAATTCAATAGCTTTCAATATGTTGCGTATTTGGGTGTCAAGCGATGTGAGCTTTTCCCGGTCAGCATTGAACCGGTGAAGCCATTGGGCATGGAGTGACTGGCTTTCTGCATGATAGGCCTGCAAGGCAATCTCCAAGGCCTCTGATGTCACAAGTCGATCCGTTGATCCGTTAATCCCGATAGAATGCGCTGTTCCACACTATCGCGCTTTTTAGTTCTATTGTTCTGACAGGTCGTACCTCGGTGATGACCCAGACACCCCCACCGATCCCGCAGGACAAGACCCACGTGTCCGCCACATTCCGCACACCGGATCAGCCCACTCAGGAAAGAAGTGGGACGTCTCGCATCACGGAAATGATATCCGTCACCATTCGCATTTTTTTTCAACTTCGCGGTGACCAATGCCTCCCTTGCCCGGACCGCGTGCCACTGCGCCTCGGAGACAATGCGCATATCCTGATCTTCAATCCGCTCAGCATCCTCCAACGGGTTTTGACGGGCTACACGCTTACCTGAGTCAGGATTTTTGGGGTACGTTCTCAGGTTCCAAAGCCGCCATCCACGATAAAGTTCATTACGAAGGATACCGGTGCGCCGCGAGGCATGCCCAAGAATCGTGCTCACTTGCCACTGAGAGCGAACTGGCACTTCCGTTTCATCTTCGTCTTTCCGGCGGCGACGACGTGGACCAGGAATGCCTTCCAGATTCAATCGGCGAGCGATTTCAAGCGGACTTTTGCCGAGCGCATACTCATCATAAATCCGACGGACAATCTCTGCCTCAGAGGGACATATTCGCTGGTATCCTTTTTTGACTTTTCCATCTGCTGTCACGCGGGGAGCAGAGATATACCCATATGTTCGGCCACCCGCGCTCCGTCGATCCAGAATACAGCTTCTGGCTCCACGCTTCGTCCTCTCGGCAATTTTTTCAAGTTCGCTCTCAGCCAAGCTGCTCATGAGCGCTATGAGCAACTCGGTCTGCTTTCCGCCCGTGTAAGTATGGACCTCAATGCCATGAAATTTCAGCCGTTTACAAAGGCCGGTCACCTCCGAAACGTTTCGCCCCAAACGGTCAACCGACTCAACCACCACTACATCGAATGCGCCAAGCAGCGCCTGCTTTTTCATTTCCGACAAACCAGCACGTCCATGCTCGAAAGCACCGGACACCGCCGCATCAGTAAATTTCGCCACAACAGTCCATCCCTACTGGGCTGCATACCGCTCGCCCGCCCGTATCTGGTCGTCGGATGACGCTGCATTCTGCTTCGACGTCGAGTGACGCCCGTACAATGCAACCCTACTTTTAGACTTTAAGTTTCTCATTATTTTTCTCCACAGTATTGAATAAGTTATTCAGTGGAACTTTCGGCTTTGTGTACGGATGAATCCTTCTGTGCCTGCCACTCACTCAGCTTGTTGTCGTTAGCCGGTATCGGAAAAGTTTTAATCCAAGCCTCAAATTGTCTCTTCGCAACTGATTTCCCCACGGCTTTCGCCATTACGGAAATCAGACCCGTTAATTCAGCGCGCTCAAAACCGTTATCATTGGCGCTCTGTATTTTTTTTGATCGTTCAAGGTCATTGTCTGGCTCCGTGCAACTCATTGTTACGGCCAGAAAAGAACAGATTTTCAGGGTTCGCCATTCCACTTTCTTAAAAAAATTTCAGCGATTTTTTAAATGGAAAAGAAAATCAAGAAGGGTCTTAAAAAACGCGATTCGCTGAAAAATCAAGTCGCTAATTTCGTTATTTTTGACAGCCCTAAATTCGATCTTTAAAGGCCAGAATCGAGATGAAAAGCCCAATAAAGCACACCCGAATCCGTAAGTCCGATAGGCCTATTGGAACGTCCAGCGCTGCCTACTGTCTTCCTCCCGGCCATCGGCCTCATGGACGACACGTTCAATCAACGCAGCACACAAGCCCTTCAATTCTTCAGGATCCGCAAAGTGATCAAGAAAAATCATGGTAGGTTGTATACCCTGACTTTTGTAAAATTTTTCGCGGAGTTCTGTTCTGATCAGACCGCGCCTTTCAACCGCATTCCGCACGACCCGGTCGCGGGCACAACACCCTACCACCTCGATGAAATGGGCGGCATCACGGCATCGAAGCGTGATGTCCGCACGAAAATCACCTGACGTGTCGTCGATGGGCTGGTGAAGGTCAATTGCAACGCCAAGAAACCGCCCAGCAGTCAGAAACTGATAGATGATCCGCTCAGGCAGCGATGCCAGAAGAGTTTTGTCAGCGGCGACTTTTCCTGCCACCGGCAGGTTTGGCCACCGCTGTCGGGCCATAGCGTCCATCCGCGCCCAGGCATATGTGCCGCTTTCCCCGAGGAAGACGAGGTGCTGAGCCCGCACACCCCGATAGCGACACATCTGATGGTTAGGAGGTGCCCCCAGTTCCATGGCGAAGTCGTAATAGGTTTGAAGATCGGCATGATCCGGGAAAAAGTCGTTCTTTCCACGCATTTCACATGCGCGAGTAGAATACTGCGAAGACGATATCGACGACATGAGAGTTTCCTAAGGTCGCGTCATGACGCGGGGCACCCGCCCCACATCATGTCGGAGAATAAAAACGGCATCCTGTGCCGTTGAGTGTGAGAAAAAAGTATTGGTATCGAACGGTGCGCTTAGCCGACCGCTAGATCCTGATCCGCCTTCAGGGCCTCGCCGAGTTTGCGATCAATCTCGCGACTGAGGATGACGAGCCCCTCAAGGAGCGCGAGATCCGAACGACCACCGCTCAAGAGTTCTGACAGCAAGAAGGTCTCGATACGATGAAGGGCAAAGACGTCAAAAACGTTGCAGGCCATCTGGGGTGTACACATGGAACAGGGTCTTTCCGATTGAGATGATGAAGGACGAGACGCCACGACCTACGCCAAGACAGAAGCAAAGCCGGAGCAACCGATCTCCGACCTCCCTTGGGGCAATAAGGGTCATGCGCCTCAAAAGCCCCCAATCCCCAAAAATGACACCGTCACACCCCATCATCAGGGCGCACCGCAGGTGCAAGAGACCTGAAATCAGAGAGAAAGAGCGGCTCTGATTTTTGCTTCGCAAAAATGCCGCGATAGAGAAGAAAAAACGCAGCGATTTCATATGCATCCGAAGGGTGCGTATGAAATTGAGGTAGCGTGCCCTCACACGCTCAAAAACCGGGACACGCCGAAAAAGGGTGGAATGGCTGTTTTCTGCCGTTTTTCAGGAAGCATGACGCCCATGACACTTTGCCTGACACCTGTCATAACACCGTCATGACGGCAGAGATGACGCATCGTGAGAGTGTCACCGAATGCATGACACCATTTATGGTGGTGTCATGACGCCGTCATCCCGGCCTCTCAGGGAGCACCAAAGGTGCGATAGAAATGACACCCGTGTGACACCGTCATGACGGTGTCACTCACCCTATAAAGACAAAATTTACGGGAGCGTTTCTCTGCACGAAAGCCAATGGTAGAATCCTATTGACGACACCCTCCCACTCGCCTACCAAAATCACATGAAACCAAATGGCGCACAGAAAATGGATCTTGTGGCAGTGGCCAGCATCTCGGCAGGCCATCCGTTCAGAGGACGGATTGACCCGACCGAAGGAGTGGAAACAGCTGTCGTGCAGATGCGGGACACCTCACCTTCTGGTGTGGACTGGGCGTCCTGCGTGCGCACCGAAATGGCCGGACGTCGTGAGCCGGACTGGCTGCATCCGGGCAATATTCTCTTCCCTGCCCGTGGTAATGTGTCTCAGGCCGTTCTGGTTAATGAGAGTATCGGCAGCCTTCAGGCTGTCGCTGCTCCGCACTTCTTTCTGCTGCGCGTGTCACGTCCGGATGTGCTGCCTGCTTATCTGGCGTGGTGGCTCAATCAGGAACCCGCGCAACGGCATCTGGAGCAGAACGCCCAGAGTTCCACCCTGGTCCGCAACATTGCACGGCCGGTTCTGGAGGCCACGCCCGTTCTGCTACCCCCTTTGCCTCGACAGGAACAGATTGTCGGACTGGCCAACGCCATGCAGCGCGAGGAAGACCTTCTTCGCCGCCTGCGCCAGACCAGCCAGCAGATGATGACCGGGCTTGCCAGAGACCTTCTGGCGGGCTGACACTCCCTTGACGTTTTGAAACAGGATTTAAGTTCGTGACCGAGCAGATTTCACAAGACACGATTAACAAGGCGCTGTGGAGCGCCTGCGACACCTTCCGCGGCACTGTCAGCCCTGACACTTATCGCGATTACGTGCTGACCATGCTGTTCCTGAAATACATCTCCGATGTCTGGCAGGACCATTATGACAGCTACAAAAAAAAGTATGGCGATAACCCCGCCCTGATCGAAGCCATGATGGCGCAGGAACGCTTCGTGCTGCCCAAGGGCTCGGACTTCTATACGCTCTATAAAGAGCGCAACGCCCCCGGAAACGGTGAGCGGATTGATAAAGCCCTGCACGCCATTGAAGAGGCCAATGGCACCAAGCTGAAGGACGCGGGCAAGAGCGTCTTCCAGGACATCAGCTTCAACTCCGACAAACTGGGGGATGAAAAGCAAAAGAATACCATTCTGCGGCATCTGCTTGAAGATTTTGCCAAACCGGACCTAAACCTGCGCCCTTCCCGCGTGGGTAATCTGGACGTGATCGGCAATGGCTATGAGTTCCTGATCAAGAACTTTGCCGCCAGTGGAGGGCAGAAAGCTGGCGAGTTCTATACCCCGCCGGAAGTCAGTGAACTGCTGGCCCGTATTCTGAACCCCCAGCCGGGCGAGAGCATCTGTGACCCAGCTTGTGGCTCGGCGTCCCTGCTCATGAAGTGCGGACGGCAGGTGACGCAGAACCACAAGGGCAGCAAGGATTATGCCCTGTATGGGCAGGAAGCCATTGGTTCCACATGGTCCTTCGCCAAGATGAACATGTTCCTGCATGGCGAGGACAACCACCGCATTGAATGGGGCGACACCATCCGCAACCCCAAGCTGCTGGATGATAAAAACCATCTGATGCGCTTTGATGTGGTGACGGCCAACCCGCCCTTCAGTCTCGACAAATGGGGGCATGACGAGGCGGAAGGCGATGTGCATCACCGCTTTAAGCGTGGCGTGCCGCCCAAGACCAAGGGCGATTACGCCTTTATCCTGCACATGATTTCCACCCTGAAAGACCGCATGGGCCGCATGGGTGTGGTGGTGCCGCATGGCGTGCTGTTCCGGGGCAGTTCGGAAGGCAAAATCCGCCAGAAGCTGATTGAGGAAAACCTGCTGGATGCGGTGATCGGCCTGCCGGAAAAGCTGTTCTTCGGCACAGGGATTCCTGCCGCTATCCTGATTTTCCGCAAGGACCGCAAGACGAAGGACGTGCTATTCATTGATGCCAGCCGAGAGTTCAGGGCAGGCAAGAACCAGAACGTGCTGACCGAGGAGAACATCACCAAAATTGTGGACACGTACCGCGCCCGCAAGGACGTGGACAAATACGCCCACCTCGCCACGCCGGACGAGATCAAAGAGAACGACTACAACCTGAACATTCCGCGTTATGTCGATACGTTTGAGGAAGAAGAAGAGATCGACCTGAACGCCGTGCGGGTTGAACGGGCTGAAATCAAGGCGGAACTGGCCAAGCTGGAAGCCCAGATGGACGCTTATCTGAAGGAGCTGGGTTATGCTTCCTGAGGAGTGGAAAAAACGATCTGTTGCAGAAGTCTGTCGATCCGTTTCTGTGGGCGTTGTTATTAAACCATCACAATATTACGTCTCTGCAAGCGAAGGTATTAAAGCTTTTCGTTCAGCCAATGTGAAAGAAGGTCAGGTCAACAACTCAGATTGGGTCTATTTTTCTCACAAAGGCCACAATGAAAATAAAAAAAGTGAGTTGAAAACTGGGGATGTTCTGGTCGTTCGTACAGGCTATCCCGGCACAGCTTGCGTGGTAACTCCGCAATATGCTGGCTGCAATGCGATCGATATCGTAATAGCTCGCCCTGACATACAAAAAATCATCCCTACTTACCTCTGTCTTTTTACCAACTCAGAATATGGAAAATCACAGGTTGCTAACCTCCAAGGAGGAATGGCTCAGAAACATTTAAATGTAGGAGCTTATCAGCAGGTTGAGATTCCACTCCCCCCTCTCCCCGAACAGAAGAAGATCGCGGCGATCCTCTCGACGTGGGATCGTGCGATTGAGGGGACGGAGAAGCTTCTGGCCAACAGCCAGAAGCAGAAAAAAGCCCTCATGCAGCAACTTCTCACAGGTAAAAAACGCCTGCCGGGGTTCACAGAGGAGTGGAAAAAGCACCGGCTTTCTGATTTTTTCGTTCGCCTTATGCAGCGAAACACATCAGGTAATACAAACGTTGTTACAATTTCTGCCCAAGATGGATTGGTAAAACAGGAAGAATATTTCAAAAAAACAGTCGCATCAGATACGCTTGATGGATACTTTCTCCTTGAAAAGGGTGATTTCGCTTATAATAAAAGTTATTCCATTGGTTATCCTATGGGAGCGATTAAACGACTTAACCGTTACGATAAAGGTGTCGTTACCACCCTATATATTTGCTTCCGTTTAAAATCTCATCTGACTGCCAACGGAGATTTTTTTGAATTTTATTTTGATTCTGGCCTCATAAACTACGGACTTACGCAGATTGCTCATGAAGGTGGCCGTGCACATGGTCTTCTCAACGTCAAACCTGCTGACTTTATGCATCTACAAATTACCGTACCGGCAGTAGAGGAACAGAAATCCATAGCCGCCGTCCTGACCACAGCAGACGAAGAAATCGCAGCCCTTGAATCCGACCTTTCCCGCCTGCGTCAGGAAAAGAAAGCCCTCATGCAGCAGCTCCTCACCGGCAAACGTCGCGTAAAAGTCGATTAAGTCATTTCAGATCGCAGGATATTTGACACCATGCCCCCCGCCCCAAAATTTCAGGAAGAATACAGCGCCAAACTGCCCGCATTGGCTCTGCTCAGCACACTCGGCTGGCGGTTTCTGCCCCCATCCGAAGCACTGGCCCTGCGGGGCGGCAAGCAGAGTGCCGTGGTGCTGGACGCTCTCCTGCGGGCGGAATTGAAAAAACGGCGCTTTACGTTTGAAGGACAGGAACACGCCCTGTCCAATCAGGCCATTGAGCGGCTTGTCTCCATCGTCACGCACCCGGACTTTGTCTCCGGCCTGCGCGACGCCAATGAGAAGATGACAACGCATCTGCTGTTCGGCATTGCCATTACCGAGTTCATCAACGGGCGCAAGGCCAACCCGACCATCGCCCTCATCGACTGGCAGAACCCGGCCAATAACAGCTTTACCTTTAGCGAAGAATTCAGCGTCCTGCGCACGGATCTGACACAGATGCGCAGGCCGGATATTGTGTGTTTCGTCAACGGTATTCCGCTGGCGGTGATCGAGGCCAAGCGCCCCGATGGCCAGCCGGGCAAAGGCCCGACCGTGGAGGCCGGGATTTCCCAGAACATCCGCAATCAGAACAAGGATGAAATCCCTCAGCTTTTTGCCTACAGCCAGCTTCTGCTCTCCATCACCGGCCATGACGGGCGCTATGGCACCTGCGGCACGCCCAAAAAGTTCTGGGCAAGCTGGAAGGAAGAGGACATTCCCGAAAGCCGGATGGAGGCGCTCAAAAACACACCGCTTTCAGGGGCGCAGAAAGATGCGCTGTTTACCGAGCGGAAACCCTCTGACCGGGTGTGGTTCGAGGACTGGGCGTCCCGCCCGCTGCATGTCACGGATCAGGACCGTCTGCTGATCGGCCTGCTCTCCCCCGAGCGCCTGCTGGACATGACGCGGTTCTTCACGCTGGTCGACCGCAAGGCAGGCAAGATCGTCGCCCGCTATCAGCAGGTTTTTGGCATCAAGCGCCTTCTGGAACGCATCAAGTCCCGCCGCAGCGATGGCGGGCGCGAGGGCGGCGTGGTCTGGCACACCACAGGGTCAGGCAAGTCCTTCACCATGGTGTTCCTCAGCCGCGCCCTCATTCTGGATGAGGACCTCAAACAGTGTCGCATTCTGGTGGTGACAGACCGCAAAGATCTGGAGCGCCAATTGAGCGCGACCTTCTCCACCGGCGGCGAACTGGCGGACAAGAAGGACAAGGAAGAGGCACTCGCCACGTCCGGCCGCCGTCTGGCGCAGCAGATCGGGCATGGGCAGGAACGCATCATCTTCTCGCTCATCAACAAGTTCCACACCGCGACCACGCTGCCCGAATGCCATAACGACAGTGCGGACATCATCGTGCTGGTGGATGAAGGGCATCGCAGTCAGGGCGGGGAGAACCATGCCCGCATGAAGCACGCGCTCCCCAATGCCGCCTTCATTGCCTTTACCGGCACGCCGCTGCTCAAGGGGAGTGAAACAACAAGCCGGTTTGGCAGGATCATCCACTCTTATACCATGCAGCAGGCTGTCTCGGACGGCACGGTGACGCCCCTGCTCTATGAAGAGCGCAAGCCTGATCTGGATGTGAATGACCGCGCCATTGATGCGTGGTTCGAGCGCATCACGCAGGGGCTGACGGAAGAACAGGTCACAGACCTCAAGAAGCGCTTTGCCCGCGCCAATCAGGTTTACAAGGCCGATGACCGCATCCGGCTGATCGCCATGGATCTGGCCACGCATTTTGACAGCAACATCGACAGCGGCCTCAAGGGTATGCTGGCCTGTGACAGCAAGCTGTCTGCCATCCGCTACAAGCAGTATCTGGATGAGGTCGGTCTGTTTGAAAGTGCCATCGTCATGAGCCCGCCCGATACGCGCGAGGGCCATACGGAAGTGGATGAGCGCAAGCAGCCGGAAATTCAGGACTGGTGGAAAAACAATGTCGGCAGCCAGAGCGAGGAGGATTACACACGCGGCGTTATTGAGCGCTTTGAAAAGGACCCGGATCTCAGGCTGATCATTGTGGTCGATAAGCTGCTGACCGGCTTTGATGAACCGCAGAATGCGGTGCTCTATATCGACAAGCCGCTGAAGCAGCACAACCTGCTCCAGGCCATTGCGCGTGTGAACCGCCTGCATGACCAGAAGAAGCATGGGCTGCTGATTGATTATCGCGGCATTCTGGCGGAGCTGGACACCACGCTGGCCTGGTATGACGAACTGGCAGCCGAGAATGTCGGCGGGTATGACCCCAAGGACATTGCCGGGCTGTATAGCCAGATGAGCACGGAATACCGCGAACTCCCTGCCCTGCACAAAGCGCTCTGGGCCATTTTTGAGGGCGTGAAGAACAGGAGCGACCTCCAGCAGCTTCGCGCCGTGCTGATGCCGCGCATGGTGGAGGAACACGGCCAGATGGTGGACGTAAACCTCAAGCGTCGGGATGATTTCTATGAAGCGCTGACGAAGTTCGCGGCCTGTCTGAAGGTGGCGCTGCAATCCGTGGCGTTCTTTGAAGACACCAGTTTCACGGAAAAAGACCGCGCCACCTACAAGGAAACGCTGAAGCAACTGAGTAGCCTGCGCCAGATGGTCATGCAGGATACGGGCGAAACCGTGGATTTTGACCAGTACGCCGAGCAGGTGAAGAAACTGCTGGACCGGCATGTGGCGGGCGTGAAGGTCCATGAGTCCAATGGACTGTATGCCGTGGGCAAGATGGGCCAGAAGCCCGAAGACAATCAGCCAGAAAACTGGAGCGAAGAGAAAACCCGCAACGAGACGGACCTGATCCGCACCCGTGTGACGAAAATGATCGACCACGAGATGCAGGATGATCCGTATGCGAAGGAAGCGTTCTCGGCCCTGCTGCGCAAGGTGATTGAAGAGGCGGAGAGCCTGTTCGACCACCCACTCAAGCAGTTCATGCTGTTTCAGGAATTTGAGGAGCAGGCGGCCCAGCGGAAACTGGAGAATATCCCCTCTGTTTTTGACGGACATCGCCATGCGCACGCCTATTATGGCGTGTTCCTGAAAACACTGGCCGCCATCTTTAACCACAAACAGACGGATGAAGAAAAACAGCGCTGGGTTGATCTGGCGTTCGAGATCGACAGCATCGTGGATAAAGCCGTGCGGGAGAATTCTCTCAGTCGCCCGGATATGGAAAAGGCGGTCAGGAAAGAACTGCTGCCTCTGCTGTTCAGCGCAGGCCAGAAAGCAGGCTTTGGGGTGGACAAGGCGCAGGAGATCATCGAGCAGGTCATCCAGATCATGCGGGCTGGGCCTGCTGATACCCTACGCGGCTGAACATGGAAGAAATCCCTTCTCGCATTCTGACCTATGGAGGGGAGCAGATCCGGGTGAATCTCGTGCTCCGCGCACGTCCCGGCACAACGCTGCGGATCAGGGTGCATCCTGACCTGCGTGTGGAGGCTTCTGTCCCGGACGGCACGACAGAGGCTGATCTGGACAAGGCGCTTCACCAGAAAACCCGCTGGATCTGGCAGAAACTGCGGGACTTCCGGACAGTGCAGGAACATGCCACGCCGCGTGCCTATGTCAGTGGGGAAAGTCATTTCTATCTGGGACGGCGGCATCTGCTGAAAGTGCATCATCAGCCGGATAAGCCCGAGACCGTGCGGATGCTGCGTGGGCGGCTGGAAGTATCCTTACAGGAACGTCACGCTCTGCGGATCCAGAAGATGCTGGAACTCTGGTATTTTACGCGGGCGCAGGAGGTGTTCCGCCACCGCTTGTCCGCCCTTCTCCCCACAACACTGTGGGTGACAACGCCCCCTGCCTTGAAACTTCAGGTGATGCAGACCCAGTGGGGCAACTGCTCACCAGGGGGCACCATCACACTGAACCCGCATCTGGTCAAAGCTCCGCGTGACTGCATTGATTACGTGATCCTGCATGAGCTGTGCCACTTGAAGGAGCACAACCATGGCCCTGCGTTCTGGTCACTTCTTGCGCGTATCATGCCGGACTGGGAGCGGCATAAGGTCCGGCTGGACGGGATGGCAGAGTTGATCCTCTCCTGCTGATGCGACAGCAATGGAGGGGGAACGGAAAGTCGGCTATCGGGATAGCGATAAACGAAAGCATCCATTCTTTGCGCTCATGTTCTTGGCTGCTACCGACCAAGTCGAGACGTTCAGCGGTCAACGCTTGAACGTCCGTTCATGCCGGGACCTGTCATTCGCCTCCGATCCAGCAGCCCGACCGCAGCGCACCCCAATGTTGGTCGGTTAGTCGAGTTAGTCCCGCCGCCCGAAGGCCGCCGTTCGTTGATCAGCGTTAAGCGAGAATCGCGATCACCAAGATTGGGTACCTAGTCGTCACCTCGCTTAGGGCTTCAACGTGATTGAAGCGGCCCGTAGGGATGAGTGCGCCAAACAGGGCCGAAGGCTCGGTGGTCGCCCGTCGCTGCTGATAGATAGGTGACGACACGGGTTAGCCCATCTTGGAGGTGTCAGCGGTGGCGCCGAGCACCTTGCCGCGCCAGCGCTCGATCACATCGTCAAAATTGATCTCGCGCCAGTCGGCATTCCATTCTTGGAGATAATTGACACTGCGCGAATGCGGCTCGGGCACCGGGAGCGCGAACCGACCAACAGTCGGCATTAGCGGCGCGTCGCCCACGGTGAGAAATTCACCCTGGCCGAGGTTGGGCAGCAGGTCGCCTATCCCGGCGGACAGATCAGGAAGCAGCGACTTAATGTAATTCTGGTCGACCGCATTGGTAAGCCGGAGCGAGATGAAGTTCGAGCATTGCGAGAAGATCGTCTCAGAAACCTCGGACGGCCGTTGGCTCACGACCATCAACGTCACGCCATATTTCCGGCCTTCCTTGGCGATCCGCTCGATCGACTTCCGGGAGGAGGCATATTGCGCGCCACCCGACCGGGGCACGTAATTGTGCGCTTCCTCGCACACCACCATTATCGGCACGTCGCTGACATTGCCGCCGACATGGCGGTTCTTAGAATAGTGGAAGCCGAAGTCGAAGATCATCCGCGAGATCAGGCTGACTACGATGCTCAGCACCTCGAACGGGATGCCGCTCAGGTCGACGATCGAGACATTGGATTTGGTGAGGTACCCGACGAACTGGCGGACCACATCGGCGAAGTCGCTGGTCTCGAGCGCTGCTCCGCCCTCTTTTACCGGATAGAAAACGAAGCGCAGGCGTGGATCGGCAAGCCGCGTGCGTAGGCGAAGGATCAGGCGATCGAACTCGCCATGAAATGGCCCATTACTAGCCTTGGTCGCAGTAGCTGTCGACGCGACCACGAACGACTGCAGCTTGTCAAAATAGCAGCTGTCGCGGTCAGCAACCAAAGTCGCGTCGGCGAGCTTAGGCTTCCCCTCATTGGCGAGCTTACCGATCACCTCAGCATTCATATTCTCGAGATAAGTCACCACCTCGTCGATCGAGAAATAGACCGGCGTGTCAAACGAAATATTCTCGAGGTCATTATTGTGCCGGCACTTGTTGCGCACGACGGCATGGCGGAACTGCGAGACTTGGTTGTGCGAATTGTTCTCATTGCTTTCGATGAACAACTCCTCGAGTTCTTGGGCGTTCATCAGCCAGTAGGGTAGCTTAAGCGTATCAACGTCGAGTAGGTTGAGCGTGAATTTCTCGGTCTCGGCGAGCTGGAAGGCCGCTGCATACTCGGCGTGAATATCGAAAATCACTATGTGCGCGTTCTTCTGCGCGGCTTTGTTGGCGTTTACCTTTTGCTCAATGCCAACTACGGTCTGAAGGATCTTGGCGACCGCGCAGGATTTGCCCGACCCCGTCGAGCCGACCACTGCGACATGCTTGCTGAAGAAGCGGTCGCCATCAACCTCAAACTTTACGTCGGGCGCGACGCTCAGCGTCCCAAACGAGAATGGCGATTTGATCTGTTTCGAGAAAATTGTGCTTAGCATCTCGGGTGGAGTGACATAGGCATATTCGGTAGGCACCGGCAATGCAGGTGTGCCCCGAGTGAAGTCGCTATCGTCCGACAGCGTGCCGATTGGCTGGGTGTCGATTTGGAAGCGGAACGCGACCGAGTCCGCGTCCCCGCCCCCACCATCGCCGCTCTCAGGCTTGGCGCGATCTACGTGCGAGGCACGGACCGCCATTATGGTGGCAAGCAAATAGAGATCATTGCCCGACGCGATCAGCAGATATTGCCCGACGCCGAGCTTCGCCTTGTGCTTCTCGAAATCCTCCGCATTGCTGATTTCGATGCGCACCAACGACGGCGAGCTGTCAGTGACGCAGCCGATAGGATCACTAAGATCAGGCATATTCTTTCCTCAGCTTAAGCACATATTCGAGATCGGACAGCCGCTCGATCTCAAAGCGATGGACTGCAACGTCCTTCTTCGCCCAGACGTCGTCGGTCACGTTCACCAAGAACAGCTCGTCTGGACGCTGGGGTGGATCTTCGGTGACGACTGACCGGCGCGCGAGGCCGAGGCGAAACTCGATCTCGAGCGGCGTCTTCCGGCGCATCGGTTTCTTGAAAAACGCGTTGGCGCGAAACGCGCTTCCGACCATGCCGGTCGCGGCGGTGAGGCCGGCATCGTGGAGTCGGGTCGCCAGCGCATCCACGTCATAATCACCCGTGATCAGGAACAGTGGCGGATACTCGTGGAGATATTTACAGCAGTAGCGCTCGACGAACCCTTTGATAAAAGCGACGATCGTATCGTCGAACTTCTCGATCATGCCCGGGTTGATGACGAACGTACGGCGGCGAACATTGTGCGCGAGCGAGGGGGCAAGATCTTCGCGCAACCGCTTGGCAATCTGCGCGCGCGAGGCAAGTGCCCGCGTCCAGCGGGTGAACGTCACACGGCGGACATCTCGGAGTGCTTCGATGAAGGTAGCGGGATCTACTGTGCGGTCGGTGATAGCGGATCGGGTCGCAGTATCGACGATCCGCTGGATCGCATTGGGGAAAATGATCGCATCGACATCCTCTGCGGAGAACCCCTTGGCGCTGAGTGTCGCGAGAACGGATTTCTGCAGGCCTTCGCTGGTCTGGCCAAATTCGATCGTGAATCGCGCCAAGAATACACCGTGATCGACGCCGGGCGCTATCCGTTCGATAATCTTCTGCATCGCCTCGGATTTGGTAGCGAGCACCGATTTGAGCTCATCCTTGCTTAGCTGGCGCGTACCATTCTGGTCAGGAAAATGACAGAAAAGCCGATAGCGGATCTCCGGCGTTGCGCTACTGTTGTGTGAAAAATGCTGGAGCATAAGCAGAACCGGCTTGTAAATCTTGCTCAGCGAGAATTTGTCGACGGCCTCGTGATATTTGCATTGGACGGCGGTCGTGAACCCCGGGGCCGCGACATCGACATCCTCAATCGCTCCCTCGATCGTGATTTTCGTTCCCGGCCCCGCCGCGAGGATTTCCGACAGATAGCGCAGGAACTGGTAGAGATAGCCCTTGATAGAATATTCGGCAGTCCTGGCCATATTTTATCCTCTTTTACGCGATCATGATTTGCGTTCTCTGACGCGTCAACCTATCTCAAATCAGCAACCGCTGAGAAAAGACTCTCAAGAGATCTTCATCAGCAGTCTGTTGACTGGAACCTGACGGAAAGCACGGTCGCGAGAGGTGATCAGGATGACCTGCATGCGCGTCGCGACCTCGCTCAAGATTTCGATCATCGTGTCGAGCCGGCCGTCGTCTGAATAGACCAGCGGATCGTCGAAGATCAGCGATACGGGCTTACCCTGCTCGAGCAGCATGTCGGCAAAGGCGATCCGGGTTAGCACCGCCAGCTGTTCCTGCGTGCCGCGCGATAGGCTCGCACAATCCTCGGCGACACCAACGCGCTTCACGCGCTCGAGCCCGAGATCCTCGGAGAAGGTCAGTTCGCAATCGGGCAGCAACTGCTCGATATAGCGCTTGGCTCACTTGGCGACGGGCTCCACGAACTTGGCCGAGGTCTCGTTGCGCGCTGCCTCCAGCGTATCCCGCCGCAACTTGACCGTATCGACAGAGGCCGGAAACGGGCGTAGCCATGCGCCAGATGCTGATAGACCTGCGGCCAGAGGGGTTGCGGGATATGATCGATGTCTAAGTCATCGACGTCGCGCGGCCACCCAAAACGAAGAACTCAGGCTTCGAAACTTAGCTGAACGATGTCCGCTTCACTTACGCATCATTTGGAAGCTGTCATTCTGCAATCGGCCCAGTCCTGCGCATTCTGGGAACGATCATCAGTGCGGAGAGAATGGCAGGTCTTAGATGTCGACCTACCATTCTCAGCGCTGCTCGCGAACGTTGGTTTTGCCCCAAAATCTGTCTATTACGGTTCGCTTGATAATGTCGGCTTTCGGGCAATGGCCACAGCCGCGTGGATGTCCAACATGAAGGCGACTGCCGCCTGTCTGCTTCGCTAAAAATATAGCGGAGAGCAAACCAGATTGTTACGTTATGAAACAAACTTGCCGACTAAAGCGCCCAGAAATGCGTTTCCAACCGGAGATGAAATCATGCTTATAAAAGATAAAAGTTTCCTTCTTTCCAATTTCCCTTGTAACCTATTTATGATTTTTTTGTAGTCGTCAGAGGTTATTTCAGATCTGATATTGATATGGAGTTCATCAGCCGATGACATTATATCAGATTGTATGCCCTCAAATGCTCTTTTAAACAATATTTTATTTTGCATCGCTTTATTATTTATTGGTATTATTAGATTTGTTATTCCTAAATATTCATCGTGCGGATCATAAAATATTATTGCCATATCAGGAACTGTTACTCCTGAAAAAATCAACTGCTCTCGAATTAATTTCTCATATTCAAAAAATTTTTCGTCATCAAACCATTGGCTAGGATATCTATTGGGGTCGAAATTCGCGCAGACGCATAAATTCCATCCGTCTGTAGAAATTTTATTGAAGTCATCGAAATATCTTCTAGCAAAATCAGCTGTTTCCTCTTTGTTTCTCGTCAAAAGAAGACTCCATAACCCGTTATATTTGAACGAAGATGGGTCTCCATAATGATCAATGAAATTTTTTATGAAAAATTTTGGGACCATTTTGAGAATTCCTGCGTTTCCAGTGTGTAAATCAATTATAATGCTAAACGCCGATGTGTCTAATTGCCATGTTTTGCCTCTCTGATTGTTATGTGCGAATGCATATTTTGTCGGTCCAACTGAGTAGTCCCAATGTCTGCTTCCGGAAACTACCGGACTCTCCTTGTATGTCTGACGTGTAGGCGAAAGCTGCCTTTCTGCTTGGCGTACGCCAACTCTCCCCCTCTAACGAGAAGGAGAGTCGGTTCATCAGTCTACCCGTTTTGAACTTTCACCCAAAAGCGTTCTGTAGCTGACCGCCGTGGCTCCCATCCAGTCTCTTTGAGCTGAAGAGGCAACTCCTTTTCGGCGGCATCAGGGACGGCCTTCAGGATTTCGCTGATTGTCGTCCGGTTTCGCCCCGCAAGATATGTATCTAGACTCACCGCTGGTGCCAATGCTGAGAACGAAGGCATCGGGATTTCGTCGATCCGGATGCATTCCTTCTCCTCCAGATACTCCGCCACCCTGTGTAAGCCAAGGAATTTTACCCCGGCCAACCGGTCCTCAGCATAGAAGCCCGCCCCTGCCGCGTCGGCGAACATGTCCCAAAGCCTCTCCACCACTAGGGGTGGAAGATGCTGCAGCATGGTGAGCCGGTTGATCGGCTCCCAGCGGAGAAATTCGTCCGGCTCCCCGACGATCACTTCGACCCGATCTGTGGCGACATTAAACCGGATCCGGCCCTTCATTCTGGCACGGATTTCCTCGCGCATTTCCTGATCTTCAGACATTGCCTGGTTTCCTTCGATGAATATTGAACAAACGATCGGAGAAACCGGTTGAGGCGGCCCAGTGGGCCATGGCATGATGAAGACGCGCGCAATCGCCCGGCCCTCTTTCGAGGGTCGGGACGTGTTTAAGTGTCTGATAAGCCAGTATTTCATGGCGATCAGACGTCGATTTGTAGGGATTTATGATGGAAGTGGTTGCGGGGGTAGGATTTGAACCTACGGCCTTCAGGTTATGAGCCTGACGAGCTACCGGGCTGCTCCACCCCGCG
>NZ_JAERLW010000032.1:0-795 GCF_018256215.1 Gluconobacter sp. Dm-73 | reverse complement strand
TGGCCATCCGGCCCCTCTGCTCTGGCGTCCACATCCAGAGCTTGAATCACATCAGACCGATTTTCCAAACAGGCTCTGAGCTGTAATTACATCAGAGAGAAGGCGTCTTCCCGAATGACTTCCAGAATATGCAGGTTACCAGACGTTCAGCCGTTTCTGCGCCATTATCCCATTAATTGTCTTGCTAAATATTTCGAGTGAAATAATTGAATAACCTAGAATTTCTTCTGATTCGTCCCTGACCTGGGTCAGCATAACAAGGTCGATGTCACCACTCTCCCGCGTAAACCTGTAGGGAGGATAAGGTAGACCGCGTTCTCTAAAAGACTTCAACCATTCGAGCATCGTACGCGTATCAGGCAGAAGCACATGGATATCGGCACCAATAACCTCTTTTTTGTCAAAACCAATCCGACGACAGAATGTCATACTAGCATCCCGGATGATATAGTCTCGATCTATAAAACAAATCGCAACTTCTCTCGAATTATAGAGAGATGATATTTGAAATGCCCTCTCTTCAATAGATAGTCTTTGATATTCGTTTTCCGTATGTACCACCGGATTGGAATTCGGGTTTCCAATCCTTTTTAATGGCCGAGGAGGACTGAACAGATACCCCTGCCCTTTCGTACAACCAATTTTCCGTAACAGATCTGCCTGCTCGACCGTCTCTATCCCTTCTGCAATCACGTCAATATCGAGGCTATTCGCCAAGCCAACAATCGCAGATATTATTTTTCTATCCTCCTTACGACTGACACAGGAATGCACGAATTTCTGGTCAATTTTTAC
>NZ_JAERLW010000031.1:0-507 GCF_018256215.1 Gluconobacter sp. Dm-73 | reverse complement strand
GTGCGCCAGAGGAAAAAACGGCTCAATCCGCTCCATCTGGCGCTCAGACAACAAAAATACCTCACTCACAGGCCTACCCTCCATCGGTAAGCCTGTGAATCACAACCTCTCGCTCAGTTCAATAAATTAATAGGTCCTGAGCCTAGTCATGACGCTCTCATCCTTCGACCCTGCCACTTGGCCGAAGTCCTGCCTGTTCTAGAGCAGCGGTCCTGGGCGCGGGCCACGCTGGTGCTCGCCCTTGGGAGAGGACATGGAGACCACCCGGACCCTGAGCAGCCGGCACTTACTGCCCTTTCAGTCGTCTCGGTGCCGTTGGATTTATGGCGTATTCGTGTAAGCGCGCATTTGGTCGCACTCTGACGGTTTGTCCGGGTCGGTATCCCTGATACAGGTTTCTCAGGGTTTCATTTTCAGACCGAAGGCGATTAGATGCCAGATCTTTTCCAGAATGGTCCGCAGGACAGCACCCGGTCCGTTCTGGTCGCCCTGCTGGCCTGCGGCGTT
>NZ_JAERLW010000030.1:0-677 GCF_018256215.1 Gluconobacter sp. Dm-73 | reverse complement strand
CCCCCCATATCGGTCGTCTGAATGAGCGTGTCGGGACCTGTGTTTTCTCAACGAACGGCAGCAAGCAGCTCACTCACTAACGACGGTCGCTTATCCAACATCGCCAGCAAAACCTGAGCCGGTCCGGTTGGCTGACGACGGCCATGCTCCCAGTTCAGAAGGGTCCCCTTGGCGACCCCGATGCTTCTGGCAAACTGGGCCTGAGAGAGTCCGGTCCGGGTTCTGATGGCCGCCACGTCAACCGACGGAACACGCACCTGGTGGGTCACACAGTCGTCGGCCGGAGCGTCCGAATAGGCAAGAGCCTCATTTAGCCCCTGCAGAATGCTGTCATAAGCGCTCATGATGGTTCTCCGTATTTCGCAACAAGCGTCTTGCTCAACTCTACCAGGGCGGCCTGTTCAGATCGCGTCAGATTGTCTTTCTCGTTTTTGGCAAAAACAGTCAGGAGAAACAGAGGCATCTGTCTTCCACCAAAAACGTAGAGAGTTCTGTACCCTCCCCTCTTCCCACCATTCTCGCGGGAAAAGCGGACCTTTCGCAGACCGCCGCCTAAAGAAAGGCCAGCATCTGGCATCGCAGCGAGCATGTTAATCAGAGCCATACGATCGTCGTCTGACATCAGGGCTTTTGCCCGCTTTATGAATTCAGGCAGTTCGACAACGGTCTGCAGCTTT